>JAYVNA010000159.1:0-2038 GCA_043758715.1 Archangium sp.
GTGAAGGTCGCCGGCGGTGCCAAGCCGGGCCGCAGGGCTTCGACTGACACGCGTGAGTGCGCGGTCATCGGGTGCGGCCGTCCCGCTCGCAGCCGTGGGTACTGCGCGGCGCACTACCAGAAGTTCCGCATGCTCGATCGCACGGGCCGCTTGCCGTCTGACTGGGTGGCTGACGCTTCGCCTGCTTCGGTGAAGAACATCGCGCTGCCCCGCGGCCGCGCCGGTGCCAAGGCGCTCGCTGAGGCGAAGAAGCGCAAGTAAGCCGCACCCGATTTCCTGAACCAGTGAATCCGGCCCGGGGAACTCAACCCCCGGGCCGCTTTTCTTTTGGGCCCGAGTCGCGCAGAAGACAGCCATGACTGAGCCGCGCGAACTCGAGAAGGGCATTCACGTCGACCTGGCGCGGCAGGAGACCTACGCGGGCTACCTGAAGCTCGACCGGCTGCTCGATGCGCAATCGCCGCGCTCGACCCAGCATGACGAGATGTTGTTCATCATTCAGCATCAGACCAGCGAGCTGTGGATGAAGTTGATGCTCCACGAGCTCGATCGCGCGCTCGATTGCGTGAAGCGCGATGATCTCTCGGCCACCTTCAAGATCTTCGCGCGCATCGCTCACATTCAGCGAATGTTGTTCGAGCAGTGGGCGGTGCTCGAGACCATGACGCCCAGCGAGTACCTGACGTTTCGAGATGCGCTGGGCAAGAGCTCGGGGTTTCAGAGCTACCAGTACCGGGCGATCGAGTTCATGCTCGGAAACAAAGACGCGAACTCGCTGCTGCCGCACCGCGACTCGCCCGAGATTCATGCGTGGCTCAAGGCGCGGCTCGAGCAGCCGAGCCTCTACGACGAGTTCCTGCGGTTTCTCCACCGGAAGGGCCACCCGGTGCCTGAGGATCACGTGCAGCGCGACTTCACCCAGCCGTACGTAAAGAGCGACGCCATCGTGAAGATCTTCAAGCACGTCTACGAGCAGCCCGAGGGGAACTGGGCGGCGTACGAGATGGCGGAAAAGCTGGTCGACGTGGAAGAGCGGTTTCAGCTCTGGCGCTTTCGCCACATGAAGACGGTGCACCGCATCATCGGGCTCAAGATGGGCACCGGTGGCTCGTCAGGGGTGACGTTCCTGCAGCGGGCGCTGGGGCTGACGTTCTTCCCCGAGCTGTGGGACGTGCGCACCGAGCTGGAGTTGCCGAAGAAGTGAGGGCGGAAGGCAAACGCCCTCATGAACAAGGAGCCAAAGCGGGCGGTTTAGAAATCGCGCGACCACATCGCATCGGCCCCGAAGCTCAACGCGTCACCCGCGTACGCCTCGAGTGACACCGACTTCGTCACCTGCAGCTCGATTCGCCCGGCCCAGACGTTTTCACCGCGCTCGCGCTTGGCGCCGATGTCGACCGAGCCGCCCAGGTACACCACGTCAGAGAGGTACTTGCCGACGTCGAGCTTCACCTTCTCGAAGTTGTCGCTGGTATCGAAGTTGAACACGTCGATCGGCAGCTTCTTGGCGATGACGGTCTTGAGCTGGCTGGCGGCGAGCTGACCCACCACCGACGCCGCCTGCCCGGGTGACAAGGTCGCGCCGCCGCTGGTCTTGAGGTTGCGCCTGCCGGTGGCGAGCACCGCGTAGATGTCTGATTCGGGCATCGGCGGCTCGCTCGAGGCCTTGATGCCCAGATCGGTGCCCTTGCCCGAGACGCTGACCGTGATCTTCACCTGCTCGCGGGCGTTCACGTGCAGCGCGCTCACGTTGACGTAGGGCTGGGCCGGCGGGCCTGCGAAGCGCGCATCGCTGCCCCGGGAGACCGTGAACTCGCGGCCGATCACCTCGACGTTGCCGCGCAGCACGCGCGCCTCACCGAACAGGCGCAGGCCCTCGTTGAATTCCACCCGGAAGTCTTCGCTGAGCCCCAGCTCGACGTTGAGGTCCGAGCTGCGCACCCACAGGTTCCTCGGAGCCTCGAGGAGCGCCCGAATCACCATCGGCTTCTTCCCCTGCGCCGCCGCGGAGGCGCGCGCCTGCTGCCTTCGCCGCTGG
>JAYVNA010000160.1:0-6538 GCA_043758715.1 Archangium sp.
CCCGCGCCTCTGAGAGCGTGCGGCCGGCGCCGAAGTGAACGATGCCGTTCGTATCGAGCGTGCTCACGGTGTCGAACAGGCCTTCGGGGCCGTAGTCGATCATGTGGTTGTTCGCGAGGCTCACCACGTCGACGCCGCCGGAGACCAGCGCCGCCACCAGCTCGGGTTTCGCGCGGAAGTTGAAGTTCTTGGGGATCTTCTCGCCGCGCTCGGTGAAGGGGCACTCCAGGTTGACCACGAACACGTCGGCCCTGGTGGTGAGGGCCCGCACGTTGTCAAAGCCCCAGGCCACCATCGCGTCGCGCGGCTTGCCTTTCTTCACCTGCTCGTCGACGTATTCCTCGTAGTGGTAGCCGAGCGTCACGTCGCCCGAGACGAGCACCGTCACTTCAGGGGGAGCGACGGCTAGAAACAGTGGCAGGACGAGGGCGATCATTCTTGTTAGTGAGCATCCTGCATGGCCCGCGAGAAAGACTCCATCGCTTCATCCGACGAGCACAACTCGAGAGGCATCGAGCTGGCTGATCGCGGCTGGCTCGACGAGGCCTTGAAAGAATTCAAGAAGGCGATCGAGCTCGATCCCAACTCCTCGCACGCGCACGACAACCTGGCGACGGTGTTTGCCGAGAAGAAGCAGTTTCGCGAGGCGCTCGACGCGTACCTGGTGTCACTGCGCCTCGAGCCCGACAGCGCCACCGCGCACTACAACCTCGCCTGCTTTCTCTCGGCCCACGGCCTCGACTTCGCGATCAGCGAGTACCAGACGGCGATCGAGCTCGAGTCCGACTACCCCGACGCGCACCTGAACCTGGGCCTCACCTACGCCGATGCCGGCCGCCCCGAAGACGCGGTCAAAGAGCTGCGCACCGCGATCGAGCTCGACCCGAGTGATCCTTTCCCGCGGCACGAGCTCGCCGGTCTACAGATGGACGAGGGCGATTACCGCTCGGCCATCACCCAGCTCAAAGACGTCACCCGCATGGAGCCCGAGAACTTCGAAGCCTGGCTCGACCTCGGCATCTGCTACGCGCAGAAGGGCTTCTACGCCGAGGCCGAGCGCGCGTACGACAAGGCCAAGGCGCTCAAGGGCGACGATCTGTTGCTCGTCTACAACCTCGCGGCGCTCTACGCGCAGTGGGGCCGCAAGGCCGACGCCATCGAGAACCTGAAGCTCGCGCTCAAGGTCGATCGGGTGAAGGTCAGCAGCTGGCTCAAAGCCGACCCGATGTTCGAAGCCCTGGAGGGCGAGGCCGACTTCGAGGCCCTGCGCTGATGCAGTTCGCCTCGGTGTTCCTCGCGCTCGGCCTGGTGCTCGCCAACGCCTTCTTCGTGGCGATCGAGTTCGCGCTGGTGAAGGTGCGTCAGACGCAGCTCGAGACCCTGGTGGAACAGGAGAAGTCGGGCGCGGCCCTCGCGCTCACCATGCGCAAGAACCTCGACATCTGGCTCTCGGCTTCGCAGGTGGGCATCACGCTCGCTTCGCTGGGCCTGGGCTGGGTGGGCGAGCCCGCTTTCGCGCGGTTGATCGAACCTTTGGTGCTGCAGGTCGCCCCGTCGGGGGACACCGCGCAGGCGATCGCGCACACCATCGGCGTCATCCTGGCGTTCGGGGTGATCACCTTCCTCCACATCGTCGTCGGTGAGCAGGTGCCCAAGACGGTCGCCATCACCCGGGCAGAAGGCACGGCGCTCTTCCTGGCCTGGCCGATGCGCGTCTTCTACGTGCTGTTCTACCCGGTGATCGCGCTGCTCAACGGCGGCACCAAGCTGGTGCTCAAGCTGCTGGGGCTCGATGGCGCCAACGCCGAGCACGAAGAGGCGCTCTCTCAAGACGAGCTGCGCATGATCTTCACCTCGTCGGCGGAAGCGGGCGGGCTGCAGAAGCAGCAGGCCGAGCTGCTGCAGCGCGCATTGTCGATGATGGAAAAGACGGCCCGGCAGGTGCTGGTGCCGCGCTCCCAGATGAAGGCGCTCGATCTCGAATTGAGCCTCGAGGAGAACCTGGCCGCGGCCTACGCGGCGGGCCACACCTGGGTGCCGGTGATTCGCGGCTCGCTCGATCGCGTCGAGGGCCTGGTGAACGTGAAGGACCTCTTCTATCTGCACGGCCGGCACGAGCTGAAGTCGCTGGCGCAGGTGCAGCGGCCGGTGCTCTTCGTGCCCGAGAACATCACGCTCGATCAGCTGCTCAACGAGTTCAAGCGGCGCAACAAGCAGATCGCCGTGGTGGTCGACGAGCACGGCGGCACTTCGGGGCTCATCACCCTGGCCAACGTGGTCGCGGAATTGGTGGGCAAGGTCGCCGAGCTTGGGCGCAAGGTCGAGCCGATGCAGAAGCTGCCGGGCGGCAAGCTCGAGCTGCCTGGCACCGCGCAGCTCGACGACATCGAACACACCCTCGAGGTGGAGTTCGACGTCGACAAGACCCAGGTCACCACCATCGCCGGCTTCCTGATGGCGAAGCTGGGCCGCGTGCCGGTGAGCGGCGACGTGTGGATGATGGATGACTACCGCGTGGTCACGGTGAACACCGATGGCCCGCGGGTGGTGACGGTGCGCATCGAGCCCCGCGCGGCCAACCCGGCGGCGCCCTCTGCGCCTTCGGGGCCCGCGATCGAGGCCGTGAAGTAGCGCTTCAGCGCAGGAAGTTCACCAGCGCCCGCTGCGCGCTGACCTCTCCGTGGTGAAGCCCGACCCGCCGCACTTCGGGGATCGCACCGAGCCAGGCCTTGAGTTCCTTGCGGTCAGCGTGGGCCGAGAGCCCTTGCAGGGTATCGATGTGGCACCGCACCGGGACTTCCTGGTGATCGAGCCACACCGACCCGCCTTGCTTCGCGGCGTTCTGAATGCGCCGGCCGGGAGTTCCTTCGGCCTGATGCCCCGCGAAGAGCAGGGTGTTGCGCTCATCGGCCAGCCCGCCATCGACGAGGTGATTGACGATGCGGCCGCCCGTGAGCATTCCCGAGCCCGCGATGATGATCAGCGGCCCGGGCGTGTCACGCAGCCGCGCCGAGTCAGCCCCGCGGCGAGAGGCGTAGAGGGCCTCGAAGTCGAGCGGCGCATCACCTCGCGCGATCTGCGCCAGCGTCTCGGTGTCGTAGAGCTTCTCGAACTTCGAATAGGTCTCCGTCATCAGTAAGCCGAGCGGCGTGTCGAGCGCGACGGGGACTCTGGGCAGGCGGCCCGATTCCACCAGGTGGTTCAAGAAGTAGAGGATCACCTGCGTGCGGCCGATGGCGAAGGCGGGAATGAAGAGCTTCCCCTTTCGCGCCACCGTTTGAGTGACCACCTCGAGCAACTTCTTCTCGATGTCGTCGTGGCCGTGCTCGTGCTCGCGCTCTCCGTAGGTCGATTCCATCACCACCAGGTCGACGGCGCGGCCCGCGGGCCAGGCCGAGAAGGCGTCTTTGAGCAGCGGAGATCCCGGACGGCCGAGATCCCCCGAGAGGATGACGCGGCTCTTGGTGCTGCTGACGTCGATCGAGGCCGAGCCCAGAATGTGACCCGCCTCGCGGAAGGTGAAGTCGAGGCCGGGCACCGCCTGTCGGGCGCCGTCGTAGGGCACCGGCTGCGCGAGGCGATCGAACCTCGCGAGCAGCGCGCTGGTGTCCCGAAAGGTCGCGCGCTGCATCGAGAGTGCGTCTTCGAGCGAGAGCCGGGTGATGGCGAGCGTGGCCTGCGTGGCGAAGATCGGTTTCTCGAAGCCGCCGTCGAGCAGGTACGGCAGCGAGCCGATGTGATCGAGATGCCCGTGCGTGAGCAGCACCGCGTCGACGTCTCGGGCCGCGTCGGGGAAGCTGAAGTCGCGCGCTTCGCGGCCCTGGCCGATGCCGCAATCGACCAACAGCCGCCGGCCACCGAGCTCGACCCGGGTCATCGCGCCGGTGACGCAGCTGACCGCGCCCAGCAGGCGCACCTCTCCATCGGGCAGCGGGTGCACCGCCGTACAAGCGAAGACCTCAGCCAATTTGCACCCCCGCGCGCCGCAGCACCTCGAGGGCGTTGGTGGTCTGCACCACGCCCTCGCGCAACCGGTAATCGAACGTCATTTCGCCCTCCTTCACTTCGTCGCGGAAGTGCACGTTGCGAACGGTCTCGGGCCGTTCCTTCGACAACTCGCAGATCGACAGATCGTGGGTCGTCACCGCGCCCGCGGCGCCGAGGTCCAGCAGCATCAACAAGAGCTGCCGCGAGGCGATTTGCCGTTCCTTCGCGTTGGTGCCCATGAAGAGCTCGTCGAGGAAGAACAGGCAGCGATCACGATGTGCTTTGGCGGTGTCGAGCACGGTCTTGATGCGCTGCACTTCGGCGTAGAAGTACGAGACGCCGCGCTCGAGCGAGTCTTTGACGCGCATGCTGGTGAGCACCTGCACCCGGGAGACCTTCATCGAGCTCGCGCACACCGGCAGGCCCGCGAGCGCCATCACGGTGTTCAGGCCGGTCGCGCGCATCAAGGTGGTCTTGCCGCTCATGTTCGAGCCGGTGATCACCAGCGCCGCTCCGGGCGAGGCGAAGGTCACGTCGTTGCGCACCGGCTTCTCGAGCAGCGGGTGGCCCAACTCGGTCGCTTCGAGGTGAACCGGCCCGTCGTCGACTTGCGGGAACGCATCTTCCGGCCGCTCGAAGTGCCACGTGGCGAACGACGAGAGCGCTTCCAGCTCGGCGAGCGACTCGAACCACTGCCGCGCGCCCTTGCCGTTGGTCTCGCGCCAGCGATCGATGCGAAAGAGCACCAGCAGATCCCACAACGTCAACGCGTTGATGATCGGGTGCATCTGCCCGGAGTGTTTGAGCTCGGCAAAGCCCATCATTCGCGCGAACTGCCGCAACCGGGTGGACACGGGCGGGCCGTCCATCAGGCCTTTTTGTAAGGCCGCCAGCCGCGCCCCCTGGAACTTCTGCGCGTCGATCGCCGCGAACGTCTCTTCGAACCGAATGAAGCCGTGCTCACCCATCGCCAGCGCTTCCCACATGGCGCCGATCGGCTTGCGCGTCGCCACCACGATCGCGATCTGAATGAGGAGCCCAATCCAGAAGAGAAGGGCGTTGGGAATGAGATCGTTCGCGGCGAGCAATCCGCTCCCGATGGTCAGCACCGGAAGCACGTGCGCCACCGGAAAGGCCCAGCGAATCGCGGTGAGCGTCGAGGGCGCCTCGGCCCAGCTCAGAAACTTCGTGGGGTCGGCCTTGTCTTTCTTGCCGGCCATGCGCGCTTCGGAAACGAGGCTCTGGCGGAAGTCGATCAGCGGCCCCAGCTCACGCACCGCGTCCTGCCGGGCCGCGATCGCCGCGGCGTTGTCTCCGGGCGTCAGCAACCACTCGAGCAGCCGCTTCTCGCCTGCCGCGGTGCCGGTGTCGTCGAGGCGCTGAAAGAGGCTGCCGCGCCCGGTGATGTCGAGGTCGCCACCGTAGAGGTGACCTTCGGGCACCCGGCCCTCACCGGTGGAAGGAAAGTCGTGCCAGCGGCCCTGCAGGCGCAGCAGCCCGCGCTCGTTCAACGAGAGGCGCATCTTCGCGAAGTCTTCGCGGCGAATGACCCCGGCGTGCACCACGGCGAGCGCGATGTAACCCGCAAGTGACACCAGGGCGCCCAGCAAACCCCACCGGGGAATTTTGTCGAAGCCGACCGCGAAGCTGAGGGCCACGAAGGCGAGAAAGGCGACCGTGCGCAGGTTCGCCAACCGGCTGCCGCTGCGGTCCAGCGCCACCAGCTCCGCGCGGTACTGCGTGACGCGGGCGTCGTATTCGGCTCGTGCGGTTGCCATGGCGTGGGACTCTTTGGAGCAAGGCGTCGACGGGTGCCACTGTGATTTACAAAGCGCACCCGAAGCGGTCACGACAACCAGTTGACCGTTCCTTTGGGTTTGTGCCAAGTGCACTGAATCGTTTCGAGTTTGTCGAGGACGCGCCGGGTTCCTCTCCAACAAACTTCGCGCCCGTACGATGGAGACCAACCAGATGAAATCGTCGTCGCTCAAGCTGAAGCTGATGGTGTTCGCCTCAGTTCTCGCTGCTGCTCAGGGCTGCCGCTGTGGCGCGCCCCCGACGCCCAAGGGCTTTGGCGAAGTGCGCGTGATCTATACCGATCCCAGCACCAACACGCAGCTCTCCGGCGACAACGGCGTCTACGATTTCGGCACCGTCTCGATGGGCAAAGACGTGACGCAGAAGCTGACCGTGCAGAACGTCGGTCTGAGCACGCTCGTCATTCAGAAGTTCAGCAAGGTCAGCGGCAACAACGCGAAGGTCGGCACCTTCATCGACGAGACCAACCCCGTCTTCAACATCGACTTCGCCGAGGAGCGCATCGTCACCTCGGGTGAATCGGTCGAGTTCGACATTCACTACACCCCGCCGGTGATCGACGGCACGCCGCAGGTGCCGCACGAGACCGTGCTCACCATGACCTCGGGCGACACCGAGATCGGCAAAGAAAACGCCACCATCACCCTTCGTGGCGTGGCGGTCTCAGGCGAGTGCGATCTGCCCACCAGCATCGACTTCGGCGCGGTGGCGCGCGGCGACAGCTTCAGCCTTC
>JAYVNA010000161.1:0-6537 GCA_043758715.1 Archangium sp.
AAGATCACCGTCAAGAGCAACGCGCAGCTCAACCCCGAGCGCGTGTTCGACATCAGCGGCTGCGGCGTGCCGACCGACGGGGGCACCTCGCCCTGCTACGGCAACGCTGACGCCGGGCCCTGAAGGTTCGTACTTTCTCGAATTGACCGGCGCAGCTCCTCACTCGGGAGCTGCGCCGTTTTGTTCATGAGGGCGTTGCCTTCCGCCCTCACTTCTTTTCTCGTCAGCGAGCGAACTGGCAGCCGCCATCGCCATTGGGGCAGATGCCGCCGCCACCGTCAGGCGTGGTGAAGCTCGCGGGGTACGGCGCGATGCGCTGGCTGATGCGGTACCGAATGGGGTCGTTGTCGAGCCGGTCGATGGCCGCGATGTTCGCGTAGTACACGCCGCCGGCCGTGCGCGCCGCCGAGAAGCAGGTGCAGCCCACCGGGGTCGCGGTGACGGTGGTCGAGGTCGTGGTGCTCACCTTGGTGAAGAGCATGCGGCCGTTCGACGCGCTCTGCGGCAGGTACCAGGGCGTCAGGCTCTGGCCGCTGTAGCCGAAGATGCGCTGCTGGCTGCCGGCGCACAGGCCACCGTCGGGCACCGGGCCCGTGCTGCAGAAGGTGAGTTCAAGCGCGATGTCACCGGGCGCCCGCATGCCGCCGTCGTTCGCGTGCATCAATTCCCACGACAGTTCCCAGGACTGATCGCCGGTGGCGGCGCCGAACCCGAACTGAAAGAGATCGCGATCGGTGTCGTAGGCGTCGTAGTCGGCGATGCCCCGCAGGCCGCCGGGCTGGGTGAACCACCTGTCGGGGTCGTAGACCCGGCCATAGCCATAGGTGAGTTCGCCCGAGGCCACGCTGGTGGTGCCGCTGAGCGCGAGCACGGTGGGGCCCGCGAGCCGCGCCGCTTCGTCGGCGTCGTCGGCCCAGGTGAGCTCGAGCGTCCAGTCGCGGTCGTCGGCGTACTTGCTGGCGCCCACGCCTTCGTCGCGGAACATCACGAGGAACTCGGTGGCCTGGTTCTGCACCACGGGAATGGCGCCGACCAGGTTGCGCAGCTCGGGAATGCGCGGCAGCTCTTCGTTGCGCTGCGCGAACAGGCATTGCGGCGGGTCACTCGCGTTGCAGAGCGCGTCGACCAGGCCCGGGTCGCTGTCGCTGCCGCGGTAGCAGACAGCGGAGCTGGTGCGGCAGGCGATCTGGCGATCCTGGGCGGTGGCCCCGGCCGTGACGCGCCGGGTGATGCGCACCTGGCGCGCGGGCGTGCCGGAGATCGGTTCGAACCGGCCCCCGCCGGGAGCGGCGGTGACGCGGTACCGCAGCGTCGAGGGCGAACCGCGCGCGGGCAATGACACCGCGAACCATTCCTCGTCGGCGACGTACGAGAGTTTGCCGGTGAGGCTGATGCTGTTGTTACCGCTCATCGCGATCGCCTTGGCGGTGGTGGCCGAGTCGTTGCCCCCCGAGCCTTCCTGGGCGTCGACGTCGGGCATGACTTTGAGCGCGACCGTGTATTGCAGCGACAGATCGCCGGGGATGGCGCCGGTGGTGTTCGGCGGGCGGTAGCCCTTCACTTCCACCTTGTAGGTGCCCGTCATGGGCGCGAGCCGCGCGGTCGCCAGATCGATGCGCAGGAACTCGTTGGCCATCACGCCTTCGGCGATCGGCACGCCCGAAGGACTGAACAGCGTGTACGAGAGCCGGTACGGCGGCGCCTTGGTCGGCTGCGGCGCGGTGATGTGCAGGTAGATGACCTGACGCCCCGCACCCATCACCGGGAACGAGAAGGTGTCGACATCGTCATTGGTGGCGATGAAGCCGGTCTGGGTGCCTTCTTGAATCGGGCTGCCCGTCAGCGCGATGGGCGTGGGGGTGGCGTCGTTGGGCTCGTTGACGTCGGGGTTCTCGACCATCTCCATGAAGACCGAATACGGGTTGCGGTTGTCGACCCGAACCTGGCCCGAGATGCCTTCGTCGGCGACGATCACGTAGAGCCGCGCGTTCGAGTCAGCGAACGGCAAGATGACGTCGACGGGCTTGGGCGCTGCGGGGCCGTGCTTGTCGATGGCGGTGGCGACCGAGACCAGCCCTCCATCAAGGCCTTCCTTGAGCACGTTGATCGAGAAGTTCACGCCGCTCTGCGGGGCGCTGTAGCCACCACCGAAGTGCAGCAACGACCGCGCGGTCAGGTTGCCGGGGGCCTGAGCGAGGTACCAGTCCTGGTCGGTGCCGCCGTCGCTGAGCCGGCTGATGTAGACGCCGCCCTTCGGGTCTTTGGCCGCGCCCCCGGTGGTGATGTTGAGCTGGCAGTTGGTGGTGTCTGTTTCTGCTTCCTCTTTCGAGTTGCAGAAGTCGGGGGGCAACGCCCCCGCGTCTTCACAGACGGGCTCGGTGCCGTCGATGCACTCCGTCACGACCGGAGGGCACCCCAGGAACAACGACGACACACAAGCGGACACGGCAAGACGAAAGGCGATGGTTCGCATGGAATGCACGGTTCTTCTCGGCCCTTACGGATTCAAGGCGTCGTCGGCTGAACGGCGCTCTGACAGCCTGCCACGAAATCTTCGGGGCGGATCTTGATGATGCCGTCATGCGGCGACTTGATTCCGCCCACGGGGAAACGCGCCGAGGTGTAGCGGAAGGTTCGCAGCACCGTGCGCCCCGTGGGGTCGTCGCCCGGCGTCATCGAGTAGGACACGAAGATGTCGTTGAAGCCCTGCCCCACCCGCGGGAGATCCTCGCCGCCGTCGGGGTTACCGGCGTCGCGCGAGTCAGCCATGGTGTCAGCCAACGCCACGTTGCTGATGCGGAAGTCCCAGCACTGGCGGCCATCGCCGTCGAGCCCGCCGCGCTTGGTCACTTCGTAGCGGTAGCCGGTCACCGAGAGGTTGTCGGAATCGACCTTGAGCGGATCCATGTGCATCATCAGCTCGTCGCCGGTGGGCACCCGATCGTTGTCGGGGTCCTGCGGGAGGTCCTTCGAAGAAGGCTGGCTGCCGAGCTTCCATTCCACCGCGTCGGAGACGCCGTCGTCGTCGGAATCGACCCGCAGGGCGTTGGTGCCGATGATCTGTTCGTCGCAGTCGCTCAAGGTATCGCAGTCAGAATCGACGCCGCGAAGCTCGACAGGGCAACCGCGGTCGAGATTGCCGCCGTCGGGCAGCGGCACCTGGTTGGGCGTGAACATGCCTCCGCGGGTGTCGCGGGCCCAGACCTCGACGCCGTCAGAGAAGCCGTCGGTGTCGGTGTCGGCGACCCAGGGCAGCGTGCCTTCGGTCAGTTCCTTGCTGTCGATCAACCCGTCTGAATCGGCATCTCCGGCGTCGAGCGGGCTGCCCGCGGGCGCGGAGAAGTTCGAGGCGATCAGCTTGTCGAAGATGAAGGTGTGGCGAACCTGCCCGAAGCGAAAGTTGAGGAAGTTGATGGGCTCACCGTTGCGGAAGTCGCGGAAGTCGCCGCCCCCGAGATCGGCCATGCGCGTGAGCCGCTCCGCGTTCTGGTTGACGATCAGCAGCGGGCACGAGCCCGGCGGGAGGTCGGGAATGCCGCAGTTGTTGCCGCCGATGGGCACGGTGATGCCGCCATCGAACATGCAGGCGGTCGAGGCCAGCGGCTGCGTGGGAATGAACACATGCACGGTGTTCACCTTCACGTCGTCGGCGAGATCTTTGAGCTGGCGAATGCGGCGCACGGCGTCACCGCAGAGCAGCTCGTCGTCCTGGTTGTTGGTCGGCTGCCCGTCAGAAAGAAAGATGACCGAGTAGCGGGCTCGGGTCTCGTCGTTGCCCTGCATCAGCCGGGTCACGGCGATGTCGCGGTTGATGAGGCTGTAGATGTCCGAGAGCGGCTTGACGAAGTCGGTGGAGTCGCGGTTCGCCAGGTTGCCCGGCACCGTGAAGTTCAAGATGCGCTGCTTGAGCTGATCTTTGTCGTTCTGATCGTAGTCGACCACGCGGTCGAACACCTGGGCGCCGCTCTTCGACAACCACGCGGTGGTGCTGCCTGCGAAGAGCATCACCACGAAGTTGATCTCGGGTTCCTGCGGCAGGTTGTCGAGCAGGTCGATCACCGCCTTGGCCCGCGAGCCGTTGGGGTCGGTCACGGCCATCGACTGCGAGGCGTCCATCGCGAGGATGATCTTGATGGGCCTGACCACCTCGTTGGGCGAGGGCGTGCAGAACGCCCCCTCGAGGGTCAAGGTGCGATCGCGCGGCACCTGATTGTCGCGCCGCTCATCGAAGAGATAGGTGTTGGTGCAGGCCGCGAAGACGGCCGCCGCGAGGAAGGCGGCGAGGCCGGCTCTGAAGGGGCTTGCGAAGAACGGCGAATTCATCAGGGAGTCCCCCGCGAGGGCGAAACGCCCAGGCAGGTCGTATCGTACTGCGCTGGCGTGGCGATGTTGTCAGGGCTGACGAAGTTGGAATTCGAGAGGGGCGGGCCGTCGGGGCCCGCGGGCACGCGCACCGAGGGCGGATCGTACTGGGCCCAGAAGCACGAGGCCTTCCACACCCCGTAGTCGGTGGCCACGCCGCTCTCGGGGGCTTCGGCGAACCACACCTTGAACAGGTTGTAGCCCTGGGTGAGACCGGCGCGGTTGGGCGGCGTGACGAGCTGGAGGTTGCTCACTTTGAAGTCGTAGCAGACGCTCTGATCAGGCATCACCTCTGACTTCACGGCGAACTGGTACGCGTTCTTCTGATGGAACGGCACGTCGCGCACCACCGGGTTGCTGCCGAGGCGGAACTCCTCGGAATCGGAAGTGCCGTCGCCATCGGTGTCGATGCCCGAAGCGAGGCGCTGATTGGGGTTGAGCCCGTAACGAACTTCCATTCCATCGGGCACGCCGTCGGCGTCTGAGTCGACCAGCGTCGGGCGGGTCTTCAGGTAGGCCTCGGCGAACTGCGAGAGCCCGTCACCGTCGGTGTCGCGCGCGCGGCAGTTGGGCGTCAGCGGAGAAGCGGGGTCACACCCCCGGCCGTCCTTGGCCGCGGGGCGGAAGCCGTCGTCGTAGTGCAGCACCTCGAAGGTGTCGTCGAAGCCATCGTCATCGCTGTCGGCGAAGTTCTTGTTGGTGCCGTGGGTGAAGTCGTTGTCGAAGGCGTCGATGAGGCCGTCACCGTCGGTGTCGACCTCACGCTTCTCGAGGCCGGGCTCGCTCGAGAGCGCCTGAACGATCAGGTTCTTCATCACGTTGCGCGACGCGAGCGAGGAGTAGTCGAGCGAACCCAGGTTCAGCTGGGCGAGCCCGGCGAAGTTGCTGAACTCCTGGTACACGCCGCCACCGGCCTGCGCGAGGGCCTGCAGGGTGTAGGTCGCGATGCGCTTGGCGGCCGCTGGGCCATCGGGCACGGCCACCGGGCCCGGCCACCGCACGTACTGCCCATAGACGTCCTGGCAGATGGGGCCGCAGGCGCGCACGGCCTCTTCATTGAACATCAGCACCGCGTGAAGGCGCACGTCGCCCACGTTGTACTGATCCTTCAGCTCGGCGATCTGCTTCACGTAGCTGATCAACTGGTAGTTCTGGTTGCGATCGGTGCCGGCCACATAGCCAGTGATGGCATCGGGATCCATCGGGTCAATCAGGTTGCAGAAGTCACCGGCGCCGTACGAGTCGGCCCAGGTGAGCTGCGGGTTCAGGTCGTCGGCGAATTGCATCAGGTTGTCGTTGGCCGAACACTTGGGGAAGGGCACGCCGTCGGTGATGAACACCACCACGTAGCGCGTGCGCGGCAACACCTCGGGGGTGCTGGCTTCGGTCGAGACGATGTCACTGGCGATGAGGGCGTACGCGTAGGCGAGCGCGCCCTGGTAGTCGGTGCCCTTGCCCAGCTCGGCCTGCAGCGTGTTGATGCGCGTGCGGAGCGTGGCGTCGGGGCGGCCAAACCGCTGCGGGTTGGGGCCCGTGGGCACCGGCCACACCCCCTTGACGTTCGTCTCGAAGGGAATGAGCGCGACCTGCACGTTGGGCTGCGTCGAGAACTGATCGACCAGGCGATTGACCGCGCGCACGCGGGCCGGCTGCGTCACGCCCGGAGGCACCGAGCCGTACATCTCGCAGAACCCGGGCGAGCCCTGGCTGCCGGGAGGATCGGAAATGCACATCGACCCGGACTGGTCGACGATCATCACGACCTTCACGGGAAAGCCCGTGGGGTCCGGAGGCGAAGTGCAGACCCGCCCGCCGATGGCGAGCCGGTTGTCGACGTTGATGTCCTGCACCTGGCGTTTCTCCAGGAGCCCATCGCTACAGCCGACGGCCACCAATGCTGCCAACAGGTGAGGGCGGAAGACAAACGCCCTCATGAAAAACGAAGCGGGAAGAGCCTTCAAGACGACCTCCGGGTTTCGGCCGAGAAACAAATCCTACAACGGGCGAGCCCCCCGGCAGCGATTGCTGACGAGGGGCTCTGCTGCGGAGTCGAAACTGCGGACCCTTGACGCTGCTTAGCTGCGACGGCGGCGAGCGAGGGCGAGCAGACCCAGGCCGAGCGCGGCGAGCGAAGCGTCCATCGGGATGGAGCTGCAGGCCATCGCGCCATTCTTG
>JAYVNA010000162.1:0-47139 GCA_043758715.1 Archangium sp.
CTAGCGGGACCTTCGCAGTCCGGTGAGGTCTCGCAAGCGTTCGGCGCAAGATTCCCGAGGGAGGCCCTTGTGCGGGAATTTGGTTTTTGATAGTTGAAACAAGTGTTCATTTTCGAGCGACTTATGGGAAAGCGCCGGTATCGGATTGCGGCCCAGTCGGTATGGGTGCCGGGGACGAGGAAACCAATTTCGAGGCAAGTCGTACTCGGCCCGGCCGACCCCGCGCCTGTTGTGGATCTCTCGCGAAGCCAGACCATCGGGACCGTGAGGGTCGGGGATGTGGGTGCGCTGACTTGGGTGGCAGAGCAGTTGGACATCATTGGCCACATCAATCGGGCTTGCGGCCAAGAAGCTGGCCGCTCGGGCCCGTCGATCGGGGAGATGGCTCTGGCCGTCGCAGTTCAGCGAGCCTGCGCCCCGGGTGCCAAGCGAGATCTACCCGAGTTCCTCAACTCGTCGCTTCCACGAGTCTCGTGCCTGCAGGCCGAGGCGTTCACTGGCCAAGCGTTTCACCGACTCGCATCAAACATCACAGAGGAGCAGCTCGACTCGGCACAGCTGGCGATCGCGCGGGCGGCAGTTACTCGTTTCAAACTTTCAGCGGATGTCCTCGCTTTCGACACGACGAACTTCGACACCCACATCGCGACCACCACCACATCGGCACTCGCGAAGCGGGGGCACGCGAAGAGCAAGCGCAGTGACCTGCGGGTGGTCGGGCTTGGCATCCTTGCCAGCGAGACGGGGCATGTTCCCCTTCTGCATCGCACCTATCCAGGCAACGGCTCGGATCAGTCCGTGCTCACGTCTTGCCTGAAGGCGCTCGGCAACCTGCACGACGCGCTCGACGAAGCACAGGGAAGGAGCAAGGCCCAGCGGACGGTTGTTCGCGACGGAGGCTTCTGGAGTGAGCAACTCGAACTCGACCTCGCATCGGCGGGCTATTTCTCCGTCATCTCGCTACCGCTGGGGCACGGTGCGTCAGCTCGCGCGCTACAGCACGCAGCGAAACGAGGAGCCATGAAACCGCTCCGTGGTGCGCTGCTCGGCGTCCGTGCCGCCCGGTTGGTGGAACAGGTCGGCGAGCTCAGCCGCACGCTCGTTGTGGTCGAAAGCGAGGAACTACTGCGTGGTCAAAAGAGAGGCATCGCCGTCGCGCTCCGGAAGGCACTGCGAGAACTCACAAAACTGGCCAGGCGAGCCGCTGCTGGGCGGATTGACCGTGACGCACTGGAGCGACGTGTTCAACTGGCGTTGGCTCGAGAGCACCTCTCGTCTTTCGTCATCGCCCGAATTGGGACGAAAGGCGAAACGCTCTGCTTGGACTGGGAGGTGGACGCAGCGCGCCGACGAGAGCTTGAGCGAACTCGTCTGGGCCGCCGTGTCATCTCGACCAACCGAGACGCCTGGAGCACGGAGCGAATCATTCTCGCGTTCCGTGGTCAGTGGAACGTCGAGGAGTTGTTTAGACGCGCGAAGAAGGGAGGCATCGCGCCTTGGGGCCCCTCGTTTCAGTGGACGGATACATCTCTTCGACTTCACACATTCTCTACGGTGCTCGGCCTGATGCTCGTGAGTCTGGCAAAACTCGCGGTCGCCTCGAAGGCCTCAGCGCGTGGCACGATGCAGGAACTCGCAGGGATTGAGGCGACACTCCTCCGCACCAGCACCGGCAAGATGGGCAGAAGGCCAACCGTGATGGTCGCCCCCGCCTTGTCCCGCGCCCAGCGGAAGGCCGTGAAAACATTCCAGCTGGAGCGCTGGCTACCGGCACTTTCATCAGCTATGAGTTTGGTGCGCCCCAAGCGCGAAACTACGAGGGCCGCATGAGAAATCCACCGTCTCAACTGCGAAGGTCCCGCTAGCCCCCGCGGGGAAGAGGGAGACAGGCGCGCCCTGCTAGAACTCGTCGAATGAGCGTCCGCATCGAGAAGCAGAACTCGGTCTTCACGGTGATCATGAATCGGCCCGAAGCGCGCAACGCGGTCGACCGGCCTCAAGCCGATGCGCTGGTCGAGGCCTTCCTCACCTTCGAGCGCGATGCGGATGCGAAGGTGGCGGTGCTCTGGGGTGAAGGCGGCACCTTCTGTGCTGGTGCTGATCTCAAATCGATCGGTACAGATCGCCAGAACCGGGTCGAGCCGAGCGGCGCCGGGCCGATGGGTCCCAGCCGCATGGAACTCTCGAAGCCGGTGATCGCGGCGATCGCGGGTCACGCTGTCGCCGGAGGGCTCGAGCTCGCGGCCTGGTGTGACTTGCGGGTGGCCGAGACCGACTCGGTGCTCGGCGTGTTCTGCCGCCGTTGGGGCGTGCCGCTGATCGACGGAGGCACCGTGCGCCTGCCCCGATTGATCGGCCTCTCGCGCGCGATGGATCTGATTCTGACCGGCCGCGGCGTCGGCGCTGAAGAGGCGCTCTCGATGGGCCTGGTCAACCGCGTGGTCCCGAAGGGCACCAGCCGCCAGGCCGCCGAACAGCTCGCCCGCGAAATCGCGGCGTTCCCCCAGCTCTGCATGCGGGCCGATCGCAGCAGCGCAATGCACCAGTTCGATCGTGACCTGCCCGAGGCGATCCTCCGGGAATTCGAGGGGGGCATCGCGGCCCTGCACGCCGAGGGCGTTTCCGGCGCCGCGCGCTTTGCCGACGGGGCAGGGCGGCATGGAGACTTCGGGGCGAAGCCGGCCTGACGGAACGAAGCGACCCAAAAAATCGGTCGCTGAGCAATGGCCTGCGTGCTTAACGCCGCCGCATGACGGCACGTGTCGACAAGCAGTGGAAGGACAAGGGGCTGACCGGGTTTTCCACCGAGGCAATCCTCGGGACGCTCGGTCACTACGGCATCACCCTCGACGAGGCCGGCTTCAAGTCGACCGCCTCATCGAAGTTCCCCCTCGAGCTGGCCATCGAGTGGAAGCCGAAGTGGAAGGGCACCGGCCAGTTCGCTGCGTTCCCCTACGCCGCGGCCAACGAGCTCTACAACCGGCTGCTCGCTGATCAGCCCACGCCGATGAAGACCGCGCACGTGATCCTCGATCTCATCGCGAACGGCCTCAAGACCGTCGCGGCGAAGGAAGACGCCAACCTCCCCGGCGCGTTCAAGCACTGGGAGGCCGTCATGCCCAAGCTGCCGCCCAAGGGCGATCGGCGCGACGCCTTCCTCCAGGAGCTCGTCACCTTCCTCGAGTCATGGGCGCAGACCTTCAACGAACTCCCCGAGCGGTTGGCGAAGGCCGGTAAGAAAGACGAGGCCATGCGCTTTGCCCTCGTGCACGAGGTCCTCTTCGCCGATCGCGAAGGCTGCATGACCGCCTTGGTGCGCGCGCAGACCGGTGAGCGCGAAGGCGCCCTGGCTGACCTCAAGAAGTGGGCTGAAGACACCACCCGCGACGTGTTCGCCCGGTACTCCGCGCTCGACGCGATCTTCCAGCTCGAGGAATTCGAAGCCGCCAAGCCGCTGGGCATCGCGGTGTTCGACGCCGCTGCCGCCGAAGCCAAGTGGGGCCTCGCCGACTCGATCGCGCACCTGCTCGGTCACATCGTGCAGAAGGTGGGCGCAGACCCGGCCTTCATGCGCGAAGTGCGCAATCGCCTCGATCGCGCTCACGCCCACACCGGCGGGCACCACTGATCATGAGCACCGAGCGCGTCGACAAGAACTGGCACACGAAGGGCATCGAGAAGTACTCCGTCGCCGCGATCCTCGGCTCGCTCGAACACTACGGAGTGCCCCTCACCGAGGCCGCGTTCCTCGAGCTGACGAAGGAAGACTTTCCCCTCACCATCGCGATGGGCTGGCACGAGCACTGGAAGGGCACGGGCCAGTTCTCGCGCTTTCCCGCGGCCGCGGCTGAAGAACTCTGGCGAAGGCTCAAGGGCGGCGAGCTCGCGCCCACCGATCTGGCGCTCGCGCTGGTGAACCTGCTCACCACCCTCGACGCCGTGCTTGCGGCCAAGCCCGATGACGGCACCCTCGAGGCCCGGTTCAAGATCGTCGAGGGCTACCTGCTGCGCGTGCCGGAGCCCGGAGATCGCCGCGAGAAGTTCATGGCCGAGATGGTCGGCGCCATCGGCGAGTGGCTCGAGGTGCTCGACGGCATGGGCGAGGCGCTCGCGAAGAAGAAGCACGATGCGCTCGCTGATCGCTTTGCCGCGTTCGAGGAGAAACTGTTCCCCGTGCGCGAGGGCACCGCCACCGCGCTGGTGAAGGCGGCGAAGGGTGATGTCGAAGGCGCGCTCGTGGACATCGTCGCGCTCGCAGGCGATCCGAAGAAGGACGACTTCGCCCGGCTCAGCGCCATCGACGCCCTGTTTCAGTACGAGCGCTACGAGGACGCCCGGCGGTTCACCCTCGAGTTGGTCGACCGCGCCGAGAAGGACAAGGACGTGGATCTCGCCAGCGAGGCCGTGGAGCGGCTCACCCAGTTGCTGCGGCTCGATCCCAAGCGCGGTGATCGCAATGAGCTGCGCGCGCGGGTCGAGCAGCTCTCGCGGGTGCTCGAAGGCTCGAGGGACGAAGAGGTTTAGCCCTCTCCTCCGCGGGGAGGAGGCACCACGGCTGTGGCTCCGGCCACGGCTTCTTCTTCGGCGGCGAGCTTGCGATAGATCGTCCGCGCCGCGATGCCCAGCATCCGGGCGGCGAGGTTCTTGTCGCCCTTGGTGTTGCGCAGCGTCTCGTGAATCACCCGCCGCTCGATCTCTTCCATTGGCGTACCGATGGGGATCACGATCTGCGACGCCGAACCGATCGGCCCCCGGCGAATCGACTCGGGCAGGTCACCGATCTCGACGATCTCACTGCGGCACAGCACCACCGCGCGCTCGACCGCGTGCTCCAGCTCGCGCACGTTGCCCGGCCAGGCGTAGTTCTCGAGCACCTTGCTGGCCTCGTCGGAGAACCCGCGCATCACCTTGCTGTTCTTCGCCGCGTACCGCCGCAGGAAGTGCTCGGCGAGCAGCGGCACGTCTTCGCGCCGAGACGCGAGCGAAGGAATGCGCACCTCGACCACGTTGAGGCGGAAGTAGAGGTCTTCGCGGAAGCGGCCCTCCTTGACCTCGAGCTGCAGATCTTTGTTGGTCGCTGCCACCACGCGGGTGTCGACCTTGATGGTCTGCGTGCCACCGACGCGCTCGACCTCGCCTTCCTGCAGCACGCGCAGCAGCTTCACCTGCGCAGACGGGCTCATCTCGCCGACTTCGTCGAGGAAGAGGGTGCCGGCATTCGCCCGCTCGAAGCGGCCTTCCTTGCGCGCCACCGCGCCCGTGAACGCGCCCTTCTCGTGCCCGAACAACTCGGCTTCCAACAGGCTCTCGGGCAGCGCCGCGCAGTTCACCGCCACGAAGGGGCCCTTCACCCGCGGGCTCGACTCGTGAATGAAGCGGGCCGCGAGCTCCTTGCCCGTGCCCGATTCGCCCAGCAGCAGAATGGTCGCGGTGGTGGGCGCGACCTGCTTGAGCAGATCCATGAAGGCGCGGAATGCGGGGCTCTGGCCCACCAGCGAGCGGGGCCCGAGGGCGGCGAGCTGTGCCTTCAGATCGCGGTTCTCGGCGACGAGAGCCTGCTTCTCCATCGCCTTCTGCACGGCCTTCACCAGCGAGTGGCGCTTGAGGGGCTTGGTGATGAAGTCGTAGGCGCCTTCGCGCATCGCGGCGACCGCGGTCTCCACCGTCGCGTAGGCGGTCATCAACACCACCTCGACGTCGGGGCGCATCGCGCGGGCGGCGCGCAGCAATGCCTGGCCATCGACGCCCGGCATCATCATGTCCGAGACGATGATCCCGACCTCGGGCTTGCGCAGGTGCTCCAGCGCTTCCTGGCCATTGGCCGCGCTCAGGGTGGAGACACCTTCACGCTGGAAGATGCGGCAGACAGATTCGAGATTGGCGCGGTCGTCGTCGACCACCAGGACGGTAGAGCTCACAGATCACCTTCAATCACAGGTGGAGAAGCTGCAGGCGTTCGAGCAGCACAGACCGCAGTTACTCCCGCTGAACTCGCCAGGGGTGAGGCAACGGCAGGTGCCCGCCGGATCACTCGCCGGGCCCCAGCAGTTGTAGTGATCAGCCTGCCGGCACGCTGGGCTGTTCTGGCAAGACTGGAAGCAGATGCCGAAGTTGTCCTGATACGAGGCGTCGAAGCTGCAGATGCCCCCGGCCGCGCAGTTTTTGGTGTCGCCGCGGCACACGCCGAAGCAATACCCACCCGGGTAGTTGGGTCCGGTTGCGCACAGGCCTGTCTCACACTGAGCGTTCTGCGTGCACGCCGCGCCATATCGGCCCAGCCCTCGATCGACGTTCCCGCAGCGCTTGCTCCATGGATTGCAGCCGTAACCGCTGCCCGAGCCCGAGCATTCCGAGGAGTCTGCACAGTCAGGCGTGCAGTAGTTGTTGCCGTTGCTGACGTTGCTGTCGGTGTCGGTGCAAATGAACCCGGCTCGGCACGCGGTGGGCCCCGAGATCCCCGTGCCCGTGCAGCGCGCGTAGCAGCTGTTGCTGGTGGTGCCTGCGCGGCACAACCCGCCATTACAGCCCGCGTTGGTGCCGACCGTGCAGCTGTTGAGATTGGTGCACGAGCCATTGGCAATGCCTGTGGCCGCTTCAGTCAGGCACTTCTGCCCGGCGCATTGCGCATCACCAAGGCAAGGCTTGCCGTCTTGCAGACCCGTACACAGTGCGCCCGTGCAGGTGCTGTCGCCGCAGTCGATGGCGCGGTCGCAGTTGTTGTCGATGCCGTCGTCGCAGATCTCGGTGCCCACGCCGACGCAGTCGCTGTCGGCACAGTCGGTGCGCTGATCGCCATCGTTGTCGACGCCGTCTCGGCAGTTCACTTCGGTCTTGCGGGCGAGGGCGCAGACGCAGCCCATGCCGCAGGTGACGCCCACGCAATCGGTGTCGTCGCAGTCGGTGGCGTTGTCCGCGTCGTTGTCGAGGTTGTCGGCGCAGTTCAGCTCGCGCGCGCCGCCGCCACCGGAGCCGCCCGTTGCACCGCCACCCGCGCCGCCACCGGTCGTTCCGCCGCCCGAGCCGCCCGTCGCGCCACCACCCGAACCGCCACCCGTCGTCGCACCGCCGCCAGAGCCGCCGCCTGTCGTCGTGCCGCCGCCTGAGCCGCCGCCCGTCGTCGTGCCGCCACCTGAGCCACCGGTCGCACCGCCCCCAGAGCCACCTGTCGCGCTCCCACCACCGGCGCCACCGCCCGCCGACCCCGTGACCTTGACCCCGCCGATGCAGGTGCAATCGAAGCCGCAGGCCTGGCCTGAGCAGAGCGGGTCGGCGCAGTCGATCAACGTGTCGTTGTTGTCATCGACGTCGTTGTCGCAGCGCTCGTTCATCGTGCGGCAGGTCGCGTCCTGAAAACACTTGGGGTCGAAGCAGTCGATCTTGCTGTCGCCGTTGTCGTCTTTTCGGTTCGTACAGTCTTCGGGCCCGAGTGGACCGGGCGCGGGCGGTTTGGTGCCGCACGCAGCGCCCAACCAGGCGGCGAGGATCAGCAGCGGAAGACGAGACGGCATTGAGATTCCTCGCAGCGGGGCGGCCAGCGTTCGCACACGCTACCACACCGCTCCGCCGCGGGAGGAATCACTCCTCGGCTTCGGCGGGCGCTCCGCCCATCTTCGCGAGGTCTTCCTTGTTCACCTTGCTGGGATCGATCTTCTTGGTGGCGTCGATCATCTTCTGAATGGTGTCGTCGAACTCGAACTCCCCCTCCTTCTTGAAGCGGAGGAAGTTCACGCGCGCGACCACGTAGTTCTTCAAGTACGGCGACTGCATCCCCTTGGCTTTGAGGGCGTCGACTACGCGCACCACCTCGTCGTCCCACTGGAGGACCAGGTCGGCGCGCGCTTCCCGCACCCCCAGGGCGTCTTCCATCGGCTCGTCGAGAAACCCTTCGAGCCGCTTCACCACCGAGGTGTACGCGCCCGCCGAGAACCGGGGCCGCTTCTCGAAGGCTGCCCCGAAGGTGATGAAGTGCGGCTCTTCGAAGAAGCCGATGTAGTCGCTCTCGTTGCCGGCCTTCGCGCCGACCAGCCCGCGGTGCATGCGAATGACCTCGAGCGAACGTTCTTTGAGGTTGTGCGCCTTCTCGGTGTTGAGCGCGAGAATCTGAAAGGCCACGTCTTCCTCTGGGATCACCAGCGCCACGATGGACTTGAGCCCCAGCAACTTCGCCGCGCCGAGGCGGTGATTGCCGTTGGGCGTCCAGTACTTGCCCTCTTTGCGCACCGCGATGATGGGATCCAGGAAGCGGCCCACCCGCTCCATCGCACTGGCGAGCTTCTTCACGTGCGCTTCGCTGCGGTCGCGCTGGTAGGGCGTGGGCTCGACGAGGTCGATGGGCAGCGCGGCGATCACCACGTGCTTGCCGCCGAGCGGTTCCTTGTAGCTGCCGACGATCTGGCCGCCGTCACTCGCGACGAGCTTCGCGAGCTCGAGGCCGTCGAGGGAGGCCGTCATTTCCTGGGCGCCCAGGCCCTTCGTCTTCGCTTCGACCTTCTTCCTGCGCGCGGCCTTCGGCTTCTTGACGATCTTCTTCGCAGCCATGTGTTCCTCCCTCAGCGTTTTCCCCGGAACCCGTCGATCAACCAGAACAGTCCGCCGACGATCAACACGGCCGCCGGCTTGGCTTTCAGCAGCACCAGCGCTCCGATTCCCGCGGCGATCAACACCACCCCGAAGGCCATTCGCAGCGGTCGCGGCCTCGGCCGGTTTCTCTCCACTGAGTCGAGGATCTCCGTGGCCAGCCCGGTTTCCACGCCGCCCGCCACCATGCGTTGCAGCGACTGCTCGTGCGAGAGCCCCTCGCTGCGGAGGGCGGCAGCCCAGCGGTATGGATCCTCAGCGCTCATCTATTCGCCTGAGACCGTCAGTTCCTGGAAGCGGATGGTCGAGGCGCCGGTCGAGCCGTGGAAGGTCAGATCGTTTCCGATGGCGTCGAGCTGCATCAACATGTCGTTGAGGTTGCCGGCCACCGTGACTTCCTGCACCGGCCGGGTCAGCTCTCCGTTCTCGATCCACAAGCCATTGGCTCCGCGCGAGTACTCGCCGGTGACGGTGTTGGCGCCGTGGCCGAGCATCGCTGTCACGTAAAACCCGTTGGGGATCTCCTTGATGATCTGCTCGGGCGTCTTGGTGCCGGGCTCGAGCACCAGGTTGTTCACGCCGATCGACGGCAGGCTGCGGTAGCCGCGCGACGCGTTGCCGGTGCTCCTGGTCTTCGCTTTACGCGCCGTGAAGGCGTCGTAGAGGAACGCCTTGAGCACGCCTTTTTCCACCAGCGGGGTGCGGCGGGTGGGTACCCCTTCACCATCGAAGGGCGAGGTGGCGAGCCCGCGCTTGCGCAGGCCGTCGTCGACGATCGACACGTGCTCGGGCGCGATCTTCTTGCCCAGCTTCTCGGCGAGAAACGAAGACCGCTTGAACACCGCGTCCCCGTTCGCCGCGCCCGCGATGCTCGCGATGAACCCCGCCGCCATGGTGGGGTCGAGCACGATGGCGCACTTCTGCGATTTGACCTTCTTCGCGCCCAGCAACCGCACCGCCCGCTGGGCCGCCTTCGTCGCGACGCTCTCGGGCGAGGCGAGATCTTCGAAGAAGCGCTTGGCGTCGTACCAGTACGAGGTCTGCAGTTGCCCGTTCTCCGACGCGACCGGAGAGGCGTAGAGGTACACGCTGGTGCCCTGGTAGCTGCCGTGCACGCCCGCGCTCGAGGCCAGGTACACCTCGCTCACCGATTCGCCGGCGCCCACCGAATCCATCGCGGTGATGCGGGGGTCGAAGGCCTTGATCACCTTCTCCATCTCGATCGACGCGTTGATCTTCCAATCGGGAGGCAGGCTCGCGACCTTCTCGTCGAACAACGAACCCACGTCGGGGAACTTGCCCAGGGTGTCGCGGTCGGGGAGCCCGTTGAGCGGGTTGGGCGCGGACATCTCGGCCAGCGCGATCGCGCGATCGATGAGGGTGTCGAGCCCCGAGGGGTCGAAGTCGCTGGTCCACACGAAACCCAGGCGGTTCTTCACGAACACCCGAATGCCCACGCCCTTGCTGGTGGCCTGGGTGAGATCTTCGATCTCGCCATCGCGCACCCGCACGTCGGCGGAGCGGCCGACCTGCAAAAACGCTTCGGCCTGTTTGGCGCCGCGCTTGATCGCCCGCGCGACGATCTTCTTCGCCAGCGCCTCGTAGTTCGTCGTGCTCACCTTGCACCTCCGACCTTCGTACCGCCGACCGTCATGTTGTCGATGCGCAGCGTCGGCAGCCCCACGCCCACCGGCACGCTCTGGCCGTCCTTGCCGCAGGTCCCCATGCCGGGATCGGGTTTCGGATCGTTGCCGACCTTCGTGACGTTCTTGAGGGCCTCGGGACCCACGCCGATCAGCGTCACGCCCTTGAGGGGCCGGCCCAGCTTGCCCTTCTTGATCTCGTACGCCTCGCTCACCTCGAAGACGAAGTTGCCGTTGGTGATGTCGACTTGGCCGCCGCCGAAGTTCGCGCAGTACACGCCCTTGTCCACCGAGCGCAGAATGTCCTCGGGGGTGTCTTCACCGGGCGCGAGGTACGTGTTCGTCATGCGCGGCATCGGCAGGTGCTTGAACGACTCGCGCCGCCCGCTGCCCGTGGTCTGCTGGCCCATCAACTTCGCGTTGAGCGAATCGTACATGTAGCCCTTGAGTTCGCCGCGCTCGATCAGCACCTTGAACTGCGCCGCGTTGCCCTCGTCGTCGACGTTGAGCGAGCCGCGCGCGTTGGCCATGGTGCCGTCGTCGATCACCGTGACGAGATCGCTGGCCACCTTCTGGCCGAGCTTGCCGGTGAAGAGCGAGGTGCCCTTGCGAATGAAGTCAGCCTCGAGCCCGTGGCCCACCGCTTCGTGGAGCAGAATGCCGCTCCAGCCAGGCGCCAGCACCACCGTCTGCTGACCGGCTTCGGCGTCGGCCGCGCCCAGCCCCGCGATCGCCTGCCGCGCCGCTTCGGTGGCGACGTACTCGGGCGTGAAAGTGTCGAAGTGTTTGAACGAGACGCGCCCGCCGCCTCCGAACGAGCCGGTGCGCCGCTCGTCCTTCTTTCCCTCGGCCACCACCATGGTGGAGATGCGGCAGAGATCCTGCGTGTCTTCCGCGAGCCGGCCCAGGGTGTTCGCGACCAGCACCTGCTTGGTGGAATCGGCCCAGCTGCACATCACCTGCTTGATGCGCTTGTCGTAGGCGCGGGCGGCCTTGTTGGCCCGCACCACCAGGTCACGCTTGAGCGCCACGTCGACCTGCGCGAGGTGATCCGTGAGCCGATAAAACGTCGGCAGCGGGGTGCGCGTCACCTTGAACGAACGTTCGCTGCCGCCGCCGTGGGCGATGAAGGCCGCCGTGCGCGCCGCGCGGAAGAGGGCCTCTTCGTCGAGGTCGTCTGAATACGCGTACCCCACCTTGGCGCCCGAGATCACCCGCACACCGACCCCCTGCGAGAGGCCATTCTGGGCGCTCTTCACCTTGTCTTCTTCGAGGGTGACGGCGGTGAACTCGTTCCGCTCCACGTAGACTTCGGCGAAGTCGGCCCCACGCTCCATCCCTGCCGAAAGCAAACGCTCGATGAGCTGAACGGGGAGGAGGGGACCGCGAGCCAATTCAGGAACCTTCCGCTGCTTCAATGCCGTCGAAGTACGCGCCATGGGGCGCGAACACTAACAACGCCCCCGAGCCTGACCTGCTAGAGTTTTGGATCACGCAATGGCCCCTCCCCGGAAAAGTGTTTCGCGTGGAACCGGCGATCTCGAGAACGATCCCGAGCGGGAGAACCGCACGCAGGCCCGCGCTCCCAACCCGGCCGTCGTCGACGATCCCGAGGTCAACAACTCCACCCAGGCCCGGGCCCCCAACCCGTTGGCCGAGGGCAAGAAGATCCGCGCGCGCCCGCCCGCCGCCGATCCCGAGACGAACAACAAGACCCAGGCCCGCGCCCGGGCCCCCGAGCCTGCCGAAGACGACGGCTCGTATCGCACTGGCCAGAATTACCAGGCCGCTGAGGACGAAGAAGAGGGTCTGGCCGGCGACGTGAGCCTCGAGGGTGATGGGCTCGAGGCGCTCGACCCGGAGATCGGCTCGCGCACCAAGGCCCTGCCTGCGCTCGAAGTCGATGGCGCTGACTCGGCCAGCAGTGACGACGAAGAGGGGGCTGACGACGCCAACGCCACCCGCGCCGGCCCGCCGCTCAAGCTCGAGATCATCGCGGGCCCCGATGCGGGCAAGAAGAAGAAGTTCAAGGGCGTGCGCATGGTCATCGGGCGCACCCCGGGCGTCGACCTGTTGTTGACCGATCAGTCGGTCTCGCGCCGGCACGTCGAGCTCATCTACGGCGATGACGGCGTGGTGCTGAAGGACTGCGGGTCGGGCAACGGCACCAAGGTCAACGGCATCAAGGTGGCCGAGAAGAAACTCGAGCACGGCGACGAGATCTCGATCGGCAAGACGAAGATCCGTTTCGTCGATGAGCTCGCGGCCTTCAAGAAGGCGCGCGAAGAGAACGAGAAGAAAGACGCCGACAAGAAGGCCGCCGCGGCCGCGGCCCCTGCGAAGAAGGCCTCGGGCGAAAAGCCGGCCGTCACCGAAGGCGAGCCCGAAGCCGAAGCGCCCGCGGCTGAGGGAGCAACCCCTCCGAAGACCAGCACCGGCGAAGGAAAGAAGGCGGGCGGCCGGGTTCGCCCGGTTCGCACCTCACGCAAAGACGGCGCTGACGGGGGCTTCGCGGCCAAGTTCCAGGCCCTGCCCAAGCCGATGCGCCTGGGCATCGTGGCGCTGGTCGCCGTGGTGTTGCTGATTCTGATCGGCGGCATCGCGCTGCGGCCGCCGCCGCCTGCGCCCATCGACCCTGCCAAGGCGATCGCCGATTCGAAGATGCAGGAAGCGCGCAACGCCGCCCGCGAGGGTGATTACGAGCGCGTGGTCTCGTTGGTGTCTGAGGCCGAGAAGCTGCAACCCGGCATCGACAAGACGAAGCTCGCCAACCAGGCCAAAGACGAGCTGGCGTTCAATGCCGCGCTCGACGACGCGCGAAAGGCGATCGGGGAGAAGCGCTTCGAAGACGCGAAGAAGGCGCTCGGAAAGTCCGGCAAGGGCAGCGTCAAAGGCGAAGAGGCCAAGCTCAAGGTTCGGGCAGAGCTCGCCGAGGCCGAGGTCGCCTACAAGAAAGACAAGATCCAGGAGTTCCTCTCGGCCGGTGAACTCGAGTCCGCCAAGACCACGCTTTCCGAGCTGCCGCTCGAGGTGCAGGCCGGGCCCGCGCAGGCGATCGCCGAGTACGAGCGCCAGCAAGAAGAGCAGAAGGCCCTCGACGCCAAGGACTCAGCCGCCGCCGCCCGCAACGCCGCCGCCGCGGCCAAGGCGCGCAAAGAGCAGGAAATGAACGAGGCGATGGTGGTGGTCGAGCGCAAGTTCGCCGGTGGCGAATGGGACCGCGCCGCCAGTGAGTGCGCCCGCGTGATGGACAGCTACGGCAGCGACAAGGACATCTATTCGCGCGCCAAGAAGCTGCAGGCCCTCATTCCCAACTTCGGCCGCAACTACGACGAGGGCATGAAGAAGTTCCGCCAGGGCACGCTCGCCCAGGCCGCCAAGCCCCTGCGCGCCGCCCACCAGCTCTACGGTCAGATGGGCCTGCGGGCGAACAAGTACGGCGAAGAGCTGCAGGACAAGATCGGCGCGGCCGCGATCGTCGCCGGCAAGGAAGCGCTGCTGCGCGACGACCTGGTGACCGCCTGGCAGATGTTCAAAGACGCCGCCAGGTTCGACCCCAACGATTCGAAGGCCCGCGCCGGGCTCGATGACGTCGCGGGCAAGGCCGAAGATCTCTTCCAGACCGCCTACGTGATCCGCGATCGCGATCCGCGTGAGGCCATTCGCAAGTTCAAGATCGTGGTGCAGGTGACGGACGCCGGCTCCACCGTTCACGAAAAGGCCAAGAACCAGCTCGCCGCCATGGCGCCCTGAGGTTCTTCCCCTTTTTCAAAGAGGCACCATGAGTCAGTCACTGCGTGAGCTGGGGATGGATTTCGTCGCCGATGGGAACTGGGAGCGCGCGCTCGGCGTGTTCGCCGAGGCCGTGCGGCGCCAACCCGGAGATCACCGCGCGCGCATGCTCGCGGCCCGTTGTTTTCAAAAGATGGGGGAGTCGGAGCGCGCCGTGGCGGTGCTGCACGCGTGCGCCGAAGGGCTGTTGCGCCGCGACTACCTGCTCTCGGCGATCGCCGCCTGTTTGCAGGCGCTCCCGATGGCCCCCAAGGAACGGCGCATTCGCGAGACGCTGACCCGCATTCACGCCCGCGCCGCCCGGGTGGTGGGGGGAAGGGCCGGTGGGCCGCCGCCGCTGCCACCCGAGAGCATGTACGACGGCACCAGTGAGCTCGACCTGATGACCCTGCAGGGGTCTGATCTCTCGGACCAGGCCATCTCGGTGCTCGGTGGCGTCGATTCGAGCGTGACCGCCGACCCCGAAGCCCGCCCGCCGCTGCCGCTCTTCGCCGACCTCGAGCGGGACGCCTTCGTCGAGCTGATCGAGCTGCTCGACTACCACGAGTGCAAGGAAGGCGAGGTCATCTGCAAGGAAGGCCAGACCACCGATCGCATCTTCGTGTTGGTCGCCGGCAAAGCCGAAGTGAGCCGGCAAGTCGATGGCGAGGCGAAGACCCTGGCCTTCCTCGGCGGAGGGTCGATCTTCGGTGAAATCTCGATGCTCACGGGCGCTGCGCCCACCTCGACCATCACCGCGGTCAGCGACTGCGATCTGCTCGAGATCGAGCGCGAAGATCTCAACCAGATCGCGCGCAGCTTCCCTTCGGTGCCGGCGGTGCTCGCCACCTTCGCGCAGCAGCGCATGGCGCGAAACTTGATCGCCACCTCGCCCCTGTTCGCCAACGTGCCCGAGGCCGATCGGCCCGAGCTGCTGGGCCGCTTCGAGTTCAAGGCCCTCGCCGCGGGAGAAAAGGCGATCACCGAAGGCGCTCAGGTCAGCGGGCTGGTGCTGGTGCTCGCAGGTGAGCTGGTGGTGCAAAAGGAAGATCAAGAGGGCGGCATGATGAGCCTCTCGATTCTGCGTGAAGGTGATCTGGCCGGGGAGATCGCGCTGCTCAAGGGCCTGCGCGCCACCGCCACCGTGGCCGCCAGCCGGAAGACCGCCGTCGCCATTCTCGGGCGGCCGGCGTTCGAGACGTTGATCAAGCAGCACCCGAAGATCCGCGAGTACCTCGAGGGGCTGTCCGATCGCCGGCTCAAGATGATCGGCGAGGCGATGCGGCCCATCGAGATCCTCGACGCCGACGAGCTCGTGGAAGAGGCGAGTTGACCCCGCGCCAACTGGCCGGGCCGGTGATCGCCGTGCTCGTCGCGTTGGCGGTCTACTTCGCCTGGCCTCGCGAGAAGCTCTCTCCCGAAGACGAGATCCGCGCGATGGTGGCGAGGACGATCGTTCGGGCCGAGAAGCGGGACATCGCCGGGGTGACCGAGGCGATCGCCGACGGCTTTCGTGGCGGAGGCCTGAGCAAGACCGAGCTCAAGCAGCTGATCGTCGGCCAGTTCTTCGGCGCGCGGCAGATCGTCGTGCTCAACCCCCTGCTCGAGGTCAGTGCCCGATCACCCCGGGAGGGGCGCTTCAAGGGCACGTTCCTCTTCGCGCGTGACGGCGCTGCCCCAGAAGGCAGCAGCTACACCATCGAGGCTGAGGTGGCGAAGAACGACGACGGCTGGCAGCTCGTGACTGCCAGCTGGAGTCGCTAGTTACTGGATGAGCGGCTTCGCTTCGTCGACCCAGACCTTCGCGATGTCGCGCTGGTTGGCGGTCTTCAGGCGCTTCTCGACGTCGGTGAGCAGATCGTTGAGCTTCTCGCGCGGCTCCTGGGCGGCCTTCATGCGGGTGAGCGCGAAGGCGAAGTTCTGGCAGCCGGGGCCCCATTCCTTCTTCTGGAAGAGGATCTCGCCCATCGCCATGTACGCCTCGGGAATGCGGCCCGACCCGTCCGGAGGCGTGATGTCGACGAGCAGCTCGCCCGCCTTGTCCCACTCCTTCTTCTCGATCAGCAGGGCGGCCTTCGAATAGTAGGCGCGGCTCAGGTTGATGCTCTTGGCGGCGATCGCCTTGTCGAAGGCCACCATCGCCTCGTCGGCCTTGCCACCGGTGTGCAGCAGCTCGCCACGCGCCAGCCAGTACCGATCGTCGCGGTCGAGGTAGATCTCTTCCTTGCCGTCGATGGTCTGGTTCTTCACGCTCTTGAAGAAGGTCTCGTACTTCGAGAGCAGCGCCATCGCCGCGTCAGCCATGCCGGCCTTCTGCAGGTTGGCGGCGCCTTCGAAATAGAAGGTCGGAGCCGCGGGGACCTTGGCGACCAGGGTGTCGTAGGCCGCGGGAGCGCCGGGGTCCTTCTTCAGCGCCAGCGCGTTGGCCTTCGCCAGCAGCGCCCAGCCGTCGTCGGGGTTGAGCGCGATCGCCTGGTCAGCGGCGACGATCGCCGCGTCGTACTGCTGCTGAATGTTCAGGATGGCGGCGCTGATCGCCAGCGCGCGGGCCTTCTGCGGAGGCGAGAGCTCGGCGTCACGGGCCTGCAGTTCCTTGATGATGGTCTCGGCGTCGCCGACGCGATCCTTGCGCTGCACGCGGGCCAGCGCCAGACCCAGCCGCGCACGGAAGTGCTCGGAGTTCTGACCGGTCGCCTTGGTGAACGCATCGAGCGCGCCCGGCGTGCCTTCTTCCATCAGCTGCTCGCCCCAGCCCGAGGCGTAGTTCAGGTCTTTCCAGGCCTTGTCGACGGAGGCCTTGAAGCCGACGCCCGCGAGCTTCAGGTTGCCCTGGTACTTCATCGCCAGCGCCTGGGCGTAGAAGATGCGAGCGCCCGAGCCGCCCTTCTTGCGCAGCTCCTCGACGAAGTTCTCGGCGCCCTTGAAGTCGCCCTTGGCCAGCAGGTGCATCGCCTCGGCGCCGTAGCGATCTTCGGTCTGCGCGTCGGCCTTCCTGGCCTTCTCGAGGAAGTCCTTGGCCTTCGCCTCGGCGCCCGGCTCGTGGTGAATCATCCACAGGTCGGTGTACATCGCCGCTTCAAAGGCGTTCGGGTCGCCGGCGTTGGCGTCCTTCTCGAGCGCTTCGTCGGCGATCTTGATCGCCTTGCGAACGTCGGCCGCGTTGCCCTTGAGCGCGGTCGCGCGGGCCTGGGTCATCAGCTCGGCGATGTCCCGCTTGTTCGAACCGCGGCGGTACACGAGGAAGACGGTGAGCGCGAGCACCAGGCCGACGATGAGAATCTGCACCATCGCCGAGCCAAAAGTTTCACGCTTCTTCCAGCCGCCTTCGTTCTCTGTGTCGGTTGCCATGTGGGACGCCTCAGTGGACGAAGAGCAAAACCTTCAGCAAGCGCGGCCATATATCGACCGCGTTTCCAAGGTGTCAACGAGTGTTCGCTCAGGCTCCGACGATAGGGGGAGTCAGATTCCGGAGGTGATCTTCCACTCCTGGTCGCCAACGCGCTTCAGAAGCATCTGCTTGATGTCGTTTTCGCTCTGAGTTCGGGTGCTGTACTCAGGCATCTTGAATGACATCTGGTAGCTGTAGGTGACCCGGGCCATCTTCTCGTCGCTGTCGAACTCGATGCGGCGGACGGTGACGTCGAGCTTGAGCTCGCTGATCTTCGCCATGCGCTGGGCCAGCTTGGTGGGGAGGGTGGCGTAGTCGAGGTCGTCCTCGGGCGCCGAGCTGCCCCCGTCATCGCGGAACGATTCGTCGGTCAGGGCGATGATGGCGCGGGTGTTCTTCGCCTCGACGGCCACCCGGTACTTCTGGAGCACGTCGATCACCGCGCGGGTGTCGCTGGTGTCATCGAGGTCCGTGCCCGGGATCTTCTTGGGGCTGCAGCCGGTGAGGGCGAGGGCCAGGACGGCTGCCAGGAGAATGAACTTCTGCATCGTGTGCTCCATCGGACTGAATGACCGGGCGGCGAACTCCCGGCTTGCCAAAATGTCACTGAAGAGCCCCGCAACCCTGCGGAAGCCCCGACTGCGTGCCCGAATTTGCACCGTGCGTGCCGGGTGTCAGGTCATTTCCCACGGAGCACTTCCGAGAGGAAGCGGTTCATGGCCAGGCGAAGGCGCAGCGCTCGACCCAGTCAGCGGCGCGCGCGTCAAAAGCGGTCCCGAAGGTGCCCTGGCTCGCCCACTTCTTCAGGGTCTGGCAGCGGCCCAGGGTGAAGGCCGCTTCGATCGCGAGGCGGGTGGTCTCCTTCGCGACCGCGGGCGGCAGGTTCTCGCTGAGCAGCTGTTCGAGCACCGGCAGGGCCGCGCCCGATTCACCGGCCTGCTGCAGGCGGCGGCCGAGGAGGTAGCGCACGCTCCAGCTCTCCGGGTGCGCGCGGCTCGCTTCCTCGAGCAGGAACAGCTTCACGTCGTCGTCCCCCGGGCGGAAGAAGCGCTGCACGGCGTCGACCTCGAGACCGTCGAGGCGAACCTGAGACGTCCGTTCCATCGCCGGGGAGATCTGCCGCTCGACGATGCGCTTCCACAGCCTGGCCGCGGTCTGCGCATCACCTTCTTCCTGCGCGAGATCGGCGCGGGAGAGCGCGGCTTCCGCCCAGGGCGCAGGTTCGTCTTCGAGCCGCACCAGCTCGGCGTCGAGCAGCTTCCGGCTCGCCTCGTCTTCCGAAAGCCTCCGCAACGCCCCGGCTTCGGCGATCGCGTGAGAGGGCTCCTCGGGTTGCAGCCGGCGGCAGCGGGCGAGCAGCTCCCTGGCCCGCTGGGGGTCGACTGGCATCAGCATGCCGGCCTCGGCAGACAGGCGCCCGACTTCGCGCGCGCAGGGGCGATCGAAGAGGCTGCCCCGGCGGAAGCGGCCGAACGCCTGGTTCACCGCGTCGGCTTCGAGCGGTACGCCGTCGAGGAAGGTCTCGTATTGCTGGGCGAGCACCGGGAGCGGCTGCCCGAAGGCCCGCTCGAAATCTCCGTCCCGATAGAGCGAACGCAGCGCGTCCTTGCTGAACTTCTCCGAGAGGAAACGCAGGAAGCTGCCGGCGGTGGTGTACGCGCGGCTCGGGGGAGCGCCGTAGAACCCTTCGGGCGTCATCAACTTCGCCACGTCGGGTAGCAGCGCCTTCTTCTTCATCGCCGCCGCCCACTCGTGCAGCGAAAGCTCGTCGACCGGGTTGTCCGCGGCCACCGCCAAGCCCTCAATCACCCCGACGTGGGGCTCGAGGCCGAAGAGGCTGGCGGCGACTCCAAACGGAGGCGCTCCCCAGGGGGCGGCCATCGCGTGCACCAGCTCGTGTTTGATCACCGGGTGCGGGAAGCCCAGGCCGTTGATGTGCACCTCGCGCCGCCAGGGCTTGGCGAACTGGGTGTGGAGCGCGCCCACGAGCCGCTGTTTGTCCTCGGCCGTGCGGTACAGCCAGATGCGCACCTTGCCGGGGGGCGGAGCTCCGAAGAACGTCGCGATCTGATGGTGCCGGAAGCGCAGGTCTCCCAAGACGCGCGAGACCTCGACGTCAGTGAGGGCCCGCGGATAGTGAAGAATGAGCTCGTCGGTCTCGACCACCCCGCCCAGCGCGTCACTGAGCGCTTCGTCGGTCATGCGGAAACCGAGCTTCGTGCCGGAGCTCTCGATGGTGAGGAAGACGGCGAGCGCCACCACTCCGCGCAGTCCTCGCCGTTGCAGCAGCGCCCCCAGGCCCAACGCGAGGCAAAGGCTCGCCAGCCGGAACCAGAGCAACGACGAGGGCACCGAAATTTCTTCGTCGTAGAGCGGCCCGGGCAAATAGCCGCCGAGGTGATTGAAGGCGAACACCTGCGGCCCGTGGATCAGCGGTAAGGCCGTGGCCACCGCGCTGATCAGCACGAAGCCGAAGTAGACGAGCAGCGCCAGCCACCACCGCCGGGTGATGCGGGCCGCGAGCGCCCCGAGCACCGCCACCAACGCGGCCGTCGGCCCGATCAGCAACGGCACGAACCCCACGGTCGCGAAGGGATCACAGGGGGTTCCGAGCGCCGTGCGCAGGGTGGCAAGCAGCAGCGAGGGAAGGGTGGCGAGCAGCAGCAGGGTGGCCGAAGCGAGCAACCCCGGCCGGGATCGGGCGGCCGCGATCGCCAGGCCCCCACCGAGGAAGGTGAGCATCAGGGTGAGCCCGGCCGCCAGCTCGTAGCCGGGTTGGCCCATCAGCGGGAGCCACGTGAGCCCGAGGCCCACACTCGCGAGGGTCGCCCACCACCCGAGTACGACGCGATCGGAAAGAAGCGCCCTCACGCGAAACAGGACTTCGCGCATCGAGGGCACGTATACTCTTTCGACAATGGTGGCTGATCAGAAAGCAGGACCGGAAGGTCGCGAACACTTCCGGGCGCCGATTGAGCTGAAGGTCGATTACAAAAAGCTCAATTCGTTCTTCGCCGACTACACGAAGAACATCAGTAAAGGCGGGACGTTCATCAAGACCAAGAAGCCGTTGCCCATCGGCACGCGCTTCCTGTTCAAGCTCTCGGTACCGCAGCGCCCCGCGCCCTTCGAGTTGATCGGCGAAGTGGTGTGGGCTGCCAACGATGGCGAAGAGCCGGGCATGGGCATCAAGTTCGTCTATTCCGACGACTCGCAACGCACCGACTTCGAGACGGTGGTCGAGCATTTGATGACTGACAGCCTGGGGGCCGATCTGGCCGGCCGGCTGCTCAACAAGCCGATGAAGACGTGAGTCGCTCGGTCTCGTCGTGCTTCGCCTTGATGTTGGTGCTGACGTCCTGCGAGTCGCAGGGCAGTAAGCCCGTCACGCCTCCGCCCGCGGCTCTGGTCGCTGCGAAGCCCACGGTCACCGACATCACGGCGCAGGACTACCTGATGCCGAAGATGCCGCACGCGCGCGTCACTCTGGTCGACGCGTACGGGGGCAAGCACCCGGTCGATGCCGAGGTGGCGTACACGCGCGATCAACGCACCCGGGGCCTGATGTGGCGCACCGAGCTCGCCGAAGGCACTGGGATGTTGTTCATCTTCCAGGGCGATCAGTGGCTCTCGTTCTGGATGAAGAACACCCTCATTCCGCTCGACATGATCTTCATCAGGTCTGATCTCACCATCGCGGGCATCGTCGAGAAGGCCGAGCCGAAGACGCTGTCGGCGCGCGCGCCTGATGAGCAGTCGATGTACGTGCTCGAGGTGCCGTCGGGCTGGTCCGAGAAGATCGGTCTGCGCAAGGGCCTCAAGGTGAAGCTCGAAGGCACACAGAGCCTCGTGCCCGCACCCTGACTCAGTCCGTCAACACCACCTCGACGCCCTCCTGAATGGGAGGCGCCTCTGAGGGATCGACGAACAACCATCTCAGCAACGATCGATAAAACCCGAACAGCGGCATGCGCGCGGCGATCTCATCTCGCACCCGCTCACGGGTCGACTTGAACGACGCGTGGCTCTCCCGGGTCAACCGCTCCCGCTCGTGCAGGAAGTTCGAGAGCGGCTGCACCTGTACCTCGAACGTCCTCCCGCCCCAGGCCACCACGCTCTTCATCGCCGACCACCCCGAGCGCTTCCGAGAATCGTTCTCGAGGTAGTTCTTCACCTCGATGAACTCGAGGGTGCGGTGGGGACCATCGAGGGCGATCTGCCGGGCGCTCAGCTGCGCGTCATCGAAGCGCAGCGTCTCGAGCAGGTGATGCAGGTGCTCGGCTTCGGCCGCGGTGCCCACCACGATCTTCACGCCGAAGACGTCCTTCACGTAGCGGCCGAGGTGGCGCAGTTGCTTGTCCTTGAGCACCAGGCGATCGAGGTCGAAGATCTCGTCGGCGACCTTGTTCCAGATCTCCTCTTCCGCCTTGATGCGCGTGAGCAGGCGATAGACCGAGTACTCGTTGGGCGCGTCGGCCTCGTACTCGACCACGTTGCTGATCAAGCTCGCGCGCAGCCAGCCGCGTTGATCGGCGATCGCCAGGCGCGCGAGCACGCGGTTGCCCAGGTCGATGTCGGTGCTGCCGATGACCTCGGCTTCGCTCACGTCGACCGTGATGGTGAAGCGCTCGCGGGTGCGCTCGATTTCGCCGATCACCACGCTTCGGCGTTGCACGGTGCCCAGGAACCGTTCGGCCAAGAGGTTGGCGAGCAGGTGAAGATCGCGCTCACCGCGGCGAATCATGTCGCTGAACTCGGCGCGCGCGCGGGCGACTTCGGCACGGGAGAACGTCAGCTTCTGGCCTCCGCTCCCTTCATCGAGGGCGCGGCGGTGGTGCTGTAGCGCCACCACGAGCGCGTTGAGACCGGGCGCCTGCGAGACCATCCACAGGGGCGAATTCAGCGTCGGGCTGGCGGCTTCGGTTTCCACGGACCCGGCGGAGGTAACACCGTCGCCTGCGCTCGTCAGTTCCTGATGCCGCCGTCGTTGACCGGCGCGATGGACTCGGAGGCTTCGCACGTGGTGGCGAAGGACCCGCTAAAATAGCCGGTTGAGAGCGGCTCAGTGGCCTGAAATGAACCCTTCGTGTTGCTCGAGCTCGGTCCGCCCGCCGGGGCACGGCGACTCTCTTCTGGAACCCGCTATGTTTGGGCCCATGACTCCGCCGCTGACCTTTGCCCAGGCCGCCCGCCAGCCCAGGCACTGGTCTGCTTTCTGGGCGTCGCTCTGCCGCCGCGCTGGTGGCGAAGTGGGCGTGACCGACTGGCTCATCGCCCAGGCGAACGTGCGCGGCTTTCACGGGGCCTTCGTCACGCTGCAGGCGCCGCTCGAGAGTTCCCTGGCCCTCGAAGATCTGCTGGTCGGGCTGTTGATGCCCCATGCCGAGCTGGACGCGCGCGTCATCAAGCTGGTGGTGAGGGTGCTGCAGTCCGGTCAGCTCGACGCGGCGAAGCTGGCATTTCACGCGCGTCGGGAACGCGCCGACCTCGCGCTCGCCTGGGTCTTGAGTCTCGTGCCGGAGACCGAGCAGAACGACGCCATCCGGCTCGTCGCGGGCGCGCTCCGGGCCCCTCGGGGGGCCACTCCGGTTCGGTACAACTATGACGTCGGCCGGTTGATCCGCCGTCCGGCTTCGAAGGGGCAGTTGTGGCGCGCGAAGCCGAGCTGATCCTCCAGACCCTCGATCGGCATTTGCGAGGGCCGGGGAAAATCCGACTCCTGGGGGGAGCGGCGTTGACCGTCGGCTACGGACTCACCCGAGCCACTGAGGACGTCGACCTTCTTCAAGATGACGCCGAAGTCCAGGCGCTCATCGACTCGGCCGACTTCGGAGTCGCGCTCGACGGGGCCAACGCGGAGCTCGAGCCGCGCGGCCTCTACCTCACGCACATCTGGGGCCCCGAGCAGCTCATCCTCGCGGCAGGCTGGCGTGCTCGCTGTCGCCCGATTTCCCTGCCTTCGCTGACGAGGTTGCGCCTCGAGGCGCTGGGCCCCGCGGACCTCGTCATCAGCAAGCTCGCGCGCGCGGACGACGGCGACCTGCGCGATATGGAGTTCCTCCTCTCGACCCATACGACTGTCACCGAGGTGGAGTTGTTGCTCCAGACCGTACAGGTCCCTGCCGTGTTCTCCGAGTCGTGGCCGCACTCTCAAGCCGCCCTCGCACGGTTGCTTGCGCGAATGCGATGAGCCCGGTCGCCAGCGCGCGGTCGGGCGGCCGCCCATTCAGTTCTTGATGCCGCCGTCGTTGGTGGGGGCGATGGACTCGGCGCTGGCGCTGATGGGAGAAACAGCCTGCTGCTTTTCGATGGACGCCTTGAGCGCGGCCTCAGAAGCCTGGGCCTCGAGGGCGCCCAGTTCGGCGCTGGTCGCGACCTCATGCGCCAGCTTCGCCTCATCACCTTGCGAGAGCGCCAGCGCGTTGAGCTTGCGCGACACCGCGGACATCTCGGCCGCGCGCACGGTGGCGTGGGTCGAACGCATGCCGATGAGCGCGACCCGGGCCCGCTCGAGCAAGGCGACCTGCGACTTGAGCCGCGCGAGCACGCGCTCCCGCTTCAGGCGGAGCTCACCCAGCCGGCCCAATTCCTCCGTGAGCGAACTGGCGGCGGCTTCGAGCTGCTGGCGGGCGACCGCGTCACGGGCGGCCTTCGCGCTCTTCTGCAGCTCGTCGATCTCCTTCTGCAGATCGGCGTGGGCGTTCTCGTGCACCTGCGCTTCCACGCCCGCCCATTCCCCGGCGAGTTCGGCGGCGTCCTTGGTGAGCTTCTGCAGGGTGCGGGCGAGTTCTTCGCGCGCGGCGTCGCGGGGAAGGGCGGCCAGCTGCGTGCCGGCCTGGCGGTAGAGCGAGAGCGCGCGGGTGATCTGCGCTGCGAACTCGCCCGAGAGCGAAGGCAGCAGGTCTTCACACGCCGCCTCGACCGGGTCTGCCTTGAGCGCGATGTGCGAGGCCAGCGAGCCGATGCCGGCGAAGAGCGCGATCACCACGCCGCTCGCCGCGAAGTTCAGCACCGCGGGCGTCGAGAAATCAGTCAGCCGGCTGGAAAGGATCTTCGCCACCTCAGTACCGGCGACCGCGAGCCCGCCAGTGGCCAGCGCGGTGACGGCGTAATGAAGCGGCCCCGGACGATCTGCGCCGACGCTGCCTTCTTCGCCGCGCTCGGCCAGCCGCGCCTTCACCATCAACGCGCCCGCAGCCGCGCCCGCCATCGCCACCGTCCACGCGGCCGAGAAGCCGAACAGCCAGGGCAGGGCAGGGAGCACCACCGAGAGCGCGACCAGCAGCATGCGATCGAAACGGTCACCCCGCACGCAGGCGAGCGAGGTCGCCACCAGCGCGAGGAACGAGAGCGGCACCTGCAGCTGCAGACGCTGGGCGAGGAAGGCGAGCACGCCTGCTCCCGCGCCGGCTGCGAGCGCCCGGGTGACGTTGCGCTCGAAGGCTTCGCGGTGCTGCAGCTGAATGACGGCGGCGGAGTTGGACATGGCGAGGGGTGTCCTGAGAGTTGATTAGTAGGTCGAGCCCATCAGGCCGTAGTCGCGGCGCGCCTGGGTGCGAATCTGCTTCTGGAGCACCTTGCCGTCGGCCTCGGTGTTCGCCTGGTCGATGCCCAGCTGCAGCTTCTTCTGGTTCTCGAGATCGGCGGCGACCGCGGGCGCACCGGCCACTTCCCGCGCTTCGTCGAAGAGCACCGTGTTGGCGTTGAGCAGGTTGCGCGCCCCTTCGCGATCGCCCTGCTGAATCGACTCGGCGGCCTTCGCGGTGTTGTCCGCGGCGCGGGCGCGGGCGGCGAAGACGATGGCGTCCTTGTCGCGGTTGTCCATCACCACCTTCACCTGGTCGGTGGTCATCGCCGCGAGCCGGGCCTCCCCGTGCACGGCGCCATCGGCCAGCACATCGAGGTACGAGAGGTCGAGCGCGCTCACGTCGATGCTGTCGCCCGCGGTCACGCCGTCGACGGTGAAGTGGGCGACCACGCGCTCCTGCTGGGCGGCGGCGAAGTCGGGGAGGGCGACCGTCACCAGCTCCGACTCACCGTCCATGCGGCGCGTCACCTGCGAGTAGCCGAGCACGCGCTCGAGCTTGGCGCCCTTCGGCACGCGGAAGGTGAGGCTGACGCCACGCGCCACCTGGGTGCCGGCCGCGTTCAGATCCTTCTGGAAGATCGCGCCGAGCTGAGCTGCGTCCTGCAGGAAGGCGTACGCGCCCGCGCCCACTTCGGCGAAGCCCGCCATCAGCTGCTCGTTGAAGTCGTCGCCCACGCCCACGCTGCTGACCGACACCCCGTAGCTGCGGATGTCCTTGACGATCGCGGTCAGGCCTTCGAACTCGATCACGCCTTCGGTCGGCTGCCCGTCGGAAATGAGGATCACCCGGTTGACCTTGAACTCGTTGCGAGCCGAGAGGAGCAGGTCGCGCGCGGTGGTGAGGCCGGCGCCGATGTTGGTGCCGCCGTCGTCCCAGATGCCGTCGACGTAGGTGAGCATCTTTTCCTTGTTGCCCTGCGTCGCCAGCATGCCGTCGAGCGACTTCACGTCGCTGCCGTAGTGCACGATGGTCAGCCGATCGGTCGCGCTGAGCTGGCTGATTAGCTGCCGCGCCGCCTGCTTGGCCTGGTTCAACTTGAACCCCGACATCGAGCCGGAGCGATCGATCACCAGCGCCAGGTTCACCGACGACCGCGCCGCGCCCGGCACGTCCACCGCGCGCAGATCGACGGTGGCGAACACGTCTTGCCGCCCGAGCGAAACGAAGGGGTGCGAGAGCCGGCCCGTCATCGACAGGCTGCCGTTGCTCACCGTCTTCGGGTTGCCCACCGGGTTGACGATGGGATCAGGGGTGTTGCTGGACGGCCGCGACAGGCGAGGCACCCCGGCCACCAGGGCGATCAGGGCCAGCACTCCAGCGACAGCGAGAAAGATTCCGGTGCGATTCATGCGGACCCCTTGGTGTGAAAACGCTCAACGTCGTCCCAGTTGCACGTTTGGGAACGCCGTTCGATCTGCTCTGCGAAGAGCAGGCCAGCCGTTTCAGTGATTCCGCGAGGCTGTAGGGCCACGCGTGGGGTGCGGCAGGAACTTACATTCCGCCGTCGCTGCTGCCGCGGGCGCAAAAGTTCGGGTCGTGAATGCCCGCGAAGCCGCCGTCGCCACCTGAGAGAATGGCCAGCGTCTCGGGCGAGAGAAGCAGGGCGCGGCAGTTGAGCGCTTTGGGCCCCTTGTCATCCTCTTCCTTCTCCGAGGGGCAGGTGCTGCCTGACACGCACTGGCGCGAGCAGTAGCCCTGAGCCGGTGAGTCGCTACCCGCGTCGCTGACGAAGAACGAGTCACGCACGCAGATGAGATCGTCGCAGTCGAGCGAGCCGACCGCGATGAAGTCTTTGTTCTGGCCCTGCGCGTTGCGAACCTCTGCCTCCTTGAGGTTCACCGGCGTGGGCCCACCGTCTGGATTTTTCTTCACCAAAAAGCAGGGCCGATTGAGATCGGTCGCAGGCTTACAGCCCAGCCCGAGCACACTCACCGCCGCGACGACGAACAACATGCGGTTCATTCGACTGATCTCCTGACTCAGATGGCCCCGACGCGAAGCGCGCGGAAGGTAGCACACGACCCTCGGAGATCGACACTTCACAACTGAGCCCCAACAGGTAGAGTCCGCGCCGCTGGTAAGGGGCTCGGTGTGGTTGTTCCATGCTGAGAGAGCACACTTAGCGTCGCGGAGATGCACATTTGACTCGGAATCTGGCTGCGGCGTCGCTCGTCGCGCTCCTGTTCGTTGGGGGGCGCGCCTTCGCTCAGAACTTCGAACTCGACATTTCGGGCGATGAGCCCAAGAAGGACGTGCCCAAGAAAGAAGACCCTGAAGTGGCCGCACCTTCATCGAAGCCGGTGAAGACGGCGACAGATGCGGCGCCCACGGCGGCGAAGAAGTCAGACACGCCCGCCGTCGAGCGCGACACCACTCAGGACGACCGCGTGAAGTCGGTGCAGCGCAAGCTGTACACCAAGCGCGGCCGCTTCGAGCTGGCGCCCGCCTTCGTCATCAACGTCAACGACGCCTATTATACGAAGCTCGGCGGCGCGATTCGGGCGGCCTTCTACCCGCACGACTCGCTGGCGATCGCAGCGCGCTTCACGCTCTTGCAGACCTCGGCGACCGATGACGTCAAGACGGCCAAGCGCAACCTCTTCAGCCGCATCTTCTTCTCGGTGCCCTACTGGTCGGTGATGGGCGATCTCGAGTGGAGCCCGCTCTACGGCAAGGTGGCCTTCTTCAATTCCATTCTCCACCTCGACGGCTACCTGATCGGTGGCGGTGGCGTGGTCTACACCGAGACCTCGGCGGTCGCGTTGCCCGGCGCTCCCCCGCAGGCTGACGGGAGCCCGGCGGCGCCGCGCGGCGTGAACCCCGCGTTCGACCTCGGCCTCGGCTTGCGCTTCGTGGTGAAGGACTTCGTCGCGGTGAACGTGGCGCTGATCAACACCGCCTACGTCGACACTCCCGCCGGCACCACCAAGGGCGTCACCCAGAATTTGATGACGATCAATGCGGGCATCTCGATCTTCTTCCCCTTCAAATCGACCTACAAGGAGGCCGAGTAATGAAGCGGTTGCTGTGGGTGATGGTCGCGGGCTTGATCGCTCTTCCCGCGTTCGCGGCTTCGGAAGACGAAGCGGGCGACGTGTCGGAAGTCGACAAGGACTCGTCGGGGCCCTTGAAGGATCGCGTGCGCCCGGTCTCGGGCCACCTCTTCCTGATGGATGGCCGTTTCGAAGTGAGCCCCGGCATCGGGCTCTCGTTGCGCGACGCCTTCTGGCAGAAGGTCGGCTTCGGCGCGGCGTTCACGTACCACTTCACTGAATCGGTCGGCCTCTCGGCGCGGGCCTCCTACAACCTCTCGCTCATCTCCGGCGCCGCGCAGATCTGCGACCCGGTCGGCGGTGGCTGTTCGCAGCCGACCGAAGATGAGCTGAGCACCTTCGACGGCAAGCCCGCGAACGTGTCCTTCGGGCGCATGGGTTTGCTGGCGAGCGTCGATCTCCAGTGGGCCCCGCTCTACGGAAAGCTCGCGCTGTTCTCCGAGAAGATCCTCAACTTCAACATGTACGTGCTCGCCGGCCCCACCGTCCTCATGTACGGGCCGCCCGCCGCGAGCGAGTTCACCGCCGGCGGTAACGTGGGCGTGGGCTTCCGCTTCTTCTTCAACGAATGGCTCACGCTGCGGCTCGAAGTGCGCGACGTCATCTATTACGAGAAGAATGGCCGCGAGCCGGCCACCGGCTCCGTGCGCAACCAGCTGATGGCCGAGTTCGGCTTCTCGATGTTCTTCCCCACCCTCTTCCATGAGGAGGGCTGACCCATGCGCTTCTCCCGATTGCTCGTGATGATGGTGGTGGCCGGCCTCGCCGCGCCCTCGTTCGCCCAGATGAACTTCGAGGGCCTCGATCTTGGCGGCTCGAAGAAGAAGAAGAAGCCCAACAACAATAAAAAGAAGGAAGAGAAAAAGCCGCCCGAAGAAAAGGGCAACGGCGAGGTGCCGCTGCCCGAAGGTGGGCTTGACCTCTCGAAGCCCGTGGCCGAGACGCCCGAGAAGAAGGACACCAAGGCCGCGCCGACGATGTCTTTCGACGCGGTCGACGTGTCGGGCAAGACCGGCGATCGCCAGAAAATGGACGCGGCGATCACCCAGTTCAAGAACGACAACTTCGAGCCGGCGGCGCTCGCGTTCTCAGACATGAGCCAGGACCCCGCGATGGCGGGCCTGGTGGTCGAGTCGGAGTACTGGCTGGGCAAGAGCCTCTACAAGCTGGGCATGTACCACTCGTCGCTCCAGATGTTCTCCAAGGTGCTGGCGCGAGGGCCGTCGACCAAGTTCTTCAAGTCGTCGCTCGAGTGGCTGTTCTTCATCGCGCGCAAGACCGTGAACGAGACGGTCGTGCTCGATGAGATCGCCCGCTACTCGAACTACGAGTTCCCCGAGCGCTTCCGCAACGAGTTCCGCTACCTGCTCGCCCGGTACAACCTGGTGCGCGGCAAGGCGCTCGACGACGCGGAACAGACCGGTGAAGCGACCAAGGCCTTCGACGAAGTGAAGCGCTTGGCCCTGATGATCCCCAAGGGCGACGTCTTCTACCCGCGCGCCAAGTACCTCGAGGGCCTCGCGTACTTCCGCGAGAACAAGCTCGAGACGGCGCTGGAGGCGATGAAGGAAGTGGTGCGCGCGACCCGCACGGCTGAAGGCCCGCTGACGGCCGAGGCCAAGCAGCTCAAGGCGCTGCGCGAGATGGCGTTCATGCAGCTGGCCCGCACCCACTACGGCGCGCGTCAGAACCGCTACGCGATCGCGTACTTCGACAAGGTCGAGCGCGGCGGCGTGCAGTGGCTCGAGTCGCTCTTCGAAGCCTCCTGGGCGCACTATCGCATCGGTCAGTACGAGCAGGCGCTCGGCAACCTGATCACCCTGAGCTCGCCGTTCTTCCGCGACGAGTACTTCCCCGAAGCGCTGATCTTGAAGGCCGTCGTGTACTTCGAGAACTGCCGCTACCGCGAGTCGCTCACCATCATCGAAGACTTCGAGAACATCTACGGCCCGGTGCAGGACCAGCTCGATGTTTTGGTGAATAAGAATATGGAAGCGACCGAGTACTTCAACGTGCTCGACGAGGTCCGCAAGAAGAACAAGTCGGGTGAGAAGCTCAAGGGCACCGACGAGATCCTCGAGCGCATCTTGAACCTCGCGCTGACCGACAAGGACCTCAAGAAGACCGTCGACTCCATCGCCGAGCTGGAAGGCGAGATGGACTCGGTGGGCCAGAAGGGTGACACCTTCAAGTACTCGAACCTCTCGAAGCAGTTGATCGAGCGGCTCAAGGAACAGCGCACCACGCTCATCAGCAAGGCCGGCCAGATGGCGAAGTCGAAGCTCGACTTCGAGCTGGGTCAGCTCAAGACGCTCCGCGCGAACGGCCTGCGCATCAAGTTCGAGACGACCGACCGCGAGCGCACCTTCCTCGAAGAGATGCTCAAGGCTGGTGGCCAGCAGTCGATCGTGAAGAACTACAAGTACACGGTGGCCGTGTCTGACGATCAGCTCTACTGGCCCTACGTGGGCGAGTACTGGCGTGACGAGCTCGGCACCTACCAGTACACCCTCACCAAGGGCTGCATCGAGCGCGACAGCGCCAACACGCGGAAGGAATGACCACGTGAGCCAGCGGCCCGTCACCATCGCCTTCGATGTGATGGGGGGCGATCATGGCCCGCTCGAGATCGTGCGGGGGGCCGCGCAGTTGACGCTCGACACCCCCCACATTCACGCCGTGCTGGTGGGCGATCGCGAACAGATCGCCCAGGCGCTCACCCAGGTGCGTCACAACGCCGAGCGGGTGGCGGTGCACCACGCGCCTGACTTCGTGTCGATGCACGAGAAGCCCAACGTCGCGCTGGAAGCCAAGCCCGACAGCTCGGTGCTGGTGGCCGCGCGGCTGGTGCGTGATGGAGAAGCCGACGCCATGGTCTCGGCGGGCAACACCGGCGCCGGCGTGCTGGCCTGCGCGCGCACGTTCTCGCTCATTCCCGGAGTGCGCCGCGCCGCGCTCGCCACCGTGTACCCAACGGCCGTCGGCCGCGGCGAGAAGAACGACCCGTTCAGCTTGATCCTCGACGTCGGGGCCACCGTCGACGCCTCAGCCGACGACCTGGTCGCCTTCGCGGTGATGGGCTCGGCGTACGCGCGCATCATCTCGAAGAACGAGAACCCCACCGTGGCGTTGCTCAGCAACGGCACCGAGGCGCAGAAGGGCCCGGCGCGGGTGGTGGAAGCGAACTTGCGGCTTCAGAAACTGCCGGGGCTGCGCTTCATCGGCAACGTGGAGGGCGTCGACATTCCCAAGGGCACCGCCGACGTGGTGGTGTGCGACGGCTTCGTCGGCAACGTCTGCCTGAAGATGCTGGAAGGCGTGAGTGAGACGGTGATCGAGCTCGCCCGCTACGCCTACAAGGAAAAGCTGCTCTGGCGGGCAGGGCTGGCGATGCTCTCGTCAGGCATCGAGCGGATCAAAGAGGTCACGGACTGGGAGCAGTACGGGGGCGCGCCGATTCTCGGGTTCGATCGCCTGTTCATCAAGGCGCACGGCCGCTCGAAGTCGCGGGCGATCACCAACGCCGGAAAGGTGGCTGCCCGGGCCGTCTCGAAGGACCTCGCCAACGCGATTCAGGGCATGCTCCCGAAGTCGTGAACGCGAGCCCGCCCACAGTTCCCGTCAAGCGGATCTACCGCTGGGACCTCGACAAGACCTACCTGCAGACGGACTTCGACACGTTCCGTCAGCTGGTGCGCACCGCCTTTCAGAAAGCGCACGAGAAGAAGGCCGTGCCGGGGGCCGCCGCGCTCATTCGCGAGCTGCGCGCCTCGGGCGACTCGCGGCTGTGCATCGTCTCGGGCAGCCCCACCCAGATGCGCACGGTGCTCTCCGAGAAGCTGAAGCTCGACGGGGTGGAGTTCGACGAGCTGGTGCTCAAGGACAACCTGCGCAACCTCGTGCGCGGGCGCTTCAAGGCCATGCGCGGGCAGGTGGGCTACAAGTTGCCGGTGCTGCTCGAGAGCCGGGCGCGCGCTCCGGTCGACGCCGAAGAGGTGCTCTTCGGAGACGACGCCGAGGCCGACGCGTTCATCTATTCGCTCTACGCCGACATGGTCGCGCACCGGGTTTCAGAGCCCGTGGTGCACCGGGTGCTCGAGGCCGCCGAGGTCTACAGCGACGACATCGCCCGGGTGATCAAGCAGTGGAAGGAGATCCCGCAGGCTGACCCGGTGCGGCGCATCTTCATCATGCTCGACCGGCTCACCCCGCCCGCGGCGTTCTCGCACTACGGAGCGCGGGTGGTGCCGATCTTCAATTATTTCCAGGCGGCGCTGGTGCTGCTGGGCGACAAACACCTCACGGCGCCGCAGGTGCTCAAGGTGATGATCGAGCTGGTGCAGACCTCCGGCTACAACCTGCTGACCCTCTCCAATTCCTTTCAGGACCTGCTGCGCCGGGGCCTACCCATCGCGGGCGTGGCCGAAGCGCTGGTGGAAGCGCTCCAGGGCCCGGCCGCGGTGTTCCAGATGGTGCGCCCGATGCCCGACATCATCGCGGCGTTCAGCAAGCGGGTGGCGGCGCTCGGGGCGCAGCCGCCTCCCCCGAAGGTGCGTGAGATCGACTACCTCTCGATTCTCGACGACGCCCGTCCGCGCACGCACAAGAAGCGGCGCAACACCTGACGCTGGCTTTTACCCCACGGTTTGAGGGTATATGGCCGCGCACCTCGTGACGGCCCGGCTCTTCAGCCGAATCGCTTTGAGATCGGGGCTGCGTCAGGAACGTGATGACGACCGAAGAAAACTCCGCCGCTGAGCCGACAGAGCCCGCGCGTGAGACGACGAACCCCGAAGCGCAACGAGGCCACACCGGCCCGGACATCGAACCCGAACGCCTCGACCCCGACGCGGTGCGCGTGCTGTTGCGCCTACGCCAGCACGGCCACGAGGCGTACCTGGTCGGCGGCTGCGTGCGCGATCTGCTGATTGGCCACGAGCCGAAAGACTTCGACATCGCCACCAGCGCGACCCCGAACCAGGTGAAGGGCCTGTTCCGCAACTGCCGGTTGATCGGGCGGCGTTTCCGGCTCGCCCACGTCTACTTCAAGGGCGGGAAGATCCTCGAGGTCTCCACCTTCCGCGCGATGCCCACCATCGTGGAAGAGCCGCAGCCTTCCGAAGCGGCTGAGGGTGAAGTGGCATCTGAAGGCACCGAGCACATCGCGATCGCCGACGCCGAGGCGCTCAGCGCGATCGAAGAGGGCCAGGAAGTTCCCACTGCGCCCGTGGCCGACGTGCAGGACGAAGTGGTGCCGCCTGAAGCGCGCGACCTGCTGATCACCGAAGACAACACCTTCGGCACGGCGGTCGAAGACGCGCGCCGCCGCGACTTCACCATCAACGGCCTCTTCTACGAGCCGTCGGTCGGGCGGGTGTACGACTACGTCAACGGCCTGCGCGATCTCTCGCGCCGTGAAATTCGCACCATCGGCGACCCCGAAGTGCGCATGCGCGAAGACCCCGTGCGCATTCTCCGCGCGGTGCGTTTCGCCGGAAAGCTCGGCCTCGATATCGAGTCGCGCACCTACGCGGCCATGGAAGGCGCGGTCGAAGATCTGCAGCGCTGCTCCGCGCCGCGCCTGCTCGAGGAGACCTTCCGCTTGCTCCGTGGTGGGTACGCCCGCCCGGCCTTGCAGCTGGTCGGGGCGCTCGACGCGCTCAAGGGCCTGCTCCCGCCCGTGCACGAGTACCTCGAGGGCCAGGACGCCGAAGGGGTCACCGAGTACTGGCGCTTCGTCGACGCGATGGATGCGTCGGTGCGCCGCAAGGCCAACTTCGACGACTCGATGCTGCTGGCGAGCATCCTGCTGCCGATCTCGCTGGACGAGCCCGAGCAGCCTGGCGCCGATGACGAGAACGGCAAGCCGCCCACCGTGGCGCAGGCGATCGAGCAGTTGCTCGCGCAGCTGGTGCAGAAGGCCCGGTTGCCGCGTCGCATCGCCGAGCGCTGCCGCATGATCCTGATGGCGCAGCGCACGCTCGCCGGGCTGCGCCGCCGCCGCGGTGGCCTGATGGGTTTTCGCGGGCACCCGCTGTTCAACGAGTCGCTCGCCGTGTTCGAGGTGTGGGTCGCCGCGACCGGTGAACACCAGGAACAGCTCGAGAAGTGGAAGACCGGCGCCGCGCCGCAGCCCACCACCGATGCCCCGGGACCGCGCCGTCGCCGCCGTCGCCGTCGTCGTGGCGGGGGCAGTGGTGGCGACGCGCCGGGTGGCCCTGCGCCGTCCGCTCCGCCGGCTGAGTAGGTGAATCCCATCGTCCACGCCGAGCTCTCGTGGCTCGGCGCGCAGAAGCTCGCTGACCGGCGCGACCGCATGCTGGTGACGCTGGGCGGAGTGCTGCCTGATCTCGACGGGCTCACGTTGTTGGGCGGCGAAGATCTCTACGGCAAGTGGCATCACGTGCTCACGCATGGGGTGCTCTCGGCGGTGGTGATTTCCGGCGCACTCGCGTTGCTGGCGAAGCGGAAGGCGGCGGTGTTCGGGCTCGCGTTCGCGGCGTTCCACCTGCACCTGGTCTGCGATCTCCTCGGCAGCGGCCCGGGGTGGCCGATTCATTATCTGTGGCCGTTCAGCCTGGAGGAGTGGGGCTGGAGCGGGCAGTGGGATCTCGCGAGTTGGCAGAACACCCTCATCGGAATGAGCGCGACCCTCGCGGTGCTCGCCTGCGCGCTGCCTTTCGGCCGAACGGCGGTGGAGTTGTTCTCGCTCAAGGTCGACGCGCAGGTGGTGGCGACCCTGCGAAAGCGATTTGGCCGCAGGGCCTGAGCCGCTCTGTCGACCCCGACGCCCATCGAGGTCAGTTCAGTCGTCGAGCGGAGGTGGCTCTTCGTCACGCTCGAATTGCGGCTGCTGGTGCCGGCGCTCCCGCTCGGCGCGCGCGGCGGTCTCGCGTTTGTCCTCTGAGTAGAAGCCATCGCGCGCCTCATCGGGATCATCCTCGCGAAGATCAGCCATGACGACCGCCTTGTTCCCGAACTTCGAGGCGATCGCGTCGAGGGCCTGGTTCAGCTTGTCGCTCTTCTTCGGAGGACCTTCGGCGCCGAACAGCCCGAGCTGATCTTCTCCGCCCGTGAGTTCCTGGCCCGACACGCCGGTGAGGCGAATGCGCCTTCGCAGATCTGCCTTCTGCAAGAGCAGCAGCGCCTCCCGATACAGCGTCTGCCCGTCATCGGTCGCGGCGGGCAGGGTGATGCGCCGGGTGATCTGCGTGAAGTCGCCGTACTTCACCGTGAGCTGCACGCAGCGGGCTTTGAGCTCCGACTTGCGCAGCCGGCGCCCGACACGCAGCGCCTGCGAGTGCAGATGCGGCTTGAGCGCCGCTTCACCGAGCAGATCTTCCTCGAACGTGTCCTGCGCGCCGACGCTCTTGGCGTACCGATCGGGCACGACCACGCGCTCATCGAGCCCGCGCGAGAGTTCCCAGAAGTGTTGCGCGGAAGTTCCCAGGCGGGCGCCAAGCCACTCGAGCTCGCGCATGGCGACATCGCCGATGGTGTGGAGGCCGTGGCGCTTGAGCACCTCTTCAGTCTTCGGGCCGACGCCCCAGAGGCGCGAGACGGGCAGGGGAGCGAGGAATTCGCGCGCGGTGCCCGGAGCGACTTCATGCTGGCCGTTGGGCTTCGCGAAGTCGGAGGCGATCTTCGCCACGAACTTCACCTCGGCGATGCCGGCGGACGCGGGGAGTTCGATCTCCTTCCGAATCTCCGCGCGAATGCGCTTCGCGATTTCACCCACCGTGCCGAACAGGCCCAGCGATCCGGTGACGTCGAGGAAGGCCTCATCGAGCGAGAGCGGCTCGATCAGCGGGGTGTAGCGCTCGAAGATTCGGAACACCGCCTCGCTGGCATCGACATAGGCGTGGAAACGCGGAGGAACCACGATCGCGCGCGGGGCCAGCTTGATCGCGCGCGCCATGGGGATCGCGCTGCGCACCCCGAAGGGCCGCACTTCGTAAGACGCGGCCAGCACCACTCCGCGCTGAGGGTGGCCGCCGACGATCACCGGCTTGCCGCGCAGCTCAGGCGCGTCGCGCTGTTCGACCGACGCATAGAACGCGTCCATGTCGATGTGGATGATCGTGCGGGTCATCGAGCCGGCTCCGTGCCCGTTCGATCAGGCGGGCAGCTTCGGCTCAGCGCTGGGTAGCCGCACGTCGAGCACCCTCGCGAGATCCGGCGGCAAGGGGCTCTCGACCCGAATGAATTCGCCGGTGACCGGGTGATGCACGCCCAGCGAGACCGCGTGCAGGAAGAACCGATTGAGCCCCGGCTCGGCCGGGCCGCCGTACAGCGAGTCACCGACGATCGGCGCACCCACGGCCGCGAGATGCGCGCGCACCTGGTGCAACACGCCCGTCACCAGCTTCACGTCGACCAGCGCATACGACCCGCGCCGCGCCCGCACGCTGAACTCGGTGATCGCCGGCCGGCCCGCCTCGATGCCCGGCACCACGTGATCGCCCGCGTGATTGAGCGGCACGTCGATGGTGCCTTCGTCCGCGAGCGGGCCCTTCACCAACGCGAGGTACTTCTTCTCGACGGCGCGCTCTTCCGAGAAGGCCGCCCGCATTTTCTCCCACGCGGGCCGGGTGCGCGCCGAGAGCAACACTCCTGAGGTCTCGACGTCGAGCCGGTGACACAGCCCCGCTTCCCGCGGGTCATCGCCTACCGCGCTCATCTCCGGGTATTTCGCGATCAACGCGTTGGCGACGGTGCCCTGTTCGCCCGGCTGCAGCGGCTGCGAAGGCATGCCCGAGGGCTTGTCGATGAACACCAGCGCTTCATCTTCATGCAGCACCCGCAGCTCGAGGGTGGTGTCAGCCTGGGCGGCGGTGGTGGCCTGCGCCTCGGGCACGTCGATCTCGAGCGCATCGCCCGCGGCGACCATCAACCCCTTCTTCGCCTTCTTGTGATTGATGCGCACCGCGCCGTCTTCGAACAGCGCCTTGACCCTCGCCCGCGAGAGCCCAAGGGCCTCCCCCACGACGAGGTCGATGCGTTTGCCAGCGGTCGCGATGTCTACCTTGAGCTCGTGCCTCATTCGATGAGGGCCTCGTACACCTCTTCGGCCGTCTGGAAACGATCGTCTGGCTCTTTGCGAATCAGCCGGTGCGCCACCCGGGAGAGCACCCGATCACTGCGCGAATTGAGGGCGCTGATCGGGGTGGCCTCGGTCTCCAGCACTTTCTGCCAGAGCTCGTACGGGGTGCGCGCTTCGAAGGGCGGCCGGCCGGCGAGCAGCTCGTAGAGGATCACGCCCAGGGAATAGAGATCGGTGCGGGTATCGAGCTTTTCCCCCAGGATCTGTTCGGGCGCCATGTACCGGAAGGTGCCGACCAGGCGTCCGTCGGCGGTCACCGCGCCATCGTCGCTGATGTACTTGGCGAGCCCGAAGTCCATCAGCCGCACGGTGCGATCTTCGTCGACCATCACGTTCGAGGGCTTGAGGTCGCGGTGAATGAGGCCGTAGCCGTGAATGTACGCGAGCGCCTCGCACAGCTGCAGCATCGCGTCTTTGAGACGGCCGATGCGTTCAGGCGTGTTGAGCCGCTCGAGCTCATGGGCGCTGAGCTTGACGCCCATCGGGCGATCTTCCCCCAGCGGCAGGTCGAACGGCAGCCTCAGCTCGCCCGACATCGACACCGGCGTATCAGGCTCGTCAGCGAGGTCTGCCCAGGCCCGCACCCGGTCCGGGCCTTCTTCGAACGAATCACTGCCCGAATATTCCTCGCTGGGCGCCTCTTCCCCGAACGTGGCCAGGTTGAACACGCCGCTGTTGGCGTCTTCATCTTCTTCATCGGCCTCGTCGCCCTCTTCCGCCGGAGTCGCGGTGGCCACCGGGGGGTTGGCGCCCACGTGACGATGCGCGGAGATGGCCCGGGCGAGCGCGGCGTCGCTGGAGAGATCTTCTTCGGCGAGCGCGAGGTAGTGGCGCAACGTGAGGCCCTCGACCAATTCCATCGCCAGGTACGGGTAGCCCTGGAAGACGCCGGTGTCGTAGACCTTCACCACGTTGGGGTGAGACATGTGCTGCAGCGTCTCGAACTCGCGCGCCAGCCGCCGCGCCGCCCGGGGATCGAGGGCGGGCCCGGTGCTCAACAGCTTGAGGGCAGCGACTTCTCCGGTGCGGCGATCGATCGATCGGTACACGGTCCCCACGCCGCCGCTGCCGAGCGTCTCCAGCACGCGGTACGGACCAATGACTTTGGGGGCCATGCGCGCGCGGATGGTAGGGACGGGTGCCCGCGCGGGTCAACGAGTGTAGCCAGCGGGTGCTTTCAACCACTGAGTGGTCCTTCGCGACCGTTGGCAACCATGGGGGCAGTGCGCGGGCCCCAGCCGTGTCACTGTGAGGACACTCTGCAGTTTCACCCTCGCGCCCGAGCTCCTTTCGGGTAGGTTGCTTCGCCTCGCTGGCCCGGTCGTACCGATGGAATCAATCTCCGAACTCGAAGGCCGGCTGAAGACGCGCCCCCTGCCGCGGCACGTCGGCATCATCATGGACGGCAACGGCCGTTGGGCCGAGGGCCGTGGTCTCCCCCGGGTCGAAGGGCACCGCATCGGCTCTGACAGCGTTCGGGAAATCACCCGCTGCGCCCGCCGCCTCGGCGTCGAAGCGCTCACGCTCTACGCCTTCTCGGCGCAGAACTGGTCGCGGCCGGCCGATGAAGTGGCCGCGCTGATGGATCTGCTGCGCGAGTACCTCCTCAAAGAACGGGAGGAGATCCTCGATAATGGAATTCGGCTCAACGCCATCGGCGAGCTCGACAAGCTGCCCAAATACGTGCGCGAGCCGTTGGAAGCCATTCGCGCCGAGTCGGCCGCCAACACCGGCATGACCTTGACGCTGGCGCTCTCGTACGGCGGCCGGGAAGAGCTGGTCGCGATGGCCCGGCGCATCGCCGAGAAGGCCCAGAATGGCCAGCTCGAGCCCGCCGCGGTGAGCGAGGCGCTGGTCGACGCGATGATGTGGACGGCGGGCCTGCCGCCGGTCGATCTGGTGATTCGCACCTCGGGCGAGCGCCGGCTCTCGAACTTCATGCTCTGGCAGACCGCGTATGCCGAGCTGGTGTTCTCCGAGATCCTCTGGCCGGAATTCCGCGCCCGCGAGTTGATCGATTGCCTGTCGGCCTTTCAGCAACGCGAGCGGCGTTTCGGCATGACCGGCGCGCAGGTTCAGCCGCTGCCCTTGCGTCGAGCCAGTTCGTGACCGACAAGAACAAGAACCTGATGATCAGGGTGATCTCCGGGCTGACGCTGCTGCCCGGAGTGCTCTTCCTTCTGTACCTGGGTGGCTGGTGGGCGGCAGCGCTGCTCGGCTTCGCGGCCGGCGCGGTGGCCTGGGAATACCTGAGCATCGCGCTCAAGGGCATCACGCCGGTGTCGATCTTCACGGTGGCGATGGCGGCCGCAATGCCGCTGCTTCCGATGTGGAACCCGCTGCACGCGTCGGCATTGATCTCGGGCGCCACCGGCATCGTGCTCTTCGTCGCCTGGTCGTGGCACCTGCTGCGCGGCCCGCTGCCCGAAGCACCGGTGCGCACCGCTCACCTGCTGATGGCCTTCATCTACGGCCACGGCGGGCTGACTGCGTTGTCGGCGCTGCGCCTGGTGCCCGAGACCGGGCTGATGTGGGTCGTCTCGGCGCTGGTGATCACCTGGGGCAACGACACGATGGCGTATTTCGCCGGTCGCCTCTTCGGGAAACACAAGCTCTACGCCGAGGTGAGCCCCAACAAGACGTGGGAAGGCTTCTTTGGCGGGTTCGTGGGCGCCATCGGCTTCCTCTTCATTCAGCGGGCCTACTTCTTCCCGACGCTGACGGTGCTCGACTGCTTCGTGCTCGGAGGCCTCGGCAGCGTCCTGGGCCCGGCGGGCGACCTGTGCGAGTCGATGCTCAAGCGCGCTTACGGGGTGAAGGACTCGGGCGTGATCATCCCCGGGCATGGCGGAATGCTCGATCGCATCGACGCCCTGATCTTCAACGCCCCCATGGTGTTCCTCTACGTGGTCTTCGTTCGAGGCCTGGTTTCCTGAAGGCTGGATGAAACTGGCGCCACTGCCGGTTAACGTGACCGCACATGGGCGCCTTTCAGGACATCGTCTATTTCGCCATCTTCCTGGGCGTCCTCGTCACGGTGCATGAAGCAGGGCATTTCTTCGCCGCCAAGTGGGCCGGCGTGAAGGTGCTCAAGTTCTCCATCGGCTTCGGGCCCAAGCTCTTCAGCTTCCGGCGCGGCGAGACCGAGTACCAGATCGCGGCGCTCCCGCTGGGCGGCTTCGTGGCGATGGCCGGCCAGCACCCTGGTGAAGAGGTCGCTGAAGGTGACGCCGGCCGCACCTTTCTCGAAGCGGTGTGGTGGAAGCGGGTGATCATCTCTCTGGCCGGTCCCGCGGCGAACCTGGTGTTCCCGGTGATCGCGCTGTTCTTCGTCTACCTGGGCGACTCGACCGAGTTCACCCCGCGGGTGGGCGCCGTCGAGCCGGGATCCCCGGCGGCCGTTGCAGGGCTGCGGCCGGGCGATCTGATCGTCAGCATCGATGGCACGCCGATTCGCACCTTCACCGAGCTCTCGAAGATCGCCTCGGCCAGCGCCGACAAAGAGCTCGCGATGGTCGTCGATCGCGGCGGCCAGAAAGAGTCGCTGCGCGTCACGCCGTCGAACGTCGAGACCCTGGGGATGATCGAGATCTCTCGCAAGGGACGCATCGGCATCTCGCTGGCTGAACAGGCCGCGGTGCTGGGCGTGCCGGCGGGCTCGGCGGCCGACGCCGCGGGGCTGCGCACGTTCGACCGGGTCATTCAGCTCGACGGCAAGCCGGTGCGAACCGCGCGCGAATTGGAAGAGGGCCTCGATAAGGCGACAGGCAACGTGAAGCTCGAGGTCGTCCGGTTCTCGTCGCTGCATGACGGCGTGGTGCTGCCGGAGATCGTGCCGGCCGAGGTGCCCGTCTCTGAAGGCGCAGGCCTCGCCCGCATCGGCGCCGAGAGTGGCGACGCGTACGTGTGGGAAGTTCGTACGGGAACGCCCGCCGCGGCGCTGGGCATCAAGGTGGGCGATCGCTTCACCGCGGTCAGCGGTCAGCAGGTGCACTCGGTCGGCGGGGTCGAAGATCGCATGGCGCTGGCGCGCAAGCGACGGGTCGACATCGAGTGGCGCTCGGGCACCGAGAAGCACTCGGCTCCGGTGGGGCCGTTCGTTCCGGAAGGCAACGCGAAGTACTGCATGGCGCCGACGGACTTCGGCGTGCGCTTTGGCGCTCCGGGGTTGCCGATGGCGCCGATCGCCGGTGAGACGGTGACGCTGCACTTCGGGCCGGTGGAGGCGCTGCAGGCGAGCCTCAAGAAGTTGCCCGAGGGGATCATGTTGATCGGCCGCATTCTGGCGAAGCTGCCCACGGGTGAAGTGCCGCTCGAGTCGATGGGCGGGCCGGTGCAGATCTTCCAGGTGGCCTCGCAGACCGCAGAAGCCGGGTTGGGGCCGTTCTTGAGCGCGATGGCGATCGTCTCGGTCAACCTGGCGCTCGTGAATCTGCTGCCCATTCCGATTCTCGATGGCTTCGCCATTCTCACGGCCTTGTGGGAAGCGGTGCGGCGGCGCCCGGTGCCCATGCGTGCCCGCGAGGTCGCGACGTACTTCGGGTTCGCGGTGCTGGCGTTGCTGATGGTGGTCGCCTTCCGCAACGACATCGCGCGCCTGCTCTTCTGCTGAGGTTTTGCTCTATTTTTCCCTCTCCCCGCGGGGGAGAGGGTCGGGGAGAGGGCGTTCCTGCTATGAGCCGCCACCGTGATCGTGTCCCTCGACTGTTCCACCCTGACCCTCTCGCTGGCGCTGCTGCGAGCAGACGGAGTCCTGGTCGAAGAGCGAAAGGTCGGCCCTCCTTTACGCCAGAGCGAAATTCTCCCGGGTGAGATCGAGAAGCTCCTCACGGCCCATCAGCTGATGCTCAAAGACGTCACCGGCTTCGTGGTCGGTCTGGGCCCCGGCAGCTTCACCGGCCTGCGCATCGGCCTCGCGACGGCCAAGGGCCTCGCGTACGCGCTCAAGGTGCCGATCGTGGGCGCGTCGTCGCTGGCGGCCCTCTCGCTCGAGGGCCCGGAGAACGTCGACCTGTTCTGCTGCGCCGTGGTGAAGAAGGGTGAGTTGTACGTCGGCAGGTACAAGCGGGTCGGCCCTCGCCCCCGCGGGGGAGAGGGAGACAGTCACGAAATCTCGATGACGCTCGCCCAGGTCGCCGACGCGTTGAAGGCCGCCCCCGCCACCCGCATGATCGGCCCCGCGCTCGTCGATTGGCGCGCGCCCCTCGAGGCCCTCGGGGTTCCGCCCGAGAGTTTTCTCGCAGGCCCGGTGGTGCCCTCCGCCGCGGCCCTCGCCAGCCTCGTCACCATGCCCGCGGCCTACAGCGCGGAAGCCCTGTTCTCGCTCGAGCCGCACTACATCCGCGGCTCCGGCGCCGAAGAAAACCCGAAATTCCCCCCGCTCCCCGGCGTCGAGCCGAAGGCGCGCCTGAAAGAAGACTGAATGTCCGACCCCATCATCGCCGTCGTCGGTGCCACCGGTACCGTCGGCCGTCAGATCATCGCCTCGCTGCAGCAGCACGACGTCGAGCCCGACCAGGTGCGGCTCTTCTCGAGCGAGCGCTCTGAATCCGAGGAGCTCGACTACGAAGAAGAGACGCTGCCCACCGAGAAGCCGGGCTCTGATTCCTTCCGCGGCGTGCAGGTGGTGATCCTCGCCACGCCTTCCGACGTCTCGCGCCGGCTCGCACAGCAAGCGCAGCAGGCGGGGGCGTGGGTGGTCGACGTCTCAGGCGCCTTCCGGGTCGACACCACCGTGCCGTTGATCGCGCCCGGCGTGAATGACGGCGTGCTCGATCGCCCCTTCACCGGCCGCATCGTCTCGATCGCCAACCCGGCCACCCAGGCGCTGCTCTCGGTGCTCCAGCCACTGCGTGCCAAGTTCGGCCTGGTGTTCGCCGACGTCACCTTGCTCTACGGCACCTCGACGCTGGGGCAGGGCGGGCAAGATCAGCTCTCGAAGCAGACCGCCGCGCTGATGAACGGAAAAGATCCCGACATCGAGCTCTTCCCGCACCGCATCGGCTTCAACGTGATTCCCGCGGTCGGCGGTTTCGAAGGCCCGCTGTGCGACGCCGAGCGCCACGTGTTGGTCGAAGCGGCGCGCATCTGGAGCGGCGAGGCGCTCCCCGCCCTCACTGCCACCGCGCTCACCGTGCCGACGTACCACGGGCTCACGCTCATCATCTCGGCGCACCTCAACCGGCCGGTCGACGCGGAAGGGGTGCGGGCGGTGCTCAAAGAGGACGACGGCCTCAAGGTGCTCGACGATCCGGCCAGCAACATCTACCCGATGCCGATGCTCACCACCGACGACGCCACCACCCACGTGGGCCGCATTCGCGCCGCCGGACCCCGCGTGCAGCTGGTCGCCGCGACCGACAACGTCTTCCGGGTGGCTGACACCGCCGTCGACCTCGCGCTCAAACTCGCCAATCGCACGTGACAAAATGTCAGCGGGCCCGACGGCCTCAGGGCGGAATCATCAGGAATTCAGGTGGGTTGCTCAGTCTTGCGGGTGGCCTTCAACTTGCTCAAAAGCCGGGGCTCATGAAGCTGCGTCTCGCCACCCTCTGCACGGTTCTGACTGCCTCTGCCTCGTTCGCGCAGACCACGGCGACGTTGCCGCGCCTCGCCATTCTCCGGCCCGACGACCCGAACATCGCCACGTACACGTTCGGCGCCGCGCAGTGCAACGACACCATCACCTTGACGTGGTCGAACACGCTCATCATCAACCTGCTGCAGTGCGTTCAAAACCCGCTCAAGCTCTGGTCGACCGCGGGCGAGTGCCAGGACACGCCGGGTGCGACCGATACCCGCTACGACGACATTCCCTCGCTCACCTTGAACACCGTGCGCCAGGGCTCTTTTCGCGTGAAGATCGCCGAGCTGCCTGACTTCAAGACGACGTCGATCACCGATGGCGGCACCTTGCTCCCCTGCGGCGATCCGACGCCCTTCACCAAGACGCACCACGTGTGCGGCTCGGTCGAGTATGCGGTTTCGAGCGGCCTCGGGTGCGGCACCGTCACGCGGGTGAGCGCGACGCCGCTCAAGCTGGTGTACGACACCCAGCCGCCTCCCACGCCGGTCATCACCGAGCAGGCCGCGCAAGACAAGGGCGTGCGGGTCAAGTTCACCACCGGCGGTGACACCGCGACCGTGCTGCTCGAGGTCAAGGGGCCGGCCGACAGCGACTTCCGGCAGGTCGCCGAAGTGCCCGTGGCCAACGCCGAGGCGAAGGCGACGGGGCTCGAGAATGGTGTCGATTACGCCGTGCGCGTGCGCGCGAAAGACGCGGCGGGTAACATCAGTGATCCCTCGAACGAGGTCACGATCACGCCGATCCACACCCTCGGGTTCTGGGGCTTTTACAAAGAAGCGGGCGGTACGGATCAGGGCGGCTGTTCGGTGGGCGCGGGCTTGATGCCGCTGCTCTTCGCAGCGTTCGCCTTCCGCCGGGCGCGCAAGCAGGTAAGGAGACCCTCATGAAGACCTCACTCGCGCTCGCCTGTGCGCTGCTGTCCTCGGTGGCGTCGGCCCAGGCCTTCGAGCTGAAGGGCACCAAGAAGCGCCTCGAGTCACCCCGCAGCATGTTCTTCGAGGCGAAGCTCTCGCCTTACACGCCGCTCATCGATCGCCCGTTCATGGATTTGGCCGAGGCCGATCGCCCGTACTTTTCCGTGTTCGGCGGCGGCGCGATGCTGCTGGGCGAGATCGAGGTCGACTACCAGTTCTTCCAGAAGTTCGGCTCGCTCGCGGGCGGCATCTCGGTCGGCTACTCCGAAAAATTCGGCCACTCGATCGACGCCGCCACCGGCGAGCGCATCGACCAGAGCACCGGCCTTCGCATCGTGCCGATCAAGGCGATGCTGGTGTACCGGTGGGACTGGGCCAAGGAGACCTACCACGTGCCCCTGGTGCCCTACGTGAAGGCCGCCTTCGTGGCGATGCCCTGGTGGATCGTCAATGGCAGCACGGTGGAGCTGGTCGGCGTCTCTCGCGGGGAAGGTCTCAAGTTCGGCCTGTCCGGCGTGCTCGGCCTCTCGCTCGAGCTCGACTTCCTCGATCAGCGCCTCGCGCGCGACTTCGACAGCAGCGTGGGCGTCAATCACACGTACCTGTTCGCCGAAGGCACGATTCAGGAAATGAACCTCTTCGGCACCGCCAGGGCCCTGGACCTCAGCTCGAGGCACTTCATGTTCGGCCTGGGCTTCGAGTTCTAGTTGGTGCGCGGGGCCGGCCTGCTGCTCGCGCTCTGCTCCTGCGTGCGCCCGGTGCACGTCGAGACCCGGGAAAATCCGGTCGAGGCGGGGCTCGAGGTGCCGTTCGTCGCCGACGGTGAACGCCGTTGGGACTTCGCCGACGGCCCCCCTGCCGTCACCGCGTCGCAGACGACGCACGCCTTCGCGAAGGCCGGCCGCTACGTGGTACGCAGTTTTCAGGGCGAGTCACTGCGCGAGCAGGTGACGTTGATCGTCTCGCCGCGCGCGGCCTTTCACCTGGTGCCGCCCGACGCGCGCTTCGCGGTGATCGCGCGCGGCTTCGAAGACTTTCCGCCCGCCGTCGATTTCGGAGAGCGGCTGGCGGGCCCGCAGAGCACCCAGGCCTGGCTCGACGCCTCGCCGCTGCTGGGTTGGGCCTTCGAGCAGGCGAGCGCGGGCAGCTCGGTGGCCGACGCGCGCGAGGGGCTCGCCACCTTCGCCTGGTCAGATGCAGAAGACACCCGGCTCAGCGTGGTGGGCATCACCGACGGCGCGAAGGCGCTCGAGGGGCTCGAGGGCTGGTTAATCGAGCGCGGCTGGACCTCGATCGGCGCGGTGCGGGGGTTGTGGCGCTACGAGCTGGAAGATCGCTCCCTCGACGTGTTCGTCGATCGGGGCGCGCTCTACGCCGTCGACACGCCGCTCACACACCGGCTGCCCGCGGCCCAGAGCCGGATCGCCGCGGCTTCTGCGCTCGGGCTGGAGGCCGACGGCGCGGTGGCCACGGCGCTCGATCAGCTGCCCAGTGGGGGGCTCGTCATTTTCAGCCGCGCACCCGAGGCGATGAGCTGGCGCTTCGCCACCTTGACGGTGCGCCTGAGCGAAAACGAAGCGCGGCTCGAGGGAACCCTGCACGCCGCCGCGCCGCTGTGGGCCGCGCCGGAGTCGATCGAAGGCGTGCGGCTGCTCACCCATGCGCCCGAGGGGCCGGTGCTCGTCGCGGCGGCCAGCGTGCCCCCCGAAGCGCTCGCCGGAGTGGCCCTGGGCTCGCTGGGTACGCAGCGCCGCAAGGTGCTCGACTCCGAAATGCGCGCGCTGGGCGTCGATCTCGATCGCGCGATCGCCGCGTTTGGAGGGGTGTTCGAGCTCGGCCTCTATGCCGACGTGCCTGGCTTCGTTCGCAGCACCCTGGCGGGGGGTGGCAGGCCGCAACCACAGGGCACGATTCTCTTCGAGGCGCCGGTGCAGTCTCCCGTTCCGGTCGATGCGCTGGTCGATGCGCTCGGCCGCCGATGGAACCTCGAGTTCGCCCGCACCCGCGAGGCTCAGGTCTCGCTCTGGCGGGGTCAGTTCGCCGAGCGCCCGGTCGAGGTGGCGCTCAGCCCGAAGTCGCTCTTCGCCAAGGCGGGCTCGGCCCTCGACGCCCGCGAGCCGGTCGATCTGAGTCAGCAGCTCGGGGCGCGTTTCGACGGCGCCTTCACGCGCGGCCACGTCAGCGTGTTCCTCGACGTCGGGCAGCTGAGGCGAGAGCTGCTGCAGCCTCGCCTGATGCCGGACGTGGATCCCCGCCGGGCGATCACCGCGCAGGCGCTGGCGGTGACGCTGCTCGATCGGCTCTCGCAGCTCGACTCGGCGTTGCTCGACGTGAGTCCCGCACCCGATGGGGCGGTGGTGCAGGCGGTGCTCAAGTTGCGGCCGCGCGCACCCTGAGGGGTCACTCGCGGATCGGCTTGGAGCGTGGCTTCGGTTGAGCCTTCTGCGGCGCCGGCGCCGGCGCCGGCGCCTCGACGGGTTCCGGTTCGGGGGCCGCTGCTTCCTCCGTGGCGTCA
>JAYVNA010000163.1:0-2037 GCA_043758715.1 Archangium sp.
TGCTTCATCAACTTGAGCGTCTCGTCGGCGGTGAAGCCGCCCTTGGCGCGCAACCGGCCCACCAGGGAGTCGCCCTGGAGCAGCTTCATCACGATGAAGGGCCGGTTCTCGTGCCGGCCGACGTCGTAGATGGGAATGATGTTCGGGTGATCGAGCTTGGCGGTGAGGCGGGCTTCACGTTCGAAGCGCTCGAGCACCTCGGCGTCGTTGACCAGGGCGGCGGCGAGCAGCTTGACCGCCACCTTGCGATCGAGCTCGGAATCGTGGGCGATGAAGACGGTGCCCATGCCGCCTTCGCCGATCTTGTCTTCCAGGCGGTAGCGGCCGAGCAGCACGTCGTGGGTGCCCACGGGCACCACACTCTTCTCGTCACGGAAGACCACGGGCCGCAGGCCACGCCCGGACACGCTGGTGGCGGGGAGCACGCTCTTCACCGGCGTTCCACACGCGGCGCATGCGGACGCGCCTTCGGAAAGTGGTGAGCCGCACGACGAGCACGTCACGACCGCGGATTGTAGTCTGAAGGAGGCGCGCCCCAGCTAAGGTTTGACGGATCTTGGCCATCGAACCCCCCACCATCGAGATCCCGAGCCGCAAGTTCGGGAAGTACCTGGTGCGCTCGCGGCTGGGCCAGGGCGGGCAGGCCGAGGTGTTCCTGGCCGAGGCGGTCGATTCCAAGGGCGACCAGGTGAGCGTGGCGCTCAAGATGATGCGCCAGGGCGCCGCCGAGGAGAAGTTCGCCGACGAAGCCGATCTGATGGGGCTGCTCTCGCACCCAAACCTCGTCACCATGGTGGAGCACGGGGTCGCCTTCAACCGCCCCTACATCGCCATGGAGTTCCTCATCGGCGGCGACCTGTACGAGGTGATGGGGGCGCACCGGCGGGCGATGAAGGGTTTCCCGATGGGCATGGGGGTGCACGTGTGCCTCGAGGTGCTCAAGGCGCTCGCGTACTTCCACAAGGCGACCACCCGCTCGGGCACCGCGCTCAACCTCATTCATTCCGACGTGAACCCGGCGAACGTCTTTTTCTCCGGGGCAGGCGACGTGAAGCTGGGCGACTTCGGCGTCGCCTCGAGCACCGCGGTCGACATCGGGCCTTCGCAGGGCACGACCGCCGGCAAGCTCTCGTATCTCTCCCCGGAGCAGACCCGCGGCGAGGCGCTCGGCCCCGCGTCGGATCTGTGGGCCGTGGGCGTGATGCTGCACGAGGTGGTGGTCGGGTATCACCCGTTTCAAAAAGACGGAGCGACCGAGCAGCAGATCATGGCGTCGATCCGCGCTCCGAAGCTGAACATTCCGGACTACGTCGAAAAGCCCTTGGCGGCGGTGATTACCCGGGCGCTGAGCCCCGACCTGAAGACCCGCTTCAAGACCGCGGGGGAATTCGCCGGGCCGCTGTTCGGGTACGCGCTCGATCAGAACCTGCTTCCCAGCCGGCAGGAGACGCAGGCCTGGCTCGAGAGCGTGCTGGGAATTCTCGCCTGAAGAGCTACGACGCGAGCGCTTCGAGCCCTTCAAAAGTTTGAGTCATACGAAGGCGCTTCTCAAGTTCTGCGGCGATCGAATCGTCCTCCCAGACCGCCTCGAAGAAGCCCTCAGAGTAACGATCGGAGAACCACCCAGCCATCAGAGCCATCGCAAGTTCTCTGCCCGTGTGACGAGGCGGAGTAGGCCGCGAAGCGATGAAGCTTGTAGCGCTCGAATGCCAATCAGGGTGTGCACTCGCGACGGCGGCGGCGACGAGCCGCTCCAGCGTTTGCTTCGGAGGAAGACCAGCGACGTCATCAGCCGCTGACCAGACGCCCACTTGGATACGGGCCAGATCCCGAGAAGAAAAAGAATTCTCCGAGGCCATCTGAGCCTCCTCACACAGGCCAGCAAACGCATCCCGTTTGGAACGAACGAAGGTACCTGGATCCGTTTCGAAGGGCAGGTCAGCCCTCTCTGCCAATGAGGGTGAGACAGCGACCACCCCGAAGTTTAGTGAGCAGGGCGAGGCAAAGAGACCTTACATGTCATGCATGATCAGTTGT
>JAYVNA010000164.1:0-2036 GCA_043758715.1 Archangium sp.
CGGCAGTGGCTCTTGCAGCCCGAGGTCACGAGGAGCAGCGAAGTGAAGGCGAGCAGGACGGCGTGGCGCATCGGGCCGCGGACCCTGCCACAGTCACCCCGGGAGCGCAGCATCGACCGTCTCCTTGAAGTAGCGGGCGGCCAGGCCCACCGTCCGGACAGCGCTGTCAGGCAGGGGCGTCAGTGAGGGCGCGACTTCCATCACGTCGCCACCGAGCAGCCCCACTTCGCGGCCCAGGCGGCGAATGAGCTCCACCACCCAGTCGGGTTCGAGGCCGAAGGGCTCCGGGGTGCCCGTCGCGTCAGCCCACTTCGAGTCGGTGCCGTCGATGTCATTGCTGAAGTAGACGCCGCGCACGCCGGTCGATTTCACGTGCGCGAGCAAGGCGTCGAGCTGCTCGCGCGGGTTCTCGAGCACGTCCTTCGCCCAGAACTGCCGCACGTCGAGGGTCGATTCCCAATGCGCGCGATCGCGGCCCGAGGCCCGAATGCCGACCTGGGTGAGGCGGCCTTTGCGGCCGATGAGCTCGTTGGCGTGCCAGCTCCAGGTGGCGAAGCAGTGCTTGATGCCCAGGCGGGTCTCGAGGAGATCGGTGTGCGCGTCGGGCTGCACGATTCCCCAGGGCTGCGGGGCCACCGCGGCGAGCGCCTGCACCACGGGCAGCGCGGTGGAATGATCGCCTCCGAGCACGAAGGGCTTCACCTTCGGGTTGAGCTTGAACACCAGCTCGAACACCCGCCGCTCGATCGACAGCGGAGAGACCGGCAGCTGCGAGCGCACCGCCTCGGGCACGTCGGGGTACACCGCGCGCCGGCTCGCTTCCAACTGCGCGGGCGAACACATCTCGTCCGACAACAGCTGCGGCACCACGAAGACGTCACCCAGATCGACCACCCCGCGGCTGGCGAGATCGACGCCGTCATCGAGCAGGCGAAGCCGAATGCCCTGCGGCCCCAGGTTCGCTCCGCGCTGAAAACCCGCGCCCACGTCGGAAGGAACGCCCACCAGCACGCCCTTCGCGGTTTCGATCTTCTCGAGCGCGTCGCGAAACTTCTGGCGCACCTGCTCGGGGGAGCGGGCCCCGTAGAGGCGTTGCTGCAGCGATTCCTGCGCGGCCTTGCCGGTGCTCACCAGGTACAGCCCACCCCCCGCGGGGCGCAGCAGGGTGGCCAGCTCGTCGAGAGGGCTCATGGGCTCTCTATATAAGCTGCCCGCGCCTGGGGCCCCTCACTGCTTCGGTAGCCACCCCGAAGAGGGCGTTTACCAGGCGGTGCGCATCCACACCGCGCGCAAGAGCGGCAACGAACGATCGCCCAGCGTCTGCCGGCCTGAGATCAACGCCACCGCTTCGATGCGGGTGCCGTTGGGGAAGTTGCCGCTCCACGCCCGCCTGGGCGGAATGAAGAGGAACACCTGGCGATCGCCGAGCTGAATGATGCCGATGTTCTCGGTGATGCCCTCGCCCACGATGCCCTCGAGCAGCACCGCTTTTCCTTCCGCCGCTTCGGGGGTGTCGAGCAGCGCGAGGTCCTTCGAGTTGGCGGCGAGCTTGAGCGCGGGCGCGTAGGCGGAGACCGCCTCTTCGAAGGTGGAGACGTTGGTGCCCGGAGCCCAGGCGGCGGGGCTGCCCGATTCACGGCGGCGCGCCAGCTCGGCGTCGACCGCCTTCACCGTTTCATCGAGCGCGGTGCCGCGCACCGTACGGCATTCCCGCAACCGCTCCGCGCGCGCGAGCAACCCGGTCTCGCTCAGGCTCTCCAGGGTCTTGCCCGCTTCCCGCTCCAGGGCCACGCACGCGCTCCACGCGGAGAAGAGCGCGCGGTCGGCGTCAGCGAGCTCGATCTCGCGGTCAGCGAACTTCATCGTCTCGGGAACCAGCGTGAGCTTCGTGCCATCGAGATCGAGCGCGCCATCAGCGACCTGGGTGGGCAGCGCCACCCCCTGCGCGGAGAGCATCGTCAACGGACCCGTCACCGGCCGCTCGTTGCAGCGCACGTCTTTTTGGCTGACCACCTGCTCGGCGCGCAGGGCCTGCA
>JAYVNA010000165.1:0-6533 GCA_043758715.1 Archangium sp.
GACTTCCAGCCATGCCGCAGCACGGCGGCGATCAGCACCGAGGCGCCGATCGACGGCATCAACAGCAACCGGTTCAGCGGGAAGGTCGCCATCACGGGCACCAATGAAAAGAGAGCGCCCACGGTGAGCCAGCGCGCACCTCGCTGTTCGTTCGCTTCGAGCTTCGGCCACGCCTTCCGCACCAGCACCACCATCACCCCCAACGCGATGACGCCCATCACCACCAGCACCGGCCGCGCGGCCATGAAGAGCAGCCAGAGATCAGCGGTCGACCCGAGAAACTGCGCGCCGATCAACGCCAACGCCTTGGGAGGGAACTGCGTGAGGAACCGCACCGGCTCGCGCATCGGGTCGACGTAGATCTCCGAGCCGAACGAGCCCGAGCCGGTGAAGCGATAGAGGGCGACGTAGCCGACCCCGAGCGCTGCGAGCGGCACCAACGAGAGCAGCCGCGTGCGCCACGGGCCCGGGCCGACGGTCAGCTCATACGCCACCAGGTACGCGATCGCTCCGAGCGCGGCTTCACCGGCCAGCAACCCCGCTCCACACAAAAGGAGCGACACCGGCAAACCCCACCGCGCGCCGCCTTCACGCCAGCGCACGTGCGCGAGCAGACCCAGCAACGCCAGGGTGGTGGCGATCAGCGCGTTCCGATTCGCGATCCACCCCGCGGTGATCGCGTGCGAGTCATCGATCGCGAACAGCACCCCCGCAAGCGCTGCCAGCACCGAAGCCGGGCCCAGCGCGCGCCGCAGCAACGCGACCACCACCGCCACCAGCCCGACGTACCAGGCGATCGAGTGCAGGTGATGAAACACGAACGCGCGCCCGAACGCCCACGCGTCGAAGTTGTGCAGCGCGCAGCTCAGCGGCCGAAAAAACATGAACTTCAGCTCGGGCAGCGTCCACCACGAATACGGGCCGTGCTCGATGATGGGTCTGATGCGCGCGGGATCTCCCCAGGCGAAGCTGAAGAGTTCCCACGGCGAGATGGGAATGACCGCGAGCCGCTCGACCGCCAGCACCTGAAAGTAGTCGTCGACGAAGATGCCGCTGAAGCAGAAGGGCAGGGTGATCAACGCCGCGAGCACCAGCGCCGTCCGACCGGCCGTGGGTCCAACGAAGTGCTGGTGCCAGGCCGCCACTGACGACCAGCGTCCCGTTCTCTTCTCTCGAAGTCGAGCAGTTCGGTTACGGTGTTCCCGCCATGCCCCGCCAGCGGCTCTGCATCCTGTCGCGTAAGAAGTCGCTGTACTCGACGTCGCGACTCGTCGAGGCGGCGAAGCAGCAGGGCGCCCAGTCCCTGGTGATGGACACGTTGCGCTGCACGCTGGTGGTCGCTCCGCAGGGCAACTCGATGCTCTATCGGGGCGAGGTGATCGAAGGCCTCACCGCCGCCATTCCGCGCATCGGCGCTTCCATCACCACCTACGGCATGGCGGTGGTCAGCCACCTCGAGACCATGGGCGTTCCGGTGGCGAACCCCGCGGCGGGAATCGCCCGCAGCCGCGACAAGCTGCGCTGCCTGCAGTTGCTCGCGCAGGCCGGGGTCGACGTCCCTCGAACGGTGATGGCCACCGCGGGCGCGAGGGTGAAGCAGTTGGTCGAGGCCGTGGGCGGACTGCCGTGCATCATCAAGTTGCTCCGGGGCACGCAGGGCGTCGGCGTGATGATCGCCAACACCCGCGCCGAGGCGGAGACCATCGTGCAGACCTTCTGGGGCCTGGGCCAGGACGTCTGCCTCCAGGAATTCATCACCGAGTCTTCCGGCAAAGACGTGCGCGCGCTGGTGGTCGGCGACGAGGTGGTCGGCGCGATGCGGCGGCAGGCGCGCGGCGGAGAATTCCGCAGCAACATTCACCGCGGCGGCGAAGGGAAGTCGATTCAGCTCGACCCTCAGTACGTCGAGACCGCCGTGCGCGCGGCGAAGTGCATCGGGCTCTCGGTCTGTGGCGTCGACATGCTCGAGGGAAAGACCGGCCCCAAGGTGATGGAACTCAATTCCAGCCCCGGCTTCGAAGGCCTCGAGACCGCGACGAAGGCCGACATCGCTGGGGCCATCGTGCGGCATGCCCTGTCGCTGGGCCGCAAGTCAAAACCGCAGTGACATGCATGTCAGCGCGCCGTCCATCTTCCGCACTTCGGATTGATCGAGGACTCGCAGGGGCAGGTTCAGTTTCTCGAGCAGCGCCTGCGTCTTCGGGTAGCCGCTCGGCATCACCAGCACGCCGTTGAGGCACAGAATGTTCGCGGCGTAGGCCTCTTCATCGGGCACCACGAGGTGGCGGTGCGAGGCGAATTCGGGGCGCGTCGAGAGCTCGCGCGTGATCAGCAGATGATCGCCGGCTTGGGTCACGCTGCTCTTGAGGTGCAGGCCCGCGGGCACGCGCACCGGAAGGACCGAGTAACCGGGCAAGAAGCTCTGTAACTGCGCAGCGCCCTCGGCGTTGGTGCGTTCACTGAGGCCGACGAAGACGGTGCGGCCGACCACCAACACGTCTCCGCCGTCGAGCGTGGCCGGTGCGGTGAGACGGTGAAGGGGCCGGAACTTCGCGACCGTCTCAATGATGGCTTCGGCTTCGGCGCGACGCGCGGGTGCTCCGGGGCGGGTGATGATCGCGCGGTCGGAGAACATCAGCGCCGTGTCTTCCACGAAGTACGCGTCGGGGTGGCCGGGCAGGGGCGGGAGGTGCGTGACGGTGAGGCCGAGCTCCTTCAGCGTCTGCACGTAGGCCGCGTGTTGCTCGAGCAGCAGCGCGTGATCGGGCTTGCCGAGGGCGGCAGTGGTGAGGCCGGACTCGGCGTCGGGGCCGGGTGTGCGGACGATGGTTTGGGTGAACATGGGGCCCCCGCGGGGAGAGGGAGACAGGGAGACAGAGAGAGATTCAGGGGGCCAGGGCGCAGGTCGCATCGCCCGCCCGAAATCGCTTCGAGGTCTTCGGAGCGTTGAGGTCGATCTCCACCGGCACCGCTAGCAGCGCTGAGCCGGGCAGCACGTTCTTCCCCTTCAATTCCTTCTCACAGGGCGGCGCCTTGATGGCGATCGCCTCGGGAATCTTCGCGTCCTCGCGCAGCTGCTTCCAACACTTCGCAGCTTCAGGACCGACGGGGTCGCACGTCGCCGGGAGCGCCTCGTGGTAGCGCAGCCACAAGCTCGCCCCTTCCGTCGTCAAGGTCGCCGGCTTCTGCATGCTGCGCTCGACGTCGAGCAACATGACGCCCGCGGTGGTGGAGAAGACCCGCAGCCCCAGGCGATCTCCGAAGCCATCGGCGCTGTTCGCGAAGATGAATTCACCCCTGGTGCCCACCACGTACCCGAAGCCGCTCAGGCCCTCGACCCGCGTCACTTCGGCGTCGTTCGCGTCGCACGGCGGCATCACCTCGCCGGTCTTCTTGCGCAGCCAGGCGTCTTTGGCGCCCATCAGGCCGGGGTCGTTGATCTCGACCAGAGACGACTTGCCGACGTCGACGCAACGAATGGTGACGGTTCCGGTGGCGTTCTCGCTCTTGCCGAGCTTGCCGACCTGCACGTTCTTCGGCTTGTCGAGACCTTCGATCGTGGGGCGCGGCGTGGCAGCGCAAATCAGGAGCGTAAGCAGCATGCAGCCAGTCTAACCGCTGGCTCGCTTGCGTACGGTGTTGAGCACCACCAACGCCAACAACACCACCACCCCCGTGTAGAACCGCCACGTCAGCTGCTCCGCCCCGGGGAAGATGAACCACGCCAGCCCCATCGCGTAGACGGGCTCGAGCGAGACCGCGAGCGCCATCGCGTAGGGCGGCAGGGTCTGCAGCACCCGCAAGCTCCACATCCACGGCAGCACCGTGCAGCCGACGCCCAGCACCAACAACAACCCACCGTCCATCATCGAGAGCGTGGTGGGCGCGACGAACATCTGCGGGCGAAGCAGGAAGAAGCCAGACGTCACGATGGCCGCCGCGCCCAGCTCGTAGAACGTCATCACCTCGCCGCGCGCCTCCCTCGCCAACTTTCCGTTCAGCGTCCCGAAGCCCGCCGAGAACAACGCGCTGCCCATGCCCATCGCGAGGCCCGTGAAGTCGGTGTTCGTCTCGACCTTCACCAGGAACCCGACGCCCAGCATCACCCCAAAGCCGATCAACAACTCGCTCATCACCGCGCGCCGTTTGAAGACGAGGGGCTCGAGCAGGGCGGTGAAGAACGTGATGGTCGACAGGCACAACACCGCCACCGCCACGCCCGCGTACTTGATGCAGCCGTAGAACAACAGCCAATGCAGCGCGACCAGCGTGCCCGCCACCGCGAAGGAGCGCAGCTGCGCGGCGGGGACCTTCATCGGCAACTGGCGCCACCAGATGACCACCGGCAATACCGCCAGCACCACCAGCAGCCGGTACCAGACCAGCGGGAGCGCGGAGAGGGAGATCAGCCGCCCCAAAATGGCAGTGAAGCCCCAGACGAAGACGGTCAGGTGCATCAACGCGTGCGCGGGGCCGGGAGGCAGTGGCGTCGTCTTCACCAAGTGCGCGCGTAGATAGCGTGCGCGGTGTTAGCTTGCGCCCCCAATGTCGAATCAGCCGAAGACGTCGGGCCAGGACGAGATCCTCACCAGCCCCGGTGACGGGGCGTATCTCGATCCGTTCGAAGACGGACACATCACCACCACCCACACCCTGGTGGTCGAGAACCGCACCACCCTCAAGGTCCGTAAGTGCCGCCTGGCCGTCACCGGGGGTCCTGACACTGGCAAAGAAGTCGTCAGCGACAAGGAACGGCTGCGCGTCGGAGCGCACTCCACCAACGACCTCGTGCTGGTCGAAGACCGCACCGCCAGCCGCCACCACTTCGAGATTCAGTACACCGAGCGCGGTTACCTCGTCATCGATCTCAACAGCACCAACGGCACCTGGCTCGACGGCCGCCGCATCGAGCGCGCCTACCTCAGCCAGGGCAGCCAGGTGCGCGCCGGCCAGACCACGCTTTCATTCGCGCCCATCGATGAAGAGGTGACGGTCGAGCCCGATCGCGATGGCGAGCTGTGCGGGATGATTGGCCAGTCGGTGAAGATGCGGCAGATCTTCGGCCTCATCAAAAAGATCGCGCCGATGGACGTGTCGGTGATCATTCAGGGCGAGACCGGCACCGGTAAAGAACTGGTCGCGCGCGCGATTCACGAACTCTCCGGGCGCAAGCGCGGGCCGATGGTGGTGCTCGACTGCGGAGCGATTCCTCCGAACCTGATCGAGAGCGAGCTGTTCGGCCACGAGAAGGGCTCGTTCACCGGCGCCATCGCCTCACGGCCCGGCGCCTTCGAGCGCGCCAACGGCGGCACCATCTTCCTCGACGAATTGGGCGAGCTGCGCACCGACCTCCAGCCCAAGCTGCTGCGCGTGCTGGAGAACCGCGAGGTGCGGCGCGTCGGCGGTAACGAGGTGCAGGAGATCGACGTTCGGGTGATCGCCGCCACCAACCGCGACCTGGTGAAGGAGATTCAGACCGGGAACTTCCGCGAAGATCTCTACTTCCGCCTCTCGGTCATCAACATTCAGCTGCCTCCGCTGCGTCAGCGGCGCGAAGACATTCCTCACATCATTCGCAAGGAATTGGGCGATCCCGAGATCGTCGCCCGCCACGGCAAGAAGATCGTCAGCGCGCCCGCGATGAGCGTGCTGATGCAGTACTCGTGGCCCGGCAACATTCGCGAGCTGATGAACGTGATCAGCCACGTGCTCACCTTCAGCGAAGGGGAGATGATCGATCTCCAGCACCTGCCGGCCCGCGTCCAGGGTCAGCACCAGGAACAGCCGCTCCCCTTCAACGAGCACCTCTCGTTCAAGGACGCCAAGGAGCAGCTGCTCGAGAACTTCGAACGCGAATACATCGGCCAGGTGCTCAAGCGCTGTGACGGCAACATCAGCCGGGCGGCGCGCGAATCGGGGCTGCACCGCAAGTCGATCGAGCGGTTGGTGAAGAAGTACTCGCTCGACGCGAAGTCGATGAAACCGAAGTGACCAGTTCTGCGCTTCAGGTTGAACGAGTTCTCCTCGAATGAGCGCCTGTCCGACTGACGAGCAGCTGGCCCGCTTCGCTGAGCAAGGCCTCGACGCGGCTTCGACTTCCGAGGTCGCCGCTCACCTGCAGGACTGCAAGAGCTGCAGCCAGGTGGTGGCGGCGCTGCTCAAGCTGCGCTCGTCGATGGGGCTGGGCACCACCCTCGAGTCACCTGGGCCCGCTCCGCTGCTCGCAGAAGGCTCGGTGCTCGGCCGCTTCACCGTGAGCCACCCGGTCGGCGAAGGGGCGATGGGCGTGGTGTTCGAAGCGCGAGATCCCCTGCTGGATCGCCGGGTCGCGCTCAAGCTGCTCAAGGGCGCCAGCTCGCTCGCGGCCCAGGCCCGGCTGCATCGCGAAGCGCAGGCGATGGCGAAGCTCTCGCACCGCAACGTCGCCACCGTGTTCGACGTCGGCACCTGGCAGGACCGCAGCTGGGTCGCGATGGAGTTCATCGATGGCGTCACCCTGCGCGACTGGTGGCGAACCGGACCCTCGGTCGCCG
>JAYVNA010000166.1:0-18984 GCA_043758715.1 Archangium sp.
GTCGAGCTGATGCCCGACGCTTCAGTCTTCACGTTCGACAGTGACTTCTCGTTCTATCGGTCGCGAAAGAACCGCGTCATTCAGCTGGTCGAGTACTGATCGTCATTCTTCAGAACGCGAAGCCGAGCCCGGCGTACGGCCCCATGAACACGTCGCGGTGCACCACCCCGTCGACCACGCCCTGATCGTCGAGCAGCTGCGTGCGCCACCCCAGCCGCAGCCCCAGCTGGCCCATGCCGATCACCAGCCCCGCGCGGCCGTCGATTTCCCAGAACGGATACACCGAGCCGGTCACGCTGCCTTCGAACGCGAAGGGTCCCGCGACCCACAACATCCCGGAGAAGCCCAGGGTCGGCCCCAGCAGCGTCACGTCAGCGGCGAACACCGTGTCGACGCCCAGCTCCGCGCGCAGCCTGCCCCGTTCGCCGACCAGCAACGCATACCCGGCGCGCACGCCCATCTGCTGCATCGTGTCGTCGCCGTTCGTGCCGTCATCAGCCGCCACGCTCAGGTGCTGAACGGCCACACTCACGCTCCACCGATCGATCTCCAGGCTCGCCGCCGCGGACAACGCAAAGCCACGGGCCTGGTTGGTGAAGTACTCGAACTCCGCGCCCGCCACGACCCGCACCTGAGTCACCGTCTCGTCTTCAGGCTCGAGGAGCACCGGCGCGGGGTAGACATGACGGGCATACCCGTAGCCGTACATCGGCACGAAGGCGCCGCTGAAATACCCGAGCCGGCTCGAGCGATAGAACGAGTCACCCGACCCGCTGAACGAACCCGACGACGAAGAAGGGGAGGAACCCGAGGATCGCCTCGATGAATCCACCGGCACCGCTGCGTGCGTAGATCGCGACGACGAACCGCTACTCGATGATCCGCCGCTCCCGCCTTTGCCGAAGCGCGCCTCCGCGGTGGCGGCGTGAAACAACACGCAGAGCACAACGAGCTGAGAGATCCGCATGACCCCCTCTTTCCAGCACAGTTCGACTTTCCGAGGAATGTGGGCGCTCCTTCTGTTGCTGGGGTTGAACGCCTCGTCTGCGGACAAAGGTCCCACCCGATATCTGGCCCTGGGCGACAGCTTCACCATCGGTACCGGCAACCCTCCCGATCTCTGTTTTCCCTCCCAGCTCAAACGCATTCTGCTCAAGCGCGGCATCGATGTGCGGCTCGAGAACGTCGCGGTCAATGGCTACTCCACCAACGAGGTGATCGGTCGGGAGCTCGAGGCGCTCGCGCGCTTCAAACCAGACACCGTGACGCTCGCGATCGGCGCCAACGATCTGGTGCGCGGCGATGACGAGCGCGCTTACCGCGCCAACCTGAAGACGATCTTCAAGGCGATCAAAGCGGCGGGCGTCAAGCGCACCTTCGTCCTCCCCCAGCCCGACTGGTCGCAGTCGCCGGTGGCCGCGGGCCTTGGTGAACCCGCCGCGCTCCGCCTGCGCATCGAGGTCTACAACGCCATCCTCGAAGAAGAGACCCTGACCACGGGGGCCACCTACGTCGATCTCTTCCCCCAGTTCATCGAGCAGGCGAAGCTGGGGCTGATCGCACCCGACGGCCTGCACCCCAATTCGAGGGCCTACGCCTTCTGGGCGGAGTCGCTCGGGGAACGCTTTCTGGCAAAGTGACGCCGTGCCTGAGTTTCCCGACCTCGAGCTCTACCTCGCCTCGCTCCGCCCGCGGGTGATGGGGCAGCCGCTCGAGCGCATTCGCCTCGGCAGTCCCTTCGTTTTGCGCAGTGTCGAGCCGCCGCTCAGCGGCACCTTCGGCCGCAAGCTGGTGGGGCTGCGACGCATCGGCAAGCGCCTGGTGTTCGAGCTCGAAGGCGAGCTCTTCATCGTCATTCACCTGATGATCGCCGGCCGGCTGCAATGGAAGGCCGCGGGCTTCAAGATTCCCGGGCGCGCGGGCCTGGCCGCCTTCGATTTTCCCAGCGGCACGCTGCTGCTCACCGAGGTCTCGACCAAAAAGCGCGCCTCGATTCACGTGGTGGCGGGCGAAGCGGCGCTGCGCACCTTCGATCGCGGGGGCCTCGACGTGATGAAGGCTCACCTCGACGACTTCGCCAACCGGGTTCGGCTCGAGAACCACACCCTCAAGCGCACGCTCACCGACCCCCGGCTCTTCGCCGGCATCGGTAACGCGTACTCCGATGAGATCCTTCATCGGGCCAGGCTCTCGCCCGTCAAGCAGACCAAGACCCTCACCGGCGAAGAGGTCTCGCGGCTGTTTGAGGCCACCCGCACCGTGCTCACGGACTGGCTCGAGCGCCTGCGTGTGGAGACTGGTGAGGACTGGCCCGAGAAGGTCACCGCCTTCAGGCCGGAGATGGCCGTGCACGGAAAGTACAAACAGCCGTGCCCGGTGTGCGGCGCTCCGGTGCAGCGAATCGTGCACGCCGACAACGAGACCAACTACTGCCCGCGCTGCCAGACAGGCGGCAAGTTGCTGGCTGATCGTTCGCTGTCGCGGCTGCTCAAGGAAGACTGGCCGGCGAGTGTCGATGAGCTGGAGGAATATGTGGCCTCACGGGGGAGCGCACGGTAGAAGGTCCTGAGAAATTATGGACTTGCAGAAACCCGGCCGCCGGGCCCTCGCCCTCGCCCTCGCGCTGACGCTCTCTCTCGCCTCTTCCGCGGCGTGGGCTGAGAAGACCCTCTGGCTGGTTCGCCCGCTCTATCCCGGCCAGGAAACGCTCGTCGATCGCACCGAAAAGGCCCTCGACCGGTTGATGCCAGGCGACGCCCGAAAAGATTCCGTGATCGGCCAGAAGGAACTGGCTGGCGCGCTCAAGGGCCAGGTCGCGACCGAGCTGCCGTGTTTCTCCGCCGACTCGCGCTGCGCTGACCCGATCGACCCCTTCATCGCCGGCCTCGGGTTCGAGCGCATCGTGCTCATTCAGGGCGGGCAGGACGAACTGGGCTTCAAGTACCGGGTGGTCGCCTACGAGCCGAAGACCGGCAAGGTGAGCCCCGCCACCGCCACCAACGCCAACCTCGAGAAGGCGCTGCTCGGCGCGCTCGCGAAGGTGGTGCCCGCGGCTTCCACGCTCGACGTGAAGACCACGCCGCCCGGCGCCACCGTGTACGTCGATGACGTGAAGGTCGGCCTCACGCCGCTCAACACCCAGGTGCTGCCCGGTGAGCGCGTGGTGCGCCTCGACCTGAAGCTTCACCAGCCGATCGAAGAGACCATCATCATTCCCATTCGCGGCGCCGCCAGCCTCGAGAAGAACCTCGAGAAGGTCGCCGCGCGCATCGTGATCACCGCCGCCCCCGCGGGCACCGAGATCTTCATCGACGGGGCCTCGGTCGGTAAAGACAAGGTCGATCGCGGCATCGCGCCGGGCGATCACGTCATTCGCCTCACCGCCGAGGGCTTCAAGGCCTTCGAGCAGAGCGTCTCGGTGAAGGCCGATCAGCAGTTCTCCCTCGATAAGTCGCTCGAGGCGATCGCCGCCAGCAAGGAACCTGGCAGCGATAGGGTGGCGGTGTTGCTCAAGACCGATCCGGTGACCCCGGTCGGGCCGGTGACGCCTCCGCCCCCGCCCAAGCCGCTGACCGAGGCCGATAAGATCTACGAGCGTCGCTCTTACTTTCAGGCGAGCTTCGAGTTCGCGAACCTCACCAGCAACCGGCTGGTGGGTCGCCGTTGGAACACCGAAGGGTTCGGCCGCACCACCACGCTCAACTCCGGGAGCAGCAGCCTCATCGGCGCCAGCATCGAATACGGCACCGGGGGTCAGTACTTCGGCGTCTCGCTGATCGGCGTCAGCTACCTCACCAACACCGACCCCTGGGCGATGAACGTCGGCTACACGCGGGGCGCCAGCTGCGAGGCCTCGCTGGGCACCTGCTTCCCCACCGCCATCGACAACGTCAAAGTGCACCTCGTGGTGTTGCGTGCGCTGCAGCCCCAGGTGCGCTTCGCGCTGTGGCGCTTTCAGTTCTCACTGCAGCTGGGGCTCGAGTTCCGCACCGGCCAGATCGTCGGCAAAGACGCGGGCTCGAGCACGACCTCGTACAAAGACGGGTTCATGCCGCTCGACATGCTGCTCGCGGGCCGCCTCAACGTGCGCTTCTTCGTGGTGGAGGGCCTCTTCATTCTCCTGCAGGCGAACTACACGCAGTACCTCATCGGCGAGCAGGCCACTGATGACAGCCAGGCCGTCTTCGCCGGCCCCAGCAGCTTCGGCTTCAACGGAGGCCTCGGTTATGCGTTCTGAGCTCCTCGCGCTCTGCCTCTTCGCCTCGGCCGCCTTCGCCGACCCTCTCGTGGGCAGCAGCGTCGGCAACGCAGACACCTTCGTGTCGGAGGGCAGCAAGCTCTTCAACAAGAAGCAGTACGCGAAGGCTTCCGATCAGTTCCTCAAGGCGACCCGCGCCAACCCGGCCCTCGCGCAGACCTACGCGCAGCTCGCCCGCGCGCAGCTGCTGGCCAAAGATCTGCCACGGTCCTGCTACGCCTACCGGGTGTACTTGAAGTCGGTGGCCGACGGCCCTGATCGCAAGAAGGCCGCCGCCGAGAGCGATCAGTGCGAGCGCCAGCTCAAGGGAATGAAGAAGGCGCCCGAAGATCCCACCAGGGGGTTCGTCGATCAGCGCGCCGCGTTCTTCACCTCGTTGGACGCCAAAGAGCTGCTCGGCGCGAACTCCGCTTCAGAGACGCTGCGTGCCCTGGTTCACGACGGCTTCCTGGGGCCTGAGTTGGGTGAGATGGCCAACAAGCTCGGCGCTGCCGTCACCGCCGAAGCCGAGAGCGTGCACAAGCGCGCCCTGAGCGGCGAGAAGCTCAGCGCAGAGACCCTGCGCAGCGCCCGCCCGCTGTACCAGGTCGCTCAAGACGTCGGCGTCAGCAACAGCCCCGACGCCAGGGGCCGGATGGCGTTCCTCGATGGGCTCGCCGAACTCGACGAGAAGACGTGGAAGAAGGCCGAGGCCCACTTCTCCGAGGCCGCCAAGAGCGATCCCCAGAACAAAGAATACGTCTTCTTCAAAGGTCTCGCCCTGGTCCAGGCCGGGGAACGCACCGCCGCCCTCAAGGTGCTCGAGAGCGACCTCAAAGACGATCCGCGGACCGCCATGTTGCGCGCCGCGCTCGCGCTGGGCGATTCTCCGGTGGCCGGCGCCGCGGAGTTGGAGAAGCTCCTCTTCAACACCCGCTACCCGCCCGAGAAATAAGGCCCGCCGCCTCAGGCGTCGCCTGCTGGAGGCAAGGGGAACCACCGTGGCCGTGTTCATCTGTCAGGGTTGTGGTTCCGAGCACTCGAGTTGGGGTGGCAAGTGCCCCCAGTGCGGTACCTCTGAGACCATTCGGCTCGCGCCCGCCACCGATCGCATGGTCGATCGCGTGGTGAAGGGGAAGTTCAAGATCATCCGCAAGCTGGGGCAGGGCGGCATGGGCGCCGTCTATCTCGCGGAGCAGCTGGGCATCGGCCACCGGGTCGCCCTCAAATTCCTCAAGTCTGAGTTCTCTTCAGACGCGGAGATCGCCCGCAGGTTCCTCAACGAGGCGAAGTCCTACGCGCGCGTCGCCCACCCCAACGCCGTCGCCCTGCACGACTTCGGGCAAGACGATGAAGGCAACCTCTTCATCGCCATGGAGTACTGCGAAGGCGTCGATCTCAAGAAGGTGATCGCCGAGCAGGGCCCGCTGCCGTTGATCGAAGCGATCGAAGTGGTGCTCCAGGTCGCCGACGTGCTGGCCAACGCCCACGAAAAAGGCGTCATTCACCGCGATCTGAAGCCCGAGAACATCATGATCCGCCGCGGCATCCGCGGGGTGCACGCCAAGGTGCTCGACTTCGGCATCGCCCGCTTGATGGACGCCGGCACCAAGCTCACCGTCGCCGGCGCCATCGCCGGCACGCCCCGGTACATGTCGCCCGAGCAGGTCGAAGGCAAAGAGGTCGATGCCCGCGCCGACGTCTACTCGCTGGGCATCGTGCTCTTCGAGTCGCTCACCGGCCGCCAGCCGTTCGACGGCACCACCATCTCGGAAATCTTGCGCAAGCAGGTGACCGAGCCGTTGCCCCCGCTGGTGAAGTTCGCGCCCCAACTCGACTACCCCGACATCGAGGCCGTGCTGCAGCGCGCCTGCTTGAAGAACGCCGAGGGCCGCTGGCCCGACATGTTGTCGTTCGCGAGCGCGCTCTCTCAGGCCATCCCCACGCAGGCGCACCTGGCCTTGCCCCCGCTGCAGCGCACCAACACCAACGTGCGCGCCGTCGCCACGCCGCTGCCGGGCATCGCGTCTCCGGGCACCGACTACGACGCTGATTCCACTGCCCACACCCTGGTGAAGACCGGGGACGCGTCGGCCGTGCAGCGCAAGGCGCCGTCGATCGGCGAAGTGCAGCTCGACAATCGCTCGGCCACCGCGTCGACCCAGATCGGTGAAATTTCCCAGCCGCCGCGGGTTCCCAGGTCGAACGCCCCCCTCTTCATCATCGGCGCGGTGGTGGCCGTGCTCGCGGTCGCCGTCGGTTACCTGGTCACCCGGCCCGAGACCCCGAAGCCCGACGTGGTGGTAGTGAAGAACGACCCCGTGCCGGTGAAAGATCCGATCGCCGAGCCCCGCGTCGACGTGAGCACCGAGGCCCTCAAGCTGCTGCACGAGCAGGAAGTGCGCGCCCGGGAAGAGAACGCCCGCAACAGCCTCGGCAAGGGCAAGACCGAGTTCGAGGTGGCCAAGCTCGACGAGGCCGAGACGTACTTGAAATCGGTCGCGGCCGAATCCGAGGCCTCGGTCGAGGCCAAGGCGCTGCTGCAGAAGATCGAGACCATTCGAGAGAAGCTGAGGGTCGCCGGTGGGCTGCGCGCCCGGGGCCAGTGCGATCAGGCGCTCCCGCTCTTCAAGTCGGTGCTCGATCTCAACAGCCGGGTCAAAGACGCGCTCGACGGGGTGGCGGAATGCCGCCGGAGCGTGGTCAACCCCACGATGGAATGAGCGCGCGAACCGTCGCCCTCGAGACCGCGCCTCCCCACGGGCCCGGTGCTCCGTCTCGCCTCGCGACCTTCGCGGTGGGCGCTTCGCTTCGGGTGCTGCGGGCGCTGCCTCGAACAGCCCGTGAACGTTTCGCGGCCTTCGTCGGCTGGGCGGTGTGGAGCCTCGGCATTCGACGCGCGGTCGCCATCGACAACGTGCGGCACGCCTTTCCCGAGAAGCCGGCGGACGAAACCCGGCGCATCGCGCGCGCGGCCTTTCGTTCGATGTCCACCGCGATGCTCGAGTCGGTCACCTCCGATCTGCTGACCGATGCCGAGCTCGAGCGCGCGGTCTCGGTGATGGATTGGAAGGGCCTCGACGTGCTGCTGGCCGCGCATCAGCCCGTGCTGATCGCCTCGGCTCACCTGGGCAGCTGGGAACTCTTCGCCGAGGTGATGGCGCGCCGCGGCCACGTGTTCTCCGCGGTGGTCCGGCCCCTGGCCGGCGCCTTCAACGAGTGGTTGGTGAAGAGCCGCGAGAGGGCGGGGGTCGAGCTGATCTTTCAGCGCGGCGCGCTGCGCAACATGCTCAAGGCCATGCGGCGCGGCCGGGCGGTGGTGCAGCTGATCGATCAGGCGCTGCCGGGGCCCGAGGCGTTGTGGGTGCCGTTCTTCGGGCGGCCCGTTTCCACCACTCCGGCGATCTCGATGGCGGCGCTGCGTTCTGGCGCGCCCGTCTACGTGGTGGTCGCGGTGCGCAAAGAAGGCCAGCTCGAGATGCGCGTCGAAGGGCCGGTGCCGATGCCAGACCTGGGCACCCGGCGCGAGTCACTCGAAGCCCACACCGCGGCGCTCACGGCCATCGTCGAACGCCAGGTGCGGGCCAACCCCGAGCAGTGGCTCTGGCTGCACCGCCGCTGGAAGGGCGAAGCGACGCCCCGTTAGATCGAGAGGCGCAAGACCAGGCCCGCTTGCACCAGCGGCGGGTTGAGCAACGGCTTCAAGTTCGCGCGAATCTGATCGCCCGCGCCGGCCGGCGCCTGCGGGTTGAGCTCAGCGAGATCGGCCAGCCCGTTGATTTCCTTCGCGGTCAGCCTGAAGCGAAGCTGGCCACCCGTCTGCCCGTAGAACACCGAGCCGAACGCCTGCACGCTCAAGAAGTTGAGCACCCGGAAGATCACGTCGAGCCGGGTGAGCGCCGAGGGGTCGTTGATGATGACGATGTTCGAGAGGGCGACGGTGATCCAGTCAGCGCCGGGAATGCCGGGCGAGGCGATGGTCAGGCCGACGTTGTGTTTGCCCTGGTACAGCGCCACCGACTGAATCGGGTCGAGCGTCTTGCCCAGCACCGAGGGCGCGAACGTCTGCACCTGGTACCCGATGGGGCTCTCGTAGCCGACCGGGTTGTAGAAGTACTCGGCGCTCACCACCGCGAAGTTCTTGTCGGTGTAGTTGAACTGAAAGCTCGCGCCGCCCGAGACCTGCACCACCACCCGCGGTGAGGGCTTCGAGGTGATGTTCCCGAGGATCACGTTCTCCAGCAGGTTGTCTTCGTTCAGATCAGAGGGGTAGGCGAAGAGCGCGAAGTCCTGGCCGTCGCGAAAGGCGGCCTCGGCGTACACGTCGAACGGTCCCACCGCCGAACTGACGTCGATCGCGTAGCGCTGCCGGCGCCCTTCCTGCCAGACCCCGCCGATCCCGATCTCCATCGGGCCCAGCACGAACTCACCGCGCACCGCGCCGCCCAGTTGGTTGAGCTTGAGCCCGGCCGAGGTGGCGTTGACGCTGTCGAGCAGCGCGTAGGCGTAGAAGTTCCAGCCCAAAGACTCGATCGGCACGTGCACCTTGATCGCGTTGACGCCCAGGCGCACGTCGAAGGGGTTGAGCGCGTCGCGCGGCCGCGAGTTGAGGAAGTCGGTCGGGTACCAGATGCGGGAAACGCCCCAGCGCACCTTCTGCCGGCCCACCGTGAAGTACACCTTGTGGGCGATGTCGAAGCGCAGCCAGAGCTGATCGAGAAACACCGAAGGGTTCGTGCGCGTGGCAGGGGTCAGGCCCACCAGGGTGCCCGTCGAGCCGGCGACGTTGGTGGTGCTGCTGCTGCTGCTGCTGCTCGAGCCATCACCCGTCGGGTAGGTGGGGTCGAACTGAAGGCGCGCGTTCGCGAAGGCGCGCAGCCGATCGTTGGGCCGCCCATCGAGGTACACGTCGAGCAGCATCGGGGCCGAGAACGAGCCCTCGAGGAACGGCTTCGACTCCTGAAAGTAGCCCTGACCGAACATCAGCAACGAGCCGCCGATCTTCAGCGGGTCTGCGACCGACTCGGCGGTGTCGAACTTGTTCGTCACCGGGCCCGCGCTGAGCTGATCAGCGTCGCGATCGACGCCCGCGTCGGTGCTCTTGAGCGATTCCTCGACCGCGGTGCCCGCGTCTTCCACACGGGGAGCGTCGTCTTGCCCGCCGAACAGGTCGGTCTCGTTCGGGCGTTCCTGCGCTAGCGCCAGCGCTGGAACCAGCGCGGTCCACAACCAGAAGACTCTCATGGGTGGATCCTCAGCGGCTCTTCGACTCGAGCCACGCCTTCGTGAACATGTTCTGATCGAGGTTCGACAGATCGACTGACTTCATCAGCACCAGCGTCGAGTTCGACTTCTCGACCTCGTCGAAGAAGCGCATCTCACCGGGGAACCACACCTCGGACTTTTTCGACTCCGAATAGAGCTTCTGCCACTTCGGATAATAAGCAGTGCGCATCAGCCTGCCCGAGAGCGCGAACTCCTGCCGCTTGAGGATGTTGTGGTTGACCTTGTCGACCCACACCTTCACCACCGGGTAGGCGACGTCGATGCCGTCCTTCACCTTGAGCTCGAGGTTGATCGTCTCGAACTTGCCCAGCTTCTCTTCGCCGACGTACTTGGGCTCGAACTCCTCGGCCAGGCGCGACTCGTCGAAGTCGCTGCGGCGCGAGTTGGTGCCGCCGATGCGCTCCCGTTCGGTGGCGCGCTCCCACTTGCCGGTGCCCGGGTCGTAGCTCCACAGGTTCTTGTCGAGGCGCAGGTAGCCCTTGCCCTCTTCGCTCTTGGGCTTGGTGAAGAGCATCATCAGCTTGTCGTCGCTGTCGCGCCTGAAGATCATCAGCTCGCGCACCACGTCGGCTTTGTCCTTCTCCTTCTGTTCCAGGTACGCGAGCGCCTTGTAGTCGCCGCCGTTGCGCTGCCGATCGTCGAGCTCCAGCAGCAGCTTGTGCATCTCTTCAGCGGTCAGCTCGGCAGCGAGCGCCGGGCCGGCCAGCGCAAGACACATCGTCAACAGCATCGCGTTTCGCATGTTCAGTTCACCCGACGTGAGACATCGCCGTGATCGGCTTGAGCCGCGCGGCCAGGAAGGAAGGAATGATCGAGATGAGGGTGATGAGCACGGTGGTGAAGCCCACCGAGACCAGCACCCAGAAGAGCGTGGGCGAGATCACCAACTTCTCCGAGAAGAAGACGAACTGCCAGCTGGGGGGCAGGGCGATCTTCGCCCGGGTCAGCGCCACCGAGCCCAAGACGCCCAGCAGCCCACCGAAGGACGTGCTCAGCACGCCCAACAGCGTGCCCTCGGCGACGAACATCGCCAGCACCGCGTTACGCTGCATGCCTACCGCGCGCAGGGTGCCGATCTCGCGGGTGCGCTCACGAATGCTGATCCACATCACGTTCATGATCCCCACCCCGATGATCGCCATCAGCACGATGATCACGATGGTCGCCAGGGCGGTGAGGGCCGTGACGATCCACTGCACGAAGCTGGTCTCTTCTTCCCAGTTGGTGACGTCGAGCTTCTGCCCGGTCCAATTCTCGCGGTTCACCGAGTCGAACTTCGCAAAGTAGGGGCGGGGGTCGGGGTCCATGATCTCGAAGCCCTCGGCCGCCAGCACCTTGCGCAGCCGTTCCTGCACCACCTTCACCTGGTCGATGTCCTTGAGGTACAGCTGCAGCGCGCCCGTCGACTCGTCGTTCAACTGGTAGAGCTGGCGCAGCCCCTGGTCGTTCATGAAGGTGTTCCAGCTCGACAACATGCCGATGTCGGCAGCGATCGCGACCACGATCACGTCGACGGTGTTGCTGGTGCCGCGAAAGGTGGGCGCCACGATGGTCATGGTGTCGCCGACCTTCACGCCCAGCTTCTTGGCCTGGCCTTCGAAGATCAGGATCCCGTTGGGCTTGGTGAGCCCGTCGAGGCTGCCTTCTTTCACCTGGATCACCTGGCGAAAGCCGGGCTCGTTGGTGATGTCGATGCCGCCGATGCCGGCTTGCTGAGAGCTCGACTCGCTCACCAGCTTCGCCCAGCCGCGGCCGCGCTGAACCACGTAGTCGAGCTCGGGCACCTCGCGATCGATGATGGTGCGGATCTTCTTGTAGTTGGTCACCACCGGCGCGCCCGCGCTCGCCGAGGCCTTGTAGAAACCGGCCACGTTCACGTGCCCGCTCATCAGGGTGGTGGCCGAGAGGAGCAGGGTGGTGCGAATGCCCACGAACGCGCCAGTGAGCGTCACCAGCAGGGCCGTCACCCCCGCGATCGCTGCGCCCAGAATCAGCGTGCGAAGCCGGTGCTGCAGCAGGCTGCGAAAGGCGATCACCCACAGCATGGGGCCGAAGAAGTTCATTCGTCTGCCTGCATCGCCCGCAGGGGGCTCACGCGCATCGCCATCAGCGCAGGAAGAAGAGTCGACCCGATCGTCACCACCAGGATGATCACCAGCGCCACCACCAGCGGCCAGGTCGTCAGCTGCGGAATGAGCCGGGGCCCCGAGAAGAAGAAGTACATGACGTCGTTGGGGGCCGCGATGCCCTTGCTCGCGATCGCCGCCAGCACGCCCGAGCCGGCCAACATGCCCAGCCCGCCGAAGACGAGCCCCAGCACCAGCGACTCGATCAACACCATCGAGAGAATCATTCCGCGCTGGGCACCGATCGCCCGCATGGTGCCGAACATCTGCGTGCGCTGCAGGGTCGCCATCAGCACCGAGAGGTACATGATCAACATCGCGGCGATGAAGATGATGCCCACGGCCACGAAGAGCAGCGCGCGGAAGACGTTGATGATCTGCCCCAGCAGGCCCGAAGCCTTCTGCCAGCTCACCGCCTGGATCCCCAGGTGCTGCTCTTCTGAGACCTGCTGAATGCGGGCGATCGCTTCGTCGATGCGGGCGGGGTCGTTGAGCATCACCGCCGCGTGCAACACCACCCCGTCGTCGAGCTGCTGCTGCGTGTAGACCCGGCGAATCAGATCTTCCTCGCGCAGCTTGCGCCCGGTCCCCGCCAGCGCCGCGTCGGGGTCGATGAGGCCAGGAGTCGCCTCGGCCACCACCTCCGCCCCTTCACCGAACAGCTCTTCTTCCGCGTTCTCGCGGCTGACCGACTTGGCGCCGGTGTTGCGCTGAATTTCTTTGAGCTCTTCTGCTTTATCGCTGGTCAGATAGCCGAACAGCTCGCGGAAGCTCATCAGGTCCATCAAGTTGGTCGCGCCCGCCAGCGGTGACTTCTCCAGGCCGGTGAAGGCGAACGTGCCGTAGACCTTCACATTGACGTTCTGCACGTAGCCCGACTTGGTGAACGCCTTGATGGTGAGAATGTCACCGACCTTCACCCGGTAAAGCTGCACCTGCGGCACCACCAGGTCGTAGAACTGCTGGTAACGCTCGTCGAAGTTCTCGTCGCTGGTGTCGAGCAGCTCCGAGAGCAACACGTCGATGCTCGGCTCCTCGGTCTTGAGCGACCCCTGCAGCGCTTTCACCAGCGCCGTCGTCTTGAGCCCGTCGAGCTGCAGCACGATCTCGCGGGTCTGGTGACGGTTCTCCTTCACGAAGCGCTTGAGCTCGTCGTCGGTCGCGATCAGCCGGCCGTTGAGGCGCGCGTCTTTGAGCTTGTCCAGGCGCCGCGCCGTCTTCAGCTTCATCTGATCTTCGTGCATCAGATCCGAGATGAGGAAGCCGCGCTGGCCCTGCGGTACCGGCGAGCCCTTGACGATGTGCATGCGGTCGAACGACTTCTGGAACTTGTCCAGATCGGTGCCGACGTAGCGGAGGAAGACGAGCGAGGTGTCGGTGACGATCGGCGCGATGCGGTTCTCGAGGAACTCCAGGTTCTCGTAGGGCGCCTTGTCGAACTCGGCCCAGAACTCCGGCTGCTCCACTCGCTGGAGCCCCTCGACATTTCGCGGCTCGACCGACTTGGTGTTGATCACGTCGGTCATCGCCTTCTCCACGTCGCCGCGGAGCACCTTGATGATCTGCCGCGCGTGCCCGATCTCGCTGCCGATGCGCAGCTGCAACTCTTCGCGGGGCACCCCGGCGAGCTTGGGGTCGCTGGGCTGCCCGTCGCGCGCCTTGTAGAGGTTGCGCAGCTTCTCGAGCGTGACGTCGACGATGTTGCCCGAGGTGATGATCGCTGACGAGATGCCCATCGGCACCACCATCTTGACGTTGTCCACCTTGCCCAGCGCTTCCTGAATCTTCGGGAAGTCGTTGATCGCCGGCAGGTCGGGGAAGTTGCCCATCTGCCCAAACAGCGCCAGCTCGTCTTTCGAGGCCGCGGAGTAGATCTGAATGTGCCCGGCCAGGCTGCCGACCACCGAGCGCTGCATCGACTGGTTGAGCGAGTCGAGCAACCCGCCCAGCAGCACGAAGATCAGCGTGCCCAGCAGAATGAGCCCGCCGATGAGCAGGTTGATGGGGCTCGCGAGCAGGTTGCGGATGGCGATCCGCACCAGCAGGACCACCCGGTCGATCACGACGCGCGAACCTCGGTCGCTTTGGGGTCGGTGCCCATCTCCATCTCGTGAGCCACGGCTTCTTGCGGCGTCTCGCGGCCCTTCACCTTGCCGTCGGCGATGCGCACCACCGCGTTCGCGTAGCGCATCACCCGGTGATCGTGCGTCGAGAAGATGAAGGTGGTGCCCTTCTTCTGGTTGAGCGACTTCATCAAGTCGAGGATCGCCTGCCCCGTCTCGGAGTCGAGGTTGGCCGTCGGCTCGTCCGCCAGCACGATCAACGGGTCGGTCACCAGCGCGCGCGCGATGGCCACCCGCTGCCGCTGACCACCCGACAACTCGTTGGGCCGGTGTTTGAGGTGCGTCGAGAGCCCCACCTGCTCGAGCAGCGACTCGACCCGCTCCTTGCGTGCCTTGCCGCTGAGCTTGTTCTGCAGCAACAGGGGGAACTCGACGTTCTGGAAGACCGAGAGCACCGAGACCAGGTTGAAGGACTGGAAGATGAAGCCGATGGTGTTGAGCCGGAGGTTCGTCAGCTCGCGCTCCGACATCTGGGCGGTGTTCTTGCCCGCGACCTCGACCACGCCGCGGGTGGCGGTGTCGACGCACCCGATCAGGTTGAGCAGGGTCGTCTTGCCGCTGCCCGACGGGCCGGCAATCGAGATAAATTCGCCCTTATCGACGGTGAGGTTCACGCCACGAAGCGCCTGAACGACGGTCGCTCCGAGGCTGTACTCCTTGACGACGTCCGTGATGGTGACGATGGCGCTCATGGCCTGCACAGCTATCGCAGCAGGGCGGCAGCCGCATGAAGAATGATGAAGCGCGCACATTCGTTGATGAAGCCGGGTGATTCCTCTACCGTTCGCGCTCTCCTTGGAGGCTTCGCCCATGAACGAGGAACAGATCGCCGAAAAGCTCGCCGAATTCGAACCAGCGTGGGCCGGCCGGCCGAACCTCTTCGACAAGCAGATCGCCGCGAAAGACGCGAAGACCTTGCTCGCCCGCCTCGATGACCAGCTGCCCGGCGTGCGCGCCGACGCCGCCGAAGCCCTGGGAAAGCTCAAGGAACCCTCGGCCACCGCGAAGCTCAAGGCGATGCTCAACGATGCCGACCCCTCGGTGCGCCGCGCGGCGGCGGTGGGGCTCTGCTCCCTGGGCGATGACCAGATCGCCCAGGAGTTCGTCAAGGCCCTGCTCGACCCTTCCGCCAAGGTGGTCGCCGGCGCCGCCGAAGCGCTCGGCCTTTCGGGCTACAAGCCAGCCGTGCCCTATCTGCTCAAGGCCTACCGCACCGAACACCCGCGGGTGGCCGGCGCCGTCGCGGTCGCCCTCGGCCGCCTCGGCGATCGCCAGGCCGTTCCCTGGCTGCTGCAGGCGATGAAGAGTGGGCTCGCGCCCGTCGAGGCCGCCACCGCCCTGGGTGAACTGGGCGAGGCCTCAGGCACGCGCGGGCTGTGCGAGGCGCTCACGCACGACTTCCCTCCGCTCAAGGCCGCCGCCGCCCGATCGCTGGGCCAGCTGGCGCGCAAGGGCAACTTCGACTTCATCTTGAAGGACACCGCAGTCAGCGCCCTTCATCGCCTGCTCACCGACTCAGATCCCCGCGTGCAGTTCTGTGCGGCGCTCGGGCTGGCCGGCTTCGGCGATCCCGTCGGTCACCAGAAACTTCAGCAGCACCTCTCCACTCACTGACCCGAAAGAGCCCCATGGCCACCGCGAAAAAAGAGAAAGCCCCGACCCCTGCTGAAGCCCAGCCCCTTCCCGAGCCGAGCTACCCGGTGATCGAAGGTTTCGTCGAAAAAGCAACGGCAGATGACATTTCCGGCATGTTCAAAGATCTCAAGAGCCAGCTCGTCGGCCTCAAGGGACCCAAGGCCGAACAGGGCAAAAAGATCGGAAAGGCCATCGAACGCACAGAGGAGCTGTTGTCCTACCTCCTGCAAGTTCGTGAAAAGCTTGAAACCGACCGGAAGGGGAAGGGTGCCAAGCGCCGCTGATCGGCGATCAACCGGCTGCCACGCAACTCGCCTTCTCACCCTGCGATAATCCATTCACAGGGCGCCTCCGACAAGGGTCGGGGGAACGGAACCCTGGAAACTTCCCGCAGTTCTTCAAGGAGATACTCACATGGCTATCAACAACATCAACAACGGTGGCATGCCGAACCGCATCTCGATGAACGTCACTGTTCCCAAGCAGACCCAGGGCGCGACGTTCGGTGAGAAGGTCAACGCTGGTCTTCACGCCGCGGGCGGCGCGCTGGCGCAGGGTGCCTCGCTCCTCGGTGGCGCTCTCCCCGGTGGCGCGGTGATCTCCGCCGCCGTTTCGTCGGTCGGTAGCCTCGCGGGCGGCGCCGGTGGCGGCGCTGCAGCGGCCAGCTACGCGGCGACGGGCGTGACCAGCTTCGGTGGTGGTTCCGGTGGTGCGGCCGTCGGTGGCAGCCCCATCAGCGTCGGCGCTGGCTCGGCCGCTGGCCCGAACCTCACCGCGGGCGCGGGCACCAACGGCATGGGCGCCATGAACAACGACATCGCCTCGATGTCGGCGCAGAACAACCAGATGCTGCAGGTCCAGATGGCGATGCAGCGCGAGAACACCATGTTCTCCTCGATCTCCAACGTGCTCAAGACCAAGCACGACACCGCCAAGAACTCGGTCGGCAACATCCGCTGAGTTGATGACACTGAGCTAAGACATAGTCGGCGCAGCGCGAGGGCGGCCCTGGTGGCCGCCCTTCGTGTTATTGTGGCCTGCGTTTCCTCACCCCGCGCAAAGGACGAAAAGCCCCCATGACGGAAGCGAAGTCGGACATCGCTGGCAGCCTGGTGCCCATGAGCAAGCAGCAGGCAATGCTGATGCTCGAAGCAGCCTACCTGTGGATGGATCTCGGAAAGTTCGATCACGCGCGCGAGCTGCTCTCAGGCGCGACGCTCTTGATGCCCAAGAGCGAAGTGCCGCAGATCGCGCTCGGGAGCCTCGAGTTCAACCAGGGCCACTTCGACAAGGCGCTCCAGGTTTTCCGCCGCGCGCAGCAGCTCGCACCCCGGGCCTCATTGCCACGGGCGCACTGCGGTGAGACGCTCCTGTTCCTGGGCAAGGTGAACGAAGCGATGAAGGAACTGAAGTCGGCGCTCGAGCTCGAACCCAAGAGCGACGGTGCCCGCTTCGCGGAAGCCCTCATCGCAGCGAAGGAGACCGGCGCGCTGCCGCCTCCGAAGCCCGCGAAGGCGAAGTAAAAGGAACCCCATGTCGATTCGAGGCGTCGGTCGCGGAGGAAAAGCAGGCGGTGCCAGAGGTGCTTCTGGTGCCGGCGGCGCGGCCAAAGCCGGCGCGGCCCAGGGTGCGTTCGGCGCGAAGGTCGACAAGGCCGAGTCGCTGGTCGGGCCTTCGGGCGCGGTCGGCTCGTCGAACGTCGGCGCTGTCGGCCCCACTGATCCGGTCACCGCCCAGGCGATGGACCTGGTTCGCCAGCTCCGCTCCGGCCAGTTGAAGAGCCGTGAAGAGGCCACCAAGAAGCTGGTCGCCGACATCTTGCGCGAGAAGGTTCGCACCCAGTCCAAGAAGCTGACCGACAAGATTTTCGAGCAGCTCAAAGATGATCCCCGTCTCAACCAGACCCTCGAGCGCTTGTGGGATCGCGCCGAGGAGCAGGAGTAATCGGCGTGGCGCTCGGGGAACCCAAGGTTCAGATCCTCGAAAAGTACGGTCCGTACGTACGGTCTCTGGCTGCCCAGGTGCGCAAGCAGTTCAACTCGCAGTTCGAGATGGACGAGCTGGTCGCGTGGGGCCAGATCGGCTTGCTCGAGGCCGCTGAACGCTTCGACGCCCGCGTCGGCGCCAACTTCCTCACCTTTGCCCACTACCGCATCAAGGGCGCCATCTACGACGGCCTGAGGAAGATGGGCGTGCTCAAGGGTGGGGCGGCGGCTTCTGAACGCGCCAACGCCTACATGACCAACCTGTCGGATCGCGGGGGCGGCGGCAGCTCTCTCGATGACGACGTGCGCGAAATTTCCGGCGCGGTCACCGGCCTCGCGATGGTTTTCGCGACCAGCCTCGAGGGCACCGAAGGCCTTCAGATCACCGACGAACAGCTCCCTGCTGACGAGCGCATTCAGCTTGAACAGATGCGCCGCCGGGTGCGCGCGGCCATCGAGAAGCTCCCGGAAAAAGAACGGAAATTGCTGCAGGGGTACTACTTCCAGAACAAGACGCTGGAAGAGGCGGGCGCCGAGATCGGGCAGTCGAAGAGCTGGGCCAGCCGCCTGCACGCCCGTGCGGTGGAAACTCTGAAGCAACTCCTCGACGACGACGACGATAACCAGTCAGACCACAACAGGAGCAATGACCATGGCCGGACCACTGGCAGGAATCTCGGCAGCGCAGATCGCCCAGCAGAAGCTCCCCGACCAGGCCGCACAGCAGGCTAAGGCCGGCCCGAGCAAGTTCGATCAGAGCCTCAAGGGCCAGGGCGCCGAAGGTGTTGGCAAGCCCGCGCACGTTCAGCAGGCGCAGCAGGTTCAGAAGATCGACCAGATGAAGCACGTCGATCAGGTCCAGAAGACCAACAAGACCGATCTGGGCAAGCTCGACAAGAACGTCACCGGCAAGGGGATGGATCCCGTCGCCCAGAAGACCGAGGTCAGCAAGTCGTCTTCGATGATGTCCTCGATGATGGCCAACCTCGAGAAGGGCCAGGCCCACATCGACAAGCTCATCAACGGCGGCATCTCGGGCGGCAAGTCGATGTCGAACCAGGAACTGCTCTCGATGCAGGCCGGTATGTACAAGTACACGCAGGAACTCGACCTCGTCAGCAAGGTCGTCGAGAAGGCCACCAGCGGCCTCAAGGACACCCTCAAGACCCAGGTCTGAGTCTCGTCACCCGTCAGTGACCGTGAAGCGGGATCCCGCTTCATTCAGAATAAAAGGGCGGCTTCCATCGCGGAGGCCGCCTTTTTTCGTTCATGGTGAACAAGCGCCCCCATGGGGTATGGTCACAGCCTCATGAGCCGTTTCCTGCGCTCCACCACCTTCGTCAGCGTCGTCTTCTTCGCCTCGGCGTGTTCGCTCGAGGTTCAGCACGACCTCACCGAAGACGACGCCAACGACATCTACGTGCTCCTGCAGGGCAAGAGCATCGACGCCACCAAGCACAAGGAAGGCGAAGGCAAAGACGCCCGGTACATCATCTCGGTGCCCAAGGCCGACGTGGCGACCGCCGCTCAGCTGCTGCGCGAACACTCGTTACCGCGCCCCCGTTCAGACGGCCTCGCCATCTTCAAGATGA
>JAYVNA010000167.1:0-6527 GCA_043758715.1 Archangium sp.
CGCGGGCAGCAGCAACGACGCTTCACCTTCGACGTGCACCTCGAGCGCGAGCCCTTCCCGCCGCAGCTCGGTCAACGCGGCCACCGTGCGCAGGTGTGACTTCACCACCGCCACCCGGGTGCAGAGGCGCTCCACCTCGGCGAGGTTGTGACTGCACAACACCAACGTACGCCCCTCGGCCGCGAGCTCGGCGACCGCGTCTCGCACCGTGCGGGCTGACTGCGGGTCGAGCCCCGAGGTGGGCTCGTCGAGAAAGATCACCTCGGGCTCGTGCACCAGGGTGCGAACGATCGCGAGCTTCTGCCGCATGCCCTTGCTGAAGCCGCCCACCGGCTCGTCTTCGCGCCCCGCGAGGCCAAAACGTTCGAGGTAACCCAGCGTCTTCTTCCACGCGGTCTTCTCGTCGACCTCGTGCAGCCGCATGAAGAAGGTCAGGTTCTCCCGCGCGCTCAACCGCTCGTAGAGACCAGGCTGTTCCGTGAGCAGACCCACCCGCTTGCGCAGCGCGGTTCCGTCAGCGTCTTTGCCCAGCTCGATGCCGCACACCGTGCCCCGACCGCGCGTGGGCGCGAGCAGGCCGGTCAACATGCGCACCGTGGTGGTCTTGCCCGCGCCATTGGGCCCGAGCAGGCCGAACACCTCGCCCGCCTTCACTTCGAAGGTGAGCCCAGTGACCGCGATCCGCTCGCCAAAGCGCTTCTCCAGCCCTTCAACGACGATGCTCATAAGACTCGACGTCCGCCTCTCTGGTCGCCCCGCCTCGGCGCATCGTCCGCTGCGCTCTCTCTGCTTGGCCCAGCTTCGCTGGGACGGCGTGGCTCGTCTCTCGCAGCAGGTCGTGACGAAATGTCACGTGCTCCCGGGGAGAGCCCCGGGACGTCGCCACCACGGAGCACGCGCCGTGCCGCTACTCGCCGATGATGACGAGCACGAACTTGTTATTGAGGTCCTTGTCGACGAGCGTGACCGGCTTGTCGCCCACCGCGCTCTTGAGCATGCCCAGGCGGGCGTGTTCGACCAGGCTCCACTGACGCCCGGGCTGGTCGGCGTAGCTCTTCATGCCGACCTGCGGGTTGTCTTTGATCTGCTTGACGGTGTTGCGCGAATAGAAGGTCTCGCCGCGCCAGTTCATCAGGAACGCCGCGATGGGCTCATCGGGCCTTCGTTGCGTGTAGTAGCGCCAGAACTGATCTCGCTGCGTCCAGTTGTGCGAGAGCTGCACCCAGTGGCTCCAGTTGAACCAGAGCGCGAACGTCATCACCGAGGCCAGGCTGGCGGTGAACATCATCGCGCGTGAGCGCAACATCGCGAACAGACCGATGGTCAGGCCAGCCAGCGCCATGCCCATGCCCATCAACTGCTTGACGTTGTTGCTGCCGAGCACCGGCGTCTCGGTGAGGAACGCGGGGTACGGGCGGTCGTAGTTGTAGACGAAGAGATCGGTGAAGTTCTTCGGCGTCGACGCGAGGTCCTTGCCCACCAGGATGAAGAGCGGAATTCCGAACAGCAGCACCATGCCGTGCGCGTCGATGCCCTCTTCCCAGAGCCGGTCGATGAACAACCCCATCAGGATCGCCAGCGGGGGCAGCATCGGCGCGGTGTAGTGGTGGAACTTGGTGGCCGAGTCGCCGATGAGCGTCCAGGTCACCACGAACCAGATCACCGCGATGAGGCCCACCCCGTCGGCGCCCGAGAGCCCGCGAATCTTGAGGCGGCCCGCGGTCGCCAGCGCGCCCGGAATGATCGCCACCCAGGGGAACATCGCGTAGCCACCCTGCAGGATGAAGTACGTGAAATCGCCGCCCGGCGTGGTGGTGTGCACGCCACTGCCCAGGCGGGCGAAGTGATCGTGAATGATGAAGCGGAACCAGAAGATCTTCGACTCGTCGTCGAGCCGCCAGAACGTGAACATCTCGTAGTACCAGGGCAGGCACACCGCGAGGAACAGCAAGATCCCCGTGCCCAGCCGCATGTCGTACGCCATGCCGAACACCGCGGGAGGCCGCACCTCGGTGGCCTTCTTGTCCCTGCCCAGCATCACGGTGGTGACCGCCCAGAACGCGAGCGAGCCCCACATGATCGCGAGCCACGTCGGCGCGGTGATGAGCGACACGTTGTCGATCACCGGCACCGCCATGAACGTGGTGTTCCACTTCTTGCCCAGCACGTAGGCCAGGCCGCCCACCACCATCGCCGCGCCCACGCCCGCGGCCATCGGCAGCAGCAGGTGCTTGGCGAGCCACTTGAAGTGCGGGCCGATCGACTTCCAGGTCATCTCGCGCAGCGCGACGTAGACGATGAACACCACCATCGGAATGCCGAAGCCGAGCAGGCCCTTCGCCAGGGTGGCGATCGCGAAGAGAACGTACGCGCCGTACCACCACTCGCTGCGGTGCCTGGTGGTCTTGTCGAACAAGGCCACGATCGCGCACGCCACGCCTGAGATGGTGGCAGCGATGATCGGAGTGTCAGTGACCGCCTGCCGCGAGAGCAGGAAGAACATCGGCATGGTCACCTGCACCACCGCCGCGGCCAGCGCTGCGCGCGCGTTCACCGCGATCGTAAGCGCGTAGGTCATCATGCCGATGGCGATGATGGAAAAGCCCGCGAACGGCAGGCGAAAGCCCCACTCGGTGAAGAGCGGGAGCGCGTCAGGCCCCGCGGCCGCGGTGGAGAAGTGCCAGGGCAGGCTGACCGTCTTGGCCCACGCAAAGAGCAGCAGGAAGAACCCGCCGAACACCAGGCCGAGCACGCCCCAGAATTCCTTGGTGGCCGAGGCCCCCTTCAGCTTGCCCTGGTAGAGCGCGAAGCCCAGACCGCCGAGCAGCGCCGCGAGCACGAGGGCCAGAATCGGGCCCACCTCGGCCGCTTGCAGCCCCAGCGCCTGCATCCACATGGTGAACGCGGGCTTGCTGAAGAACCACGCGTTTTCCCAGAACGGGTGCACGTAGTCGTTGCGCTGAATCATCTCGCGCGCCACTTCGCCGTAGTGCACTTCCCACGGGTCCCAGAGCCCGACCGCGCCCAGGTACGGCAGCAGCACCGCCGAGGCCAGCAGCACGGAGACGAGCGAGGCCCTCAGCTCAGCGGGCCACGCGCGCACCTTGGAGAAGATCGGCGCAGTGAGCACCTCTTTCCCGAGAATGGCCTCGGTGAGGGTCGCCGGTTCATTCGTCGCCACCTGAGTGGGCAAGGGGGTACCTCCAAAGAGAGGCGCCGTACGTCGCACGGTTGCCGCGCCGAGGCAACGAAACCGAGAGACGTCAGCCCTGCTGGCTGCCGAACCACAACAAGAGGTCTTTGAGCGCCGTCACCGTCACTGGCTTGGGCAGGTACGCGTCCATGCCGGCTGACAGGCACCGAATGTCGTCGCCCTTCATCGCGTTGGCGGTGAGCGCCACGATGGGCAGGTGCCTCTGGGTGCCCTTTTCCTGCTCGCGAATGGCCCCCGTCGCCTTGAGGCCGTCCATCACGGGCATGTGCACGTCCATCAGCACCAGGTCGCTCTCGCCCCTGGCGGCCGCCTCGACGCAGGCCTGCCCGTCGTTGACCACCTGCACGGAGTGACCGAGCTTGCGCAGCAGCGCCGCGGTCATCGAGGCGTTGACGGGATCATCTTCAGCCAGCAGCACCCTCAGGGCGCGGGGCGCCGGAGTCACCCGCGACATCTGAGGGGGCGCGTGAACGATCACCACCGACGGCAGCGGCACCTCGAGCTCGAAGGTCGAACCTTCTCCCAGCGCGCTCTTCAAGATCACCTCGCCGCCCATCAAGCGCGCGATGCGGCGGGTGATGGCGAGGCCCAACCCCGTGCCTCCGAAGCGGCGCTGCACGCCGACGTCGGCCTGTTCGAAGGCTTCGAAGATGCGCTGGTGATGGTCGGCCGCGATGCCGGGGCCTGTGTCTCTGACGGTGATGCGCACCCGGTCGTCTTCGGTGCGCACCACGGTGACCCGCACCGAACCCGCGTCGGTGAACTTCACCGCGTTGCCTACCAGGTTGTTGATGATCTGCCTGATCCGGGAGGGATCGCCGCGCACCGGGCCCCGCGCCTCGGGGGCCACGTCGACCAACAGCTCGACGTGCTTGCGCTGGGCCACTGCGAGGAAGCTGCGCGCGGTCTCGCTCACCACCCGCTCGAGATCGAAGACGCGCGGTTCCAGCTCGAGCTTGTTCGCTTCGATCTTCGACAGATCGAGCACGTCGTCGACGATGCCGAGCAACGACTCGCCCGCGCCCTGCAGCACGTCGACGTACTCGCTCAGTTCAGGAGGCAGCGACTGCTGCTTGAGCAGCTGGGTGACCCCGAGAATGCCGTTGAGCGGCGTGCGAATCTCGTGGCTCACGTTGGCGAGGAACTGGGTCTTGAGCCGGCTGCGCTCGAGCGCCTCTTCCCGCGCGGCCACCAACTCGGCCTCGTTGCGGCGGGCCTCGGTGACGTCGCGAATCACGAAGAGCACGCCGTCGGTCTTCAGCGGCAGCACGCGCGCCTCGAACGTGAACACCGTCCCCTGCATGTCGAGGTCGTAGTTGAACTGCTGCGCCTTCCCGGTCGAGAGGGCGAGTTGAAGTTTCTCGCGCGCCACCGCCGAGACCCCGGGCGCCATCACCTCCTCGAGCGTCTTCCCCAGGAAGTTCTCGGGCGTCATCATCAGCCTCGAGAGATCGCTGGCCCGGTAGCCGATGAAGACGCCCCCGGAGCTGACTTGAAAGAGGAGGTCGGGCGAGGCCGCGAGCAGCGCATCGGCCCGCGCCGCCAGCCGCTCGGCCTCTTCGATGCGCACCCGCGCCGAGTCTTCCAACGCCTCGGACGGCGGCACCACCACGGACAGCCCCACCAGCCCCACCACCTTGCCGTCTTCGAGGCGCGCCCGGGCGACCGTGCGAAGCCAACACCACTCACCGCTCTGCTGCCGGCAGCGAAAGTTGAAGCGCACCGGTTCGTCGCGCTGCACCACCTTCGACATCTCGCAAAAGGCGGTGGAGAGGCCGTCGCGATCGAGGTGCTTCATCCACCCCTTGCCCAGCGAGTCTTCGATGCTCTGGCCGGTCAGCTCGGTCCAGTACGGTGACATCTCCCGCACTTCGCCTCTGGGGTCGCACTCGAAGAGGACGGCGGGCAATCCACCGACCAGGCCTCCGAATGCATCCGTTCCGCGCACGCTGATTGCGTAGCACCCTTTGGGGCGCTCACGGACCGCCGAACTGCACCTTGCTGCCCGCGGGCGCGAGCCACACCGATTCGAGCAGGTTCCGCGCAGCCTGGTCATGCGCGGGGAGCGTGCCGTCGCTGCCCAGGGTGGGCAGCACCTTGAGCCCTGCGAAGTGGAAAACGAGCACCAGCACGAGCACCCCGGGGGCGGCCCCCAGCGCCTTGAACTGCATCGCGAGCCACGCGGTCAGCGCCAACAGCAGCACCACCAGCAGCGCCCCCGAAGCGGGGTTTGGCACCCACGCCGCGAGCCAGGACACCGGCCACACCCCGTCGGCCAGCATCGGCACCGCGAGGCCCCACACCGACGAGCTGACGTCATCAGGCACGTAGTTGACGAAGCCCACCAGGCCTGTGGCGAGCACCGAAGAGACCGCGAGCCCCGCCAACAGCGAGCCCGAGAACCCCGGCGTCTTTCGCAACCGCTCGAAGGCCATCGCCACCGGCAAGATGAGGAAGGGAAGAATGCCGGTGAGGTGGCGCGGGCCCACCGTCCAACCCCAGCTGTCGTAGGTGAACGACGAGGTGAAGTACGCGTGCGTCACCAGCAGCACGATCAGCAAGACGAAGAAGGGCCGATCTTTGCTGCGCACGTCTTGGGCGCCGAAGAAGCCCGCGAAGAGGAACGGCGAGAGCGCGAACAACCCCCGCAACGGAGAGAAGAACGAGAGCCCCAGGGCGCGCAGGTCGGGCAGCTTGATCCCGAGGAAACCCCCGGTGTGCCAGCCCATGTACGCCGCGTCGTTGAGGAACTTGTACCCGGAGACGAAGGGGCCGCCGAAGACCACCGCGTGGTACCAGAGCAGCGCTGCCAGCAGCGGCGCGGCGCCCAGCACGACCAGCACCACCGCCTGCCCCAGCTCGCGCCACTTCTTCCACCGCGCCGAAAGCGTGTACGCGGCCACGCAGAGCACGCCGAGCGCCCCCGTGTATTCCGCGGTCACCGCCGCGCCCGCGAGCACCCCGGCCAGTGCGTAGCCGCGCACCTTCCACTCACCGCGCTCGACCTTCCACGCGCAGAAGAACGCCGAGAAGAGCAGCACGGCGGTCAGCTGGTGGCTCATGAACGACTCCGCGTAGCTGAAGGCCATGGTGCCCAGCGCGTACACCAGCGTGAAGAGATCGGCCGTGAGGGGCTCGACGTACGCCGAGAGAAATTTTCGCAGCAGCACCAGCAGAAACAGCGCGGGCAAGACGGTGACGAAGAGGCGGCTCCAGAAGACCTGCGAGACCTCGCTCACCGGGCCCTGCACCTTCTCGAGCACCCAGTACACCGGGGCGCCCAGCACCGAGATCAGCGGCGCCTTCGAGGGGT
>JAYVNA010000168.1:0-2032 GCA_043758715.1 Archangium sp.
CTGGCTCTTGAAGTCGGCAAAGCTGCCGAAGTCCTTCTTGATCGCGTCGGCGAGCGCGCCGGTGGGCTCGTTGCCGCCCGCGGGCTTCATCGAGTTCCAGTAAAAGGTGTGGTTCCACACCTGCGCCGCGTTGTTGAACACGCCGCCCGACGAGGTCTTCACGATCTCCTCGAGGCTCTTCTCGGCCTCGGGCTTGCCCTCGAGCAGCTTCTTCAGGTTCGTCATGTACGCCTGGTGATGCTTCTCGTAGTGAAACGAGAACGTCTCCTCGGACAGGTGAGGGACCAGGGCGTTCTTGGCGTAGGGGAGGGGATCCAGCTCGAACTTCATGTGTGACTCCTTCGTTCGGGTGGGACTGAGTGGCGCTGAGTTAATGGCCTCGACCGGCGTTGTCAGCAGGGGAATGCTGCTTGCGTCTCGCGAACCGAACTTCTACGGGTATTCCCATGGCGAACGACCTCCTCACCGAGCAGCTGAACTCCCTCCAGGCGAGGCTCACCAGCCTCCGGGGGTCTCTTTGACGTCGACCGCAAGAAGAGCCGCATCGCGCTGATCGAGCGCGACTCGACGTTGCCTGACTTCTGGAACGACAACGTCAAGGCGCAGGGCATGTTGAAGGAAAAGACGACGCTGGAAAAGCAGCTCGCCGCCTACGAGACCACCCAGCGCCGCTTCGATGACGCCAAGACGCTCCTCGAACTCGGGGAGGAGATGGGCGACCCCGCGAGTAAGGAAGAGGGCCTCGCCCTGCTTCCCGGCGTCGAAGATCACCTCAAGGTGCTCGAGCTGCAGAAGATGCTCTCGGGGCCCACCGATCACCTCAACTGCTACGTCGACATCAACGCGGGCGCCGGGGGCACCGAGTCGATGGACTGGGCCTCGATGCTGTACCGCATGTACACGCGCTACTGCGAACGCCGCGGCTGGACGGTCGAGGTCAGCGACTACAACGCAGGCGAAGAAGCGGGCATCAAGAACGCCTCGCTGCGCGTCGTGGGCGACAACGCCTATGGCTACATGAAGGCCGAGATGGGCGTGCACCGGTTGGTGCGCATCTCGCCGTACGACTCGAACGCGCGCCGCCACACCTCGTTCGCGTCCATCGACGTGTACCCGGAGGTCGATGACACCATCAAGATCGACATCCCCGAGAAGGACTACGAGCTGAAGTTCATTCGCGGCTCAGGCGCCGGCGGCCAGAAGGTCAACAAGACCAGCAGCACCGCGCAGCTGCGCCACTTGCCCACGAACATCGTGCTCACCGTGCAGACCGAGCGGAGCCAGAGCGCCAACAAGGACATGGCGTTTCAGATTCTGCGTTCGCGCCTCTACGACCTCGAGCTCAAGAGGCGCGAAGCCGAGACCGCGTCCCGTGAAGGCACCAAGGCCGACATCAGCTTCGGCTCTCAGATTCGCAGCTACGTGCTCGCGCCGTACCGCATGGTGAAAGACCTGCGCACGGGCGTCGAATCGGGCCAGCCCGACAAGGTGCTCGATGGTGATCTCGAAGAGTTCATCACCGCGCAGTTGATGGGCGTGAAGAACCCCGCCAAGGCGTTGCCCGAATAAGCCGAGGGGATAACCGGAACCGCACCTGACCCCGAAGCGTCTGGAAGCTCAATGCGCCTTGTCCTCTTGTTGACCCTGGTCGCGACCGCCGCTCTGGCCAAAGACAAGGTGAAGGACATTCGAGAACGCCGGGCGGCCGACCTCAAGACGCTCGTCGAAAAAGCCGGCCTCACGTACCCCGTCGACGAGGTCTACCTGCGCGGCCTCAAGAAGGAGCGCCTGCTCGAGCTCTGGGCCGGCAAGAAGGGCGAGCCGATGGTGCTGGTGAAGTCGTACCCCTTCTGCGCGGCGTCCGGCGAGCTGGGCCCCAAGCGCAAAGAAGGCGATGAGCAGGTGCCGGAAGGACTCTACGAAGTGCCGGAGTTCAACCCGACCTCGGACTACCACCTGTCGATGAAGGTCTCGTACCCGAACGCGAGTGATCGCATTCGCAGCGATCCGAAGCGGCCGGGTGGGCTCATCT
>JAYVNA010000169.1:0-6502 GCA_043758715.1 Archangium sp.
GCCCCCACGGGCTTCGAGTTCGGGGCTCAGCCCGCTGATCCGCCGCCCGCGGCGTCGGGTGGTTTCGAGTTCGACGCACCCGCCGCGCCCCCTCCTCCCTCGCAAGACTTCGGCTCGTCGCCTCCGGGCGGAGGGTTCGAGTTCGGCAGCCCGCCCCCTCCGCCCCCCGGCGGCGGCAGCATGGGTTTTGGTGAGGTGGACTTCGGTGGTGGCGGCGATCTCGAGTTCGATCCCACCGGAGGTGCCGGCAAGAAGGCGCCCGCGCACGATGATCTCGAAGCCGACCTGAGCGCCCCGCTCCCCCAGACCAGCGCCCCGCAGGGGCCGACCGACGGCCTCGAGATGTTGTCGTTCATCGACAAGACGGCCCGGGAAGCGGGCGTCAAAGGCGACGAGCAGATCAACGTGCGCCGCTTCCACGTGAAGCGCCGCAGCGGCAAGGTGTTCGGCCCCTTCGAAGAGGCCGTGATCATCAAGATGCTCGAAGACGGCCAGCTCCTCGGCAACGAGGAGGTCTCTCCCGACACGGAGAACTGGCAGGCCATCGGCACCGAGCCCGCGCTGCAAGCGGTGATCGCGCGCCTGATGGAAGCGCCTGCGCGCACCCAGACGCAGGCCCAGCTGCAGCAGGTCGACGACGCGCGCGGCCCGTCGATGGACCGGCTCAAGCAGCTCTACGAAGGGCGCATGGCGGCCATCGCCGTCGTGCAGAGCAAGGAGCCCATTCCCTTCAAGAAGAAGCTGCCCTTCATCATCCTGGGCGTGCTGGCGGCTTCCTTCATCATCGGCGGCGTGGGCCTGGGGGTGGCGACGCCCTACGGCTTCTTCGCCCTGCGCGTGCTCTTCCCCGCCAAGGTCAAGCCCGACACGCGCGAGTTCGGCTACCTGCAGGTCGCGCGCAAAGCCTTCCTCCAGGACACCTGGAAGTCGTACCGGCTCGCGAAGGACTCCGCGAACCAGGCGCTCCAGATCAAGGACTACCCCGAGGCGCGCGCCATCTGGTGCCAGGCGGTGTTCTATCTCGATCGCAAGTACGGCAAGGCCGAGCCCGGTGAAGTCGACCAGGCGTACAACGAGTTGGTGAACGTGCGCCTGCTCGGTGAAAAGCACCCGGAGGTGCTGAAGACCGAGGCCTCGGCAGCGCTCAACAAGAAAGACGCCGACGCGGCGCTCGCGTCGATCGCCGATGCGGTCGCCCGTGACAGTGACGATCTCGAGTCGCTCTTCCTGCGCGCCGAGGCGTACCTGCAGAAGAAGCAGCCCGCCCAGGCGAAGGCCGAATACGAGGCCGTGCTCAAGAAGGACCCCAAGAGCGCACGCGCCCTGCACGAGCTGGGCATGCTCCACAAGCAGCAGAACGAGATCAACGAAGCGGCCGGCAAGCTGGCCGAGGCGCTGGAAGCAGACCCTGGCCACCTCGCGTCTGCCGTCGAGCTCGCGGAAATCACCATCATTCGCCGCAAGGAAGTCGAGCGCGGCAACGAGCTGCTCGCGAGGGCACTCAGTGAAGAAGGCCGGCCCAGCCTCGCCCCCAGTACGGTGGGCAAGGCGCTGGCGCTCAAGGCCGAATCGCTGGTGGTCGAGGGCAAGCTGAGCGAGGCGGTGCCGCTGTTCGAAGAGGCGCTCAAGGCCGACCCCACCAACGCCTTCACCAACGGGCGCCTGGCGCACGCGTACGCCGAGTTGAACCAGCCGGAAAAAGCGGCGCCGCTGTACCAGGTCGCCGTCAAGGCGATGCCCGAAAGCCTCGAGTACACCGAAGGCTACCTGGGCTCGCTCATCATCCTGGGCAAGATGGACGAAGCGACCAAGGTGATGTCCTCGGCCAACGCCCGCTTCCCGGGCAACGCCACGCTCTCGTACCTGAGCGCGCGCGTGGCTGACGCACTGGGCAACACCAAGGACGCCGAAGACGCGTACAAGCGCGCGATCGCGGCCGACCCGAAGATCCTCGACGCGTACCTCTACCTGTCGCGCAACTACATGCGCGATCGCCGCTTCAAGGAAGCGGGCCCGGTGCTGGAAAAGGGCCTGGAGCAAGCGCCCGACAACGCCGCCATGCGCGTGGGCATGGGCGAGCTGGCGCTGCACGAGCGCAACCTCGAGCGCGCCGAGAACGAGTTCAAGAAGGCGATCGAGTTGAACCCCTACTCTGCCGACGCCCACCTGGGCGCCTCGCAGGTCTCACTCGAGCGCGGCAAGTTCGAGCTCGCGGCGACGCAGGTGCAGAAGGCGCTCGAGCTCAACCCGCACATTCCGGGCGGCCGCCTGCAACGCGGCGTGGCGCTGTGGAAGCTGGGGCGCCTCGACGAGGCGATCACCGAGCTCGACACCGCGCACGAAGCCGAGCCCAAGGTGACGCAGATCGTGGTGACCTTAGGCGCGGTGAAGTTCGACAAGGGCGATCTCAACGGCGCCCTCACCCACCTCAACTCCGCGCTGGTGGCCGAGCCGGGTCACCCCGACGCGAACTTCTATTTGGCGCGCCTCAAGAACGCGAAGAGCGAGCACACCCAGGCCATCGAGGCGATGAAGCGGGCGGTCGACTACAACGCGAAGAACCCGCTTTACCTCTACTGGTACGGCCGCATTCTGGCCGACGCCCGCAAGGGTGACGACGCCCTGGCCGAGCTCAAGCTGGCCCTCGAGGTCGAGCCGAAATATTCCGACGCGCTCGAGGAGATCGGGAAGATCTACTTCGATCGCAACGACTTCAAGAAGGCGGTCGCCTACTACCAGCAGGCGCTCGATTCCGACCCCAGCCGCAAGACGGTGCGGGCGTTGATCGGGGACGCCCAGATGAAGATGGATGACTGGTCAGGCGCGATCACCAGCTACTCGCTGGCCCTCGAGGCTGACCCCGATCTGAAGGCCGCCTACTCGAAGCTGGGTCAGGCCTATCAGGAGAAGCACCAGTACCCGAAAGCGGTCGACTGGTACCACAAGGCGATCGCCGCCGAGCCCGAGAACGCCGACGCATGGTTGGCCCTGGGGTTTCTGACCGAAGAAATCGGGAAGAAGAAGGAAGCGATCGGGGCCTTCAAGAAATATCTCGACCTGCGCCCCGAAGCCGAGAACAAGACGGAGGTAGGGGACAAGATCTACTACCTCGAAGGCAAATGAAGAGGGCGTCGTGCTGGATCTGAAGGAAGTCGCGAAAAATTTCGAAGCGGTGGTGGCCAGGCTCCAGTCGCGCGGGGGGACCCTCGATCTCTCGCGCTTCCAGGAGCTCTTCGCGGAGCGCAGCAAGCTCTACAAGGAGCTGGAGAAGAACCAGGCCGAGAAGAACACCGCCTCGGAGCAGATGAAGGACCCCGCCAAGCGCACCCCGGCGCTGCAGGCTCAGATGAAGGAGCTGGGCGCGGTCATCAAGGATCAAGACGGCAAGCTCAAGGCGATCGAAGAAGAGCTCTCCGCCCAGATGATGATCGTGCCCAACGTGCCGCACGAATCGGTGCCGGTGGGCGCCGACGAACACGGCAATAAGGTCGAGAAGGTCTGGGGCGAGAAGCCCAGCTTCCTCTTCACCCCCAAACAGCACTTCGAGATCGGCGAGAAGCTCGGCCTGCTCGACTTCGAGCGCGGCGTGAAGGTCTCGGGGCCCCGGTTTGCCTTCAGCAAGGGCGCCCTGGCGAGGCTCGAGCGCGCGCTCACCGCCTTCATGATCGATGAGCACACGAAGCGCGGGTACACCGAGCTGCTGCCGCCCTACCTGGTCTCACGCGCGTCGATGACGGGCACAGGCCAGCTGCCCAAGTTCGAAGAAGACGCGTTCAAGACGGTCACCGGGCGTGAGCTGTTTCTCATTCCCACCGCCGAAGTGCCCGTCACGAACTACCACGCCGACGAGATCCTCGAGGGGGCGCTGCCGGTGAAGTACGTGGCGTTCTCGCCGTGCTTCCGCGCCGAGGCAGGCGCCGCCGGCAAGGACACCCGCGGCCTCATTCGCATGCACCAGTTCCACAAGGTCGAGATCGTGAGGTTCGCGAACCCTGCCACCTCGATGGACGAGCTCGAGACCCTGGTGGCCGACGCCGAGAACATTCTGGAGAAGCTCGGCCTGCATCACCGCCGCATGCTGCTGTGCACCGGTGACATGGGCTTCGCCTCGCAGAAGACCTTCGATCTCGAGGTGTGGCTGCCCGGGCAGAACGCGTTCCGCGAGATCAGCTCATGCTCGAACTTCGGCGACTTCCAGGCGCGGCGGGCCAAGATTCGTTTCCGTTCGGGCCCGGGGGAAAAGCCGCAGCTGGTGCACACCCTCAACGGCTCAGGGCTCGCGGTCGGGCGCACGGTGGTGGCGATTCTCGAGAACTACCAGCGCGAAGACGGCAGCGTGGGTCTGCCCGAGGTGCTGTGGCCGTACATGGGCGGCCTCAAAGAGCTGACCGTCACCTGAGTTTGTTCACTGGAGGGCGTCATGGCGCTTCCTGGTCGAGCTCACAGCCAAACACGGGGCTGGTCTCCCCGGCCGCGCGGTTCGAGAGCAGCGCGAGCACCTGATCCTCGCCCGCGTTGTCGCCTTCGTGACCGCGCGACGAGGTGATGCCGCCTTCAAAGAGCAGCTCACCGCTGGCCCCAAACAGCACCACCTGGCCCGAAGTCATCGCGCCGAACCGCCGCGCTTCCCGCTCGTCGGCGTCGTCGACCACGATCAGGCCCTCGAGCGACTCCGCCGTCGAGTGGCTGAAGGACGTGCGCCACTCGGGGCCGACCCCGGTGGGCATCGCGAAGGCGACGATGAAGGTGACGTCGTGGGGGTGATTGCTCATCACCTTGCGCAGCTCCGACAGGCTCGCGTTGGTGCAGGGGCACCGGGGGTGGGCGAACATCACCAGGGTCGGTCGAGAGGGGTCGCGGGCCAATCCGCTCCTCGCGGGCCAGACCCGTGGCACCATGGCCTGAGGGCCGGGTTTGATCTTGTCCGAGGCCAGCCAGAAGAACCCGACGATGGTCGAGAGCAGGGCGAACATGACCATCGCGGTCCGCAGACCGTCACCCCATCGCGTTGCTTTTACGGGCACAGCGCTCATGCATCCACCGTGAGCAGCTCTCGTGCCGCGCGGCGCGTGGGTGGAATGGCGCGGTTGCGCTCCCCGAACTCGCCGCAGCCCAGGTGCCCGTCGACCGCCGAAGCTGCGCTGACCTCATTGCCCCAGCCGGTCGCAAAGCCCTCGAAAGGCTCCGCGAACGGCTTCCGGCCGGCCGCCCTTGAAGCGATCGGCGTTCTGTTGTTGGCAAGTGGGGAACGACTTGGTATCAGGCGCCCGCCGAGGTGTGGCGGCAGGTGCGGGTGGGCTGCCGGTCAGGGTCCAGTAGAACGACAGTCCGCTGGTTAGCTGGAACAGTGGCCGAGCGGCTGAAGGCGGCGGTCTTGAAAACCGCAGACGCTGAAAGGCGTTCGTAGGTTCGAATCCTACCTGTTCCGTAGGAAGCAGTTCTTTGACAGGACGTCTCGTCATTTCGCTGGAGTGATGGCCGAGCGGCTGAAGGCGCAGGTTTGCTAAACCTGTATACGCGAAAGTGTATCGAGGGTTCGAATCCCTCTCACTCCGCAGAGTCGGTTTTGTTGGTGAAAAGCTCCGTTAGCTCAGCTGGATAGAGCGTTGGACTACGAATCCAAAGGCCGGGGGTTCGAATCCCTCACGGAGCGCAAAACAACTCGATGACCGATGCAGACTTCATGGCTGTCGCATTGGAGCTGGCCGCCACGGCGGCGAGCCTGGGCGAAGTCCCTGTCGGCGCCATCGCAGTGAAGGATGGCGAGATCATCGGGCGTGGGTACAACCGTCGCGAAATCGATCGAGACCCCTTCTCTCACGCGGAGTTCAACGCGATGCGCGAGGCGGCCCAGGCCGTCGGTGCCTGGCGGCTGAGCGGCGTCACCATCTACGTCACCCTGGAACCCTGCGCGATGTGCGCCGGTGCCCTGGTGCAGTCGCGGGTCTCACGGCTCGTCTTCGGCGCGATGGACCCGAAAGCGGGCGCGGTCGGATCTCTCTACAACCTTGCGGTGGATCCGAGGCATAACCACCGGGTCGAAGTGTTGGGCGGCGTGATGAGTGAAGCGTGCAGTCAGGCGCTCAAGATTTTTTTCGCGAACCTTCGGGCTCGCAGATGAATAAGTGAGGGCGGAAGGCAAACGCCCTCAGAACAACTGAATAGTGATGTTGGAGAGCTGGCCGAGTGGTCGAAGGCACCTGACTCGAAATCAGGCGTACCGGTAACGGTACCGTAGGTTCGAATCCTACGCTCTCCGCTTTGCCGCGCTCCTTTCAGGCGGGGCGTTCCTGGAGAGATGGCCGAGTGGCTGAAGGCGCACGCCTGGAAAGCGTGTGTACCTGAAAGGGTATCGTGGGTTCGAATCCCACTCTCTCCGCAGATTCGAGTTATGAAGGTTCGAACATCTTCTGGTCAGGGCAACGCGGGGCCGTGAACCCCGCCAGGTCCGGAAGGAAGCAACGGTAGCGTTACTTCGCGTGTGTCCTGGCCGTCCCTTTTG
>JAYVNA010000170.1:0-6500 GCA_043758715.1 Archangium sp.
GCGAGCTCCTGGGCGCGGCTGAGCGCGAGCGTGAAGTTCAGATAGAAATTCCCGAAGCGAACGAAGGGCCAGCGCACCACGAGAAAGAGAATGGTGAGCGCGGGCACCTCGTTCGATTCCGACACCTCAGAGGCGCTCGCGAGCCCTTCCACCACGTCGTGCACCGAGGCTCGCACCCGGTAGAGCCAGTGGCCGATGTGCGTGTCACCGCCCGCGTAGTGACCGAACTCGTGGGCGAGCACCGCGCGCAGCTCGGCCCGGGTGAGGCAATGCAGGAGCGGCAGGCCCAGGCCGAGCACGCGGGTGGTGCCGATGCCGAGCACCCCACCGACGTCTGCGACGAACGCGTTCACGTTCGGGGAGAGGTACACGTGACGCGGGCCCTTCACGCCGCAGCGCGCGGCGACGCGGTCGATCTCCTTGAAGAGGGCAGGGTGGAGTTCCCGCTTCAGCTCAGGCCCCGGCGGCTTGAAGCGCTGGGTCTTCGGGAAGAGCGCCCAGCTCACCACTCCCGCGACCACGAACAGCCCGACCACGAGCACGATGCCGACGATGGTGCTGCTGCCCCGGCTGGAGTGGATGACGAATTGCCCGACGAGCGCGCCGGCCCAGATGAGCGCGATCACGAGCCCGATCGACGCGGCGAAGAAGCCGAAGCCCAGCACCAGCGCGGCGATGGCACGGGCGGTCTTGAAACGGGGGGCTCTCAAGCCTGCGCAACCTTGCGCTCGGCGAGCCAGACGGCAAGCGCCAGCAGGACCCCACTGGCGAGCAAGCGCAGCAGATCGACCTGCTCACCAAAGACGAACAACGACGCTGTGACTGCGAGGGGGATCTTGGCGTTGTTCATGGCCGCGAGTGTCGCCGCGCTGACCTGGGTGGCGCCGCGGTTCCACAGGAAGAACCCAAGTCCCGAGGCGATCACCCCGAGGTAGAGGAGGATTTCCACCTGCATCGAGGTGAGCGTCAGCGCTGCGAAGTCGGTGCGCAGGAGCGAAGCGGGGATCACCACCGCGCAGCCACCCAGGTAGAGCAGCGCGAAGAGCTGAGTGTCTTTGAGCTGCGGCGAGCTGAGGCGCTCGCGCCGGTACAGCACCTGCCCGAGCGCGAACGCGAGGTTCGATAACTGCACCAGCGCGATGCCCAGCAACGTGCTCTCGAGGGTCGCAGAGCGGAAGACGATCGCCGCACCGCCGAGCACCGCGAGCAAGGCGGCCAGCAGCCCCCGAAGACGCAGCGTTCGCTCGAGCGCGTCGGCGATCAGCGTCACCAGCACCGGGGTGGTGAGCGTGAACAACGCGACCTCGGCGCTCTTCAGGTAGCGATAGCTCTCGTTGTACGCGAGGTACATCAGGCCAAACTGCACCGCGCCGATCGCGAACAAACGAAACGCACCGCGCGAGCTCAGCCCCCGGACCCGGAGGAACGGCAGGAAGACGAGCAGCGCGAGGCTCAGCCGCGCGGCTGAGATGAAGGCCCCGTCGAGACCGGCGAGCTTCTTCGTCAGCCCAAAGGAGAAGGCCCAGAGCAGGGAGGTGATGAAGAGGAGCGGCACGGCGGCGGGACCGTAGCGTCAAAAGGGGGAGGCCCTCTCCCCAACCCTCTCCCGTACAGGGCCCGCGGGGAGAGGGGGCTCTTGGCTCTTGCTAGCGCGTCACTCCGAGCAGGGGCGCGGGATCGACGGCTTGGGAGCGCCACCAGCCGATCCGGTACACGCCAAAATGCAGATGCGGCGGCGTGGTGCGCGCGTTGCCCGTGTTCCCCACGAAGCCCAGCGGCGTGCCTTTCTCCACGCGGCGTCCCACGAAGAGGCCGTCGCCCCAGTCGTCGAGGTGCGCGTAATAGTAGAGCGCAGGCCCATCGCCGAGCACGGTCACCACGTTGCCGCCCAGCGAGTCGACGCCGATGCGCCAGACTTCGCCGCGGGTGGCCGAGATCACCGGCGTGCCCTTCTTCGCGAACAGATCGATGCCTTCGTGTCTGCGGCCACCCGAGCGCGATGCGTGCCAGCTCGAGCGCGCTTCACGGGGTTGCAGGCCTGAGACCGGCATTCGCAACGGGCGGGGCCGCGCGTATCTGGCCGACCGCAGCAGCAGCGGGATACGCGGGAAGGTGACCACGGCGGCGACGGTGCAGATGACAGAGATGAGGCTCATCGGCCACGCGCGTCGGGACATGCGGGCGGTGGTGCAAGAAGGAGCGCATGCCCTCTCCCCGACCCTCTCCCCCGCGGGCCCGCGGGGGAGAGGGAGGCAGAAAGATGGTTAGAAGCCGGCTGCGAGCTCGATGAAGAACGTTCGGCCGTACTGCGGAATCTTCGAGAACGCGGTCTCGCTCAACACCGGCACCACGTATCGCTGGTCGAGCAGGTTCTGCACTCCGGCGAAGTAGCGCACCGGCCCGTACTCCCCCGACAACCCGAAGTTGAGCAGGAACGCTTCGCCGATCGAACTGCCGTCCTGCGCGCGCCGCGCCGACTGGAAGATGCCCTGGCCCGACAACCGCACCAGGCCCTCTTTCAGCGGCACCATCGCGCGCAGTGACGCCACGTGAGCCGGGTACGCGCCGCCGGTGATCTCCTCGGCGCCCACCAGGGTGGTGAAGGAATACGAAGCGTCGACCAGGGTGAAGCGGCTCGGCTGCCAGCGCAGCTCGAGCTCGGCCCCACCGGCCTTCAACTGCGCGCTGCTGTTGGTGAACGAGTAGCACTGCACCGTCATGCCCGAGCACAGCGGAGTGTCGAAGTTGTCCTGCGCGAGCACCACGAGCTTGTCGATGAGGTTGAAGTAGCCGGCGGCCGTGATGCGCAGCTCAGGCGTGAAGTCGTGGGAGTGCTCGATTTCGAACGTCGTGATCAGCTCCGGGCTCGGAGGCGGGACCGGCGCGCGCTGGGTGGCGTTGGCGTCGGAGAAAGTCGTCTCGTAGACATTCGGCGCCCGGAAGGCGCGGCCCGCGACCAGCTTGGTGACGCCGCCTTCGTAGAGCTTGGCCACCACCGCACCGCGGGGCGAGAGCGCGATCTCGGCGAGGTCGAAGTATTTGTCGACGCGCAGACCCGCCTGGATGAACACCCGGCCGTACAGCTGCCACTCATCGAGGATCGTGCCCGACAGCAGAATTCGGGTGTGCGGGTCCTGGACGAAGGTGCCCACCGGCTGCTGCGTGACGAACTGGCCCTGCGCTTCGACCGCGCCGGTCAGCCGGTTGCCTGGGAAGAGGGTGGCGGCCAGGCGCACTTCTCCGCTGACCCAGTCGGCCCCGCCGGTGTCCGTGTCGCGGTAGCGGTTTCCTTCAGAATCGAGCCGGGCGTAGTACCCGCGGTAGCGGCTGGCGTCGTAGCCCACGCGTGCCGAGAGCGTGAGGCGCTCCCAGTCCTTCTCGTAGAGCAGTTCGGCGAAGCCGCGCACGTCGGTGTACTCGGTGCCCGGCTGCCCCAGGGTGGCGCCCAGCGGCGCGGTGGGGATCTGCTTTCGGCGCTGATTGAGCTTTCCGCGAACCGTGAAGCCGTTCCACTCGCCGTGCAGCGCGACGCCGAAGGCCCGCTCGCCATCGAGCCCCTTCACCGTGGTGCCTCCCAGCTCGGTCAACGCCGCGCCTTCAGAGAGAAAGCCTGCGCCCGTGAGCATCAGCGAGCTGCCTTCTGAACCCAGGCTGCCGATCACCCGCGCCTTCACGCCGTTCTGCCCGCCGGCCCCCACCATCGCTTCGACGTGACGTTTCTCACCCACGCGCGCCCGTGGCACCACGTTGATGACGCCGAAGAAAGCGCCGGTGCCGAAGAGAATCGATGCGGGACCGCGCACCACTTCGATTCGATCGACCACCGAGAGATCGGTCTCGAGATCGCGCGCGGTGAACGCCTGGCCCGCCCACACGTCATTGACCGGGTGTCCGTCCCACAACACGAGGATGCGGGTGTTGAGATCGCCCGGGGGCTGAAACCCGCGCACGCCCACGTAGGTGTAGATGCGATCGTCTGCGAGGAAGAAGCCGCGCACCGCCTGAAGCGCCTCCGCCAGGGTCTGGTAGCCGAACGCGCGCAGTTCCTCGCGGGTGATCACCGTGACCGAAGCGGGGGCTTGATCGACTGAGAGCGCCTGCTTCGAGGCCGCGCCGACTTTCGGGGGCGCATACCGCAGCTCGGCCGCCACCCGCGTCTCACTGTCTTCAGCCACCTTCACCTTCTGCTCGAGCGGCGTCACTTCATCGCTGCTCACCTCGACCACGTAGTCGCCGACGGGCAGGGTGAGCACCGTGGGGGTAAAGCCGTAGTCGCGGCCATCGACGCGCACCACCGAGTTCTCGCGGTTCGAAGTGACCACCACTTTACCGGTGGGGCGCGGCCGCTCGGGCAACGCGACCTTCGCCGCCGCCACGATGTCGGCCTTCACGTCGATCAGCACCTGCTGGGGCAGGTGACCGGGCGCCTGCACCACCAACAGCCGTTGACCCGGAGGGAAGGAGAGGGTGGTGGGCACGCGGCCCAGCTCGGGCCCGTCGGCCGACTCGCGAATGACGGCGCCCTCGGGCGTGCCGCTGATCGCGACGCCGCCGACCACGCGCTCGAGCGGTGCGGTGAGCCTGGCGTCTTTGCCACGCACCGCGCTGAGCTTCACGCTGCCCGGGCGATAGCCCGCGAGCTCGAGCAACAAGGTGTGCGAACCGGGAGCGACCGCGATCGTCTGCGGCGTGCGGCCGCGGCTGCCGAGATCCTTGCGATCGACGTAGAGCTCCGCGCCCGGGGGCGTCGAGGTGATGGTGACCAGCGCCACCTTCGGCCCCAACCGCGCCAGCGCCTGCTTCACGTCGCGGCGATCGGCCTCGGGCAACGAGGGATCGACGAAGAGATCGTTCCAGTACCGGTATGCCTCGTCGAGCCTGTCGATCGCCTCGTAGCAACGCGCGATGTTGAAGAGCACGTTGCGGTTGGGCACCAGCCGGTACGAGAGAAAGTACGAAGCGAGCGCCCCGTCGTAGTCGCGCTTGGCGTACGCCCGGTTGCCGAGATCGAACGCGACGTCGGCCTCGTCAGCCGTGTTGTCCGCCCACGCAGGGGCCGCCGCGGTGAGCGCGAGCAGAAGAGCGAGGTGACGCACGGCGCCGAGCCTACACGCCGGGCGGGGTACGGCAACGAACTGGCCTCAAGGGTGCGGCAGGCGGCACTCGCCCCAGCTCTCGTGGCAGGTGCGGGTCACGCAGAAGCCGTCAGCGCAGTCGACGTCGGTGGTGCAGCTCTTCCGCTGGCAGAATCCAGAGACGCAGCTGAAGGTGGCCGGGCAGGGGGCCGCCGCGCTGCAGGTGGACGGCTGGCAGTGTTTGTTCACGCAGGTGGTGCCGGTGCCGCAGGGGTTGGTGTCGCTGCAGCCCGGAGCGCAGTCGGTCTGACCCGAGCACGCGCAGGCCCGGGGAGCGCAGATCTCCGTGGCGCCGCACTGGCCGTCGCTGGTGCACAGGCTCGGCTGGCCATTGCAGGTGCCGCAGCCCTGGGGCGTGCCCGGGGGCTCGCAGCGCTCCGCGTTCTGGCAGGTCATGTCGGTCGAGCAGCAGGGCAATGAAAGACAGCCGAGCGCCGGACAGTCGAAGGGCGTCGCGGTGATGGCCCGGCACCCCTTGAACTGCGGCGTGCACGTGCACTGAAAGCAGAAGTCAGCGGCGCAGTCGGAACGCGCCCGGCAGGCCTCGACGCCGAGCCCGGCGCAGCTCAGCGAGCCTCCGCCGCCGCCGGTGGTTCCGCCTCCGCCGCCCGTGATCCCTCCGCCCCCACCCGTGGTTCCGCCTCCGCCGCCGGTGCCCGCATCTCGGAGCAACGAATCACGGCCGCAGGCGGCGCCCACGAGCAGGGAGAGGATCAGGAGCGTGCGCATGGTCAGCGACAGTACTTGATCCACTGCTCCGGCATCGCCGTGCCCATCAGCTTTTCCGCGCCCGCGCGATCCAGCAGCACGAAGGTGAAATCACCGGTGAAGCAGAGGTCGCCTTCCTGGCGGATCTCGACGGTGGACTTTACCACCCGCCCGCCGGCCTTGGTCACCCGGGCGCGCGCCTCGACCTCCAGGCCCACACGCACGCCCTTCGAGAGGCGCGCCTCGAAGTGGGTGGTGAAGCCGAACTTGCCGGTCACCGCGAGCACGGCCCAGGCCGCGGTCTCGTCCGCGAGGGTGGAAATGAGGCCCCCGTGCATCAGCCCCAGCGGGCCCTGGTGGTGCTTCTCGGGCACCATGCGGGTGACGATGTCGTCGCCCTCGATGACGAAGTGCAGGTGAAACCCCGCGGGGTTGTCGGGGCTGCACCCGAAGCACGGCTGGCCAGGGCCGAACAACGAACCATTGAGGGGGGAAACGGCGGGCGTCATGCGGCGCGCCTCTAGTCGCCGAAGAGGCGAAAAGCACGCCCTCGCGGTACAGTGGGCTCTCGCGTGTCTTCGAACATTCCCGATCTGAGCGGCCGGACCATCGGCGAATACGAGATCGTCGCGCGCGTGGGCGTCGGCGGCATGGGAG
>JAYVNA010000171.1:0-6492 GCA_043758715.1 Archangium sp.
AGGGAGAGCTGCGGCGCTTGCGCGCAAGCCCCGGCCTTCGAGTACGAGCTGCGGCTCGAGGGAAAGACCGGCTACTACGAGGCGCGCGCGTCGCGCTCTGGCGCAGACGAGGCCGTGGTGTTGGTGCGCGACGTCTCTGAACGCAAGCGGGTGGAGCTGGCGCTCGAGCGCAGTGAAGCTTGCTGCTCAGCCGCCCGTGACAAGCCGGCGTTCTCCCGGGCGCGCATCACCAGCGCCGTCATCGCGGCCATCAACGTCGTCGCCTCGGCGGCGCTCGGGCAGATCGGCACGTTGATCGGCTTCGTGGTGGGGGTGGTGGTGATCAAGCAGGCCTACCAACTGGCCGTGTGGCGCGTGCTGCTGATCATGGTCTTCAACGCGATCATCGTGGGCCTGCTCGGCGGCTTCATCGGCTCGATGCGCTTCTAGGAACGCTTCGTTTCCTTCGCAGCAGGCTCAACGCGAGCAACAAAACGCTCCCCTCGAGGCTCCCGCAGCCGCAGCCCACCGTGGCGCGGCGCGACTCGCAGGTGACGTCCAGCCTCCACGTGCCCTCGCCTGATCCCGAAACACCGCTGGCGCCCACGCGCACCGTCACCTCACCGGCGTGCTGCGCGGTTGGCACCCACGTCAACACGCCGTCGTCATCGAGGGTCGCGCCTTCGGGCCCGTCGAGGAGCGTCCAGGTCACCGGCTCACTCGCCGTGAACGCCTGTGCCAGCCGCTGACCGCAGCTCACCTGCGCGGGTTCGAGCGGGTCGACCGAGACGCCGACAGGCGAGAGGAAGCCGGCGCTCCAGCCGCTGGTCGTCAGGTTGCCGGCCACGTCGGTGGCCACCACGCGGTAGTGAAAGGTGCCATCGCCCACCGGCCCATCGACGAAGGGCGAGCTCTGCGCGCCGAGCGACACCACGCCGCCGTCGTCGTCGCGTTCCGCCATCACGCTCATCAGCCCCGACAGCGCGTCCGAAGCGGACCACGTCAGCTCGACGGTTCGCGCGCCCACGCGGTTCAACAGGGGAACGCTCACGGCTGGTGGGGTGAGGTCGCGCACCACGCCGTCGAGCCTCGCGGCAGGGCCGTTCAGCCCATCGACCGTAGCGACGAGTTCGTAGGACCACCTTCCCTCCGGCGCGTCGTCGATCAGCGCGGGCGTCAACGCGGTGCCCACCGGCACCGAGGCGTCGAAGGCATCGACCCGCGTCACCTTCCACGTGAGGTCGAACCCGCCATCACGCGCGTCATCCCAGCTGAGGTCCACCGGCAGGGATGAGGTTGCCAGCGCGCGGAACCCGGTCGGCTGCGCGGGCGGGAGGTCGACCGTCACCACGGCGGCAGAGCCCCGGTTGCCGGCGTTGTCCACCGAGGCGACGCTGAAGGACCAAGCGCCCTCGCCCGGGACGTCGGTGGTGGTGATGGGGGCCTGCTGGTGCGGCACGTCGGGCAGCACCACCGAGGCGTCGAGGTGCAGCCGGCGCACCTCGTAGTGGTTGATACCGCTCGCACCCGTCGAGACGTCGCGGCCGTACGGCCAGCTGAGCGTCACCACGCCGCCGTCGACACTCGCCGAGACGCTCAGCGAGAGCGGGGCGTTCTGGTCGACGTGGAACACGATAGGCGCTGACCAGGCAGAGACCTCGGTGCCCGAGATGAGCGCGACGCGCAGCTCCAGCGGCCCCGTCGGCAGGTCGAGCTGATTGAAGCTCGCCCCCCCACCAAAGCCGGCGAGGGCCCACCCAGCGTCGGTGTTCGCGGGGCGCCGCGAAAAGGTCCATTGCGTCACCGCAGCGCCGCCGGCATCGGTGATCACCCAGGTTCTTCCCGAAGAAATGTACGGCAGGTTGGGCCAGGCCCCGCCGTCGGAGCGCGCCAGCACCACCTGAGGCGCCTGCGGCAGGGTGGCGCTGGTGGGCACCACGAAGGGACCTGCGAGCGTGGTGATGCCCGCGTTGTCGACCTTGTCGTGGCCGTGCACGCCTGCCAACCAGGTGCCGGGGCCGAGCCAGGTGTCACGGCTGGGCCCGGACTGCTTTTGCGTGAAGAACGAGGTGTTGAAGGTGAGGCCGCCATCGAGCCGATCGATCTGAGAAAAACCGAAGTGGTACACGGCGAGGCCGCTCTGGGAATCGCTGAGCGGCGCGCTCACCAGGCGTAACCACCCGCCATCGAGCGAGTCCGTCACCGTGGCCGGTGCCGGAGGAGCGTCTCCATCGAGCTTGAAGAGCCAGGCCGCCGACCAGCTCGAGGTGACGCCGGCATCGTCACGCCCGCGCACCTGCCAGGTGAAGAAGCCCGCGTCGGCCAGGTTGGGCGTGGTCCAGTTGTCGTCGGGCGGCGCCGTCAGCGCGTCGAACGTGCTGCCCACCAACCCGCCTTGATCGTCGAACACTTGAACCTCGGTGCCCACGGTCTGCAGCACCTGCGCGAAGTGCCAGTTGAGGTTGCAGGTGCGCGCGCACCAGCCGCCGTCGGCCGGGGAGGTGGGCGTGGGCGAGCCCGGCGCTGCGAGCACGATCTGAGACCAGATGGCTGCAGCGAAAGCGAGACGCGACCGCACGCAACTGACCTTAGCTCGAACGCGACGAGTTCCCCGCCCCTGAGCGGACTTTGCTCACCCCTGAACGCGCACAGCTCGCGAACGCCACCCTGAGAACCCCAACCCCGCCCCCGCAGTGAGCAACACGAGCCCAAGTCCCAGCGCGACGGTCGCTTTGGTGCCCTCTTCTTTGGCCCGGCGTTCGATGGTGAAGACGGTCTCGCCCCCGTAGAGCGTGGCCGGATCGCGGTGAGCCCGCGCGGCCGCCTCCGTCTCCTGGGTCGCGTGACGGCGGTAGTCGGTAGAGAGGACGGCCGCGAACGCACCTGCGAGGAACAGGGCGATACCGAGCATGAGGCGGTTGATGTTCATCCCTGCCCAACCCCTCCTTCGCAAAGCAGGTGAAATGTTTGAAGCGCCGCAGCCGCGGAAATGGGGACAGGCTGCTTTCAGTCGTCTCCGTGAGAGCCCCACTTTCCCGGAGGGAAGTGGCTTCCATTCAGGTGCCGTCTTCCGCGCGCTCCCGCTGCAGCGCATAACGCCCGCGCTTCATCTCTCTCTTTTCTCAGGAGCGCTCATGCACCGCTTCATCATTTCGCTCGTCGCCGTCTCGTCTTTCACCGCCCTCGCCGCGGAGCCCTGCGCCGGGCTCCCCACGCACGCGCAACTCAAGGCCGCCCTCACGTCCGCGCGCGCGATGGACAACGGCGGCTTCAATCTGGACATGTGGGGCACAGGTGGTCACGCAGACGCTCAGCGTGCCGGTGCAGACGAAGCCCGACTCCACGGCGCAGGTCATCGAGCAACCGTCGCCCGACGTGGTGTTGCCGTCATCACACGCCTCTGAGAGGTCCTTTCGACCGTCGCCACAGCTCACGGCTGCGCCGCCACCGGAGCCACCGCCCATTGCGCCGCCACCGGAGCCACCGCCCACTGCGCCGCCGCCGGAGCCACCACCGACTGCGCCACCACCGGAGCCGCCGCCCACCGCATCGCCACCGCCGGAGCCGCCATCCATCGGCGTCATGTTCGGGCCACAGGCGGCGAAGGACACAAGTGCAGCGACGATCACGGTTTGGCGCATCAGCGATTGCTCCGGGGAAGGCCACAGACGCGGCTGCGCATCTAGGCTGGTTCTTGCGACCGCCGCTACATCTGTCTCAGACGCACAGGCACGATGGACGCGCCTGATCGATCTGCACTCACTTCGTGCGAGACGCGCCCGCGGTGATGGTGATGGGAATCAAGAGGCGAGTCGCGCCCGGCAATGGGATCGCTGGCGCTCTTGGCGGAATGAGCGACTGCTTCGATGACATCGATCTCGAGAGCGCGAGGTTGCCGCGCAGGCCCAGAGACGGGCGGAAGGAACCATTGACGAGCTGGAGCACCAGCGTCGCTTTTCCATCGCCGATCACCAGCCCGCTGGTCTCGTCAAGGAGCCGGGTCAGCTCGGGAAGCACCAGGCTCGCGCTGAATGTGGCTTCGTGGGCGTCGTCTGAGCTCGCATCGACGGGCTGAAAGTCGTCGTCCTTGCTGAGCACCTCGAGCTCCTCGAGCACCGGGTGTCGCAGCACCGTCGGTGTTCCGAAGCGCACGATCCACCGCGTGCCCCGCGCTTCCGTCGCGCCGAAGAAGCTCGCCTTGCCCACGACCGCTTCGTGGATCAGCCGGCGCGTCTTCGTCGTCCACGCGCGAACCCGATCGGCCTGCGTGGTCGGATCGCGGAGGGCGATCGCGATCGGGATCAAGACGATGGTCATGCTCGCCAGCACCAGCTTGCCGTCGTCGCTCGCGTGCGGGGCGCGGTAATCACTCTCATCGGTGAGCGTGATGAACTTCAACGAACCTCGCTCGCGCACCTCGAAGAACACGCGGCTCTCTTGCACCTTCGCTACGAGCTCGAACTCGGCTTCATCAGAGACCGTGACGCGCTCTGCTTTCACTCCGGACTCCATCGCGGCACGGACCGCATCGCAGACAGCCACGTCGCAGCATGAAAACCATGTGTGAACCTACCCCTTCCTGACCAGCACTACGGAGAGCGTGGTGGCAGGGCGCGCGATCGCCAACTTCGTTGGAATCGGGAGCACCACGCGGCTCGTTTCTGCATCGGGCATTCCGGCGAACATCGATTTCGCCCACGCGGCCACCCGAGGCTCGCGGCCCCTCGCCCCGGCGACGATTTGCCCCGAAGAATCTCGCGGGCCCTCATTGCGCGCGCCGTGAATTTCTTTCACCCTTGCGTCGCGTGAGGCGAGCGATGTCTTCGAGCCAGGTATGCGCCGTCGCGCTCGCGTGCCTCGTCGCGCAGTTGCTGCTGCTCGCGCCGCACATCCACGGCAGCCCCCAAGCCGGCAGCATCTCGTTCTCTCAGCAGGGCGGCAGCGATTGCCTGTGGGCCGATCTCGTCGTCGGCGAAGCGGCACCGTCGAACGAACTTTCCCGCGTCACCCACCACTTCGCGCCGCGCATCGAAGCGCCTCGCGCCGCACACCGCACGCACGCGTGCCTGGCAGATGCTCCGAAGCAGGGCCCGCCCTGAAGGAAGCAGCACCTTCCTTCACGACGCAGTCCCTTTCTGCATCACTCAACTTCGGAGCAACACCTTGAAAACGCCATTGCTGGCAGTCGGTCTCGTCTGTCTTTCTCTCTCAACCGGGTGCGCCACCATCGTGGAAGGTCACGAACGCGCGCTCTTCTATTCGTCGAAAAGCGGGCTCGCGCCTGAGACGGTGCCCAGTGGTTGGCACTGGCACGCACCGTGGAACGGGTACTTCAAATACGACATGCGGTGGGACTCACACAAAGAGGAGATCCACATTCACTCGAAGGACGGGCTCCACATGAACATCGACGTGGTGGTGGTGGTGCGGCCGGCGGCCCTCGAGCTGTTCGCGCTGCACACCGAAGTGGGCCCCGACTTCTACAACGACATCGTCAGGCCCGCGGTCTTCGCCGCCACGCGAGACGCTTCGGCCAAGTTCAACCACATGGAGATCGCAACCCAGACCCACGAGATGGAACAGGCGATCGAGCAGGCGCTCATCGCGCACCTCGCGGGCAAGCATCTCGAGCTCGGGGAAGTGGCGATTCAACACTTCGATCTGCCCGCTGACGTCGAAGCGATGGCGAACAAGAAGGCGACTGGCAGCCAGGTGCTCGCCGCCAAAGAGGTCGACGTGAAGATCGCCGAGGCCGACGCGCGCATCGACTCCGAGCGGCGCACGGGTGTCGTGAGGGCGCAGGGGCTCGAGCGCAAGCTGCGCGCCGAGCAGGATCTCGAGGCCGCTAACATCGCCCTGCAGATCGAAGAGTCGAAGCGCAAGTCTGAGAAGGTGCGCGAAGAAGCTGAAGCCGAGGCCATCACCATCAAGGCGAAGGCCGAAGCGGAAGCCACTCGCATGAGGGCTGAAGCCGAAAAGATTCGCATCGCGGCCAGCTCGCAAAACCTCTCGCCCAACTACGTTCGGCTGCAGGCGCTCGAGGTGCTGGGCAAGTCGATTTCTTCCGGGAACACCCGCATGTACGTGATGCCCACGGGGAAGGACGGCCTGCCGATGTACTTCAACCCCTTCATGAACCCGTTCGGCAGCTCGATGACTGGCATGGGGGCCCAGGAAGACGACACCCCGCGAAAGTGAGCCCCTGAGGCGCGCCTTCTTCGCGGCATTGAAGTCGGTCGCGGGGAGCTGGCTTTTCGGGCCATCTCCCCGCTGCAAGGTCGTCTCAGCGCGAACCGCGTGCGCGCCGCCGGAAGGCCAGGAGACCGAGAAGAGCCCAGGCGGCACCAGGTGCCTGGGCGCAGCCGCAACCGGAGGCCCCGCTCGAGCCGCCACCACCACCGGTCGCAGTGCCACCACCGGTCGCAGTGCCGCCACCGGTCGCAGTGCCGCCGCCGGTCGCGCTGCCGCCACCGGTCGCAGTGCCGCCGCCGGTCGCGCTGCCGCCACCGGTCG
>JAYVNA010000172.1:0-6491 GCA_043758715.1 Archangium sp.
GCGGGCGAACCGCCGGTGATCGACGAAGACCGCGACCGGGTGCTCGACGACGTGGCGATCGGCGAAAAGAAGCGGTCCAAGCGCATCGACGTCACCCTCGACGACATGCTCAGCGTGATGAAGCAGGACACCGAGCGGGCCGAGTATTACGAGAAGGCCGTCAGCCGGGTGAAGAAGGTCTGCGACGAGGCCAACACCCTGCGTCACCTGGACAACTGTGAAGACGAGCTGCTGAAGCTCAGTGAACGCTTCTATAAGTGAGGGCGGAAGGCAAACGCCCTCATAGAAGCAGCCTTTCTGTGGATCAGTCCGCGGCGATTTGGGTGTAGGAGCCGGCTCCCATGGCTCGTGACGCGAAGAAAATAAGCGCCCCGGCGAAGGCCGCCAAGGCTGGCGCCAAACCCTCGGCCAAGCCGTCCCAATCCAGCTTCAAGGCGATCGTGACGCACAGCGAAGAGCTGCCGCTCGAGAAGCCGTTGTTGCTCTCGATGCACGACACGATGGTCAAGGCGCGCTGCCTCGAGGAGCGCCTGATCGCGATGTACAAGACCGGTCACGGCTACTTCTGGATCGGCGGGCCCGGTGAAGAGGCCTTCAACGTGCCCCTGGGGATGTTGATCAAGAAGGGGCAGGGCCCGGCCTACGACTACCTGCACTTCCACTACCGCCAGTCGGCCACCCTGTTGGCGATGGGCGAAGACGCGTCGGGTGCGATTCGCCAGATGAAGAACACCGCGAGCGACCCGTACTCGGGCGGCCGCAACTTCGCAGGCCACTTCTCCAAGAAGGAATGGAACGTGGTGCCGGTCAGCTCGCCCATCGAGGTGCAGTACGCGATGGCCCCGGGCACCGCGCTGATGCAGAAGCGCCACGGCGGCGACGGCATCAGCATCGTGACCGGCGGCGACGCGGGCACAGCAGAAGGAGATTTCGCCAGCTGCCTGGTGTGGGCCTCGCGCCCCGGCCAGGAACTGCCGGTGCTGATCATCGTCACCAACAACCGCTGGGGCATCTCGACGCCCTACGAGCAGACGCAGGGCGTGGAGAAGATCAGCGATCGCGGGGTGGCCTTCGGCATGAAGACCAAGACCATCGACGGCAACGATCCGATCTCGGCGTACCTCGAGCTCAAAGAGGCGATGGAATACGTGCGCATCGAGCGCAAGCCGTACCTGGTGGAAGCGCGCGTCTCGCGCCTGTACGGGCACAGCTCGGCGTCGGGTGCGAACTTCGCCACCAACGAGGCTGACTGCATCTCGCAGTTCGAGGCGCGGCTGGAGAAGGCCGGCATGCTGACGAAGGCCGAAGCCAAGGCGGTGCGCGAGCGCTATTCGGAGCAGTTCGCCGACACCGCGCGCGCGGTGAAGGAAGAGCCTTTCCCCGACGCTTCCACCATCTGGGATCACGTCTTCCACGGCGAGCCCGGCCGCGACCCGCTGGCCTGATCAACAGCTTTTCATGAGGGCGTTTGCCTTCCGCCCTCACATCACTCAAGGACGACACCCATGGCCAACATGGCGCAGGCAGTTCGCATGGCCCTTCACTTCGCCGAGGAAAATCTCGGAGTGACGGACATCTTCGGTGAAGACGTCGGCATGCCGCTGGGCGGCGTGTTCACGTGCACCCAGGGGCTCAAGACCACCTGGAACTCGCCGCTCGACGAGCGCGGGATCATCGGCACGGCGATGGGCATCGCGATGGCCGGCGGCAAGCCGATCGCCGAGATCCAGTTCTGCGACTACATCTACAACACCATCGACCTGCTCAAGCTCGCGGGCTCGACGCACTGGGCTTCGAATGGTCAGTGGAATCTGCCGATGGTGGTGATGACGCCGGTCGGCAGCGGAATTCGCGGCAGCATCTATCATTCGCATTCCGTCGACGCGACGCTGACCCATCTTCCCGGTTGGAAGATCGTGATGCCCTCCACGCCGCTCGACGCGTACGGGCTGTTGTTGTCGGCCTGCAAGGAAACGAACCCGGTGATGTTCCTCATTCCGAAGGCGCTGATGCGCATTCGCGGGCAGGAATTGATTCCCGGGGAGCCGGGTGAAGACAAGGCGCTCTCGAAGTTGATCGACGCGCCGCTCGGTGATCGCACGAAGTGGGCTCCGCAGTGGCCGGCGCTGGAAGACGTCTCGATTCCGCTGGGCAAGGCGAAGACCGTGCGCACCGGTTCGCAGCTGACGGTGGTGAGCTACGGGCGCACCCTGCCGCTGTGCGTGTTGGCGGCCGAGAAGCTCGCGGGCGATGGCCTCGACGTCGAGGTGATCGATCTGCGCACCCTGTGGCCGTACGACTGGGCAGCGATCAAGGCGTCGATCGAGAAGACCGGCCGCGCGTTGTTCGTGAACGAAGACACCGAGGTGACGAACTTCGGCGAGCACCTGGTGCGGCGCACGGTCGACGAGCTGTTCTTCAAGCTGCTCGCGCCCCCGAAGTTGCTCGCGGGCAAGTTCGTGCCGGGCATCGGGCTTGCCGATCCGCTCGAGCTGGCGTCGGTGCCTCAGCAGGGTGACATCGAACAGTCGATGCGCGCGTTGATCGCCGTTCAGCCCTGATTCGTCTCGCTCCCCAGGGAGCAAAATGCAACGGCCGCTCACCAGTGAAGGAGAGCGGCCGTCGTCACTGCGAGCTGAGTCTGGAACTCAGTTCGTGGTCATCACGTTGTCGTAGAGCTTCTGGAACTCGGCGAGCTTCAGCTTGAACACGCCGTCGTTCGCGCCGTTGCCCGCGGGCTCAGACTCGCCCCAGGGGTTGCGCAGCACCACGTAGCGCTCCGTGCCCGCGGTCTCGTAACCCATGATGGAGTACGAGTGGTCGCCGTACACGCCGGTGTTCGTGTAGTTCACCGGGCCGTTGTCATCGTGCGTACCGGCGGAGATCGGCTTGTGGGTGTCGATCGAGTTGGTAATCGTCTTCCACACCGTGTCGGGGTTACCCGCGGCGTCGATCGACCGGCCCTGCGCGCCCGTGAAGTCTTCGAAGACGTCGGCCGATGAGCCGCCGTTGCCGATCACGTTGTAGCCGCCGGCCTTGTCCGTTCCGCCCTTGTACGCGGCGTAGGCCTTCTCCAGCAGGGGGAACCACATTTCCATCTTCGAGGTCTCAGGGCTGTTCGAGCTGTGGCCGTAGAGCGGGCCGCCGTAGGAACGGGCGTAGAGATCGCCATCAACCTTCACGTTGACGTCCTTGCTGCGCCCGGTCGCCCAGTCGCGCTCCTTGAAGGTGACGGTGTACGTGCCGTCGCCGTTCGCCTTGATCATCTTCTGCAGGATGTCGGGGTTCGCCTGCGCCATCGCCGCGACGGCCGAGGGGAAGTAGCAGTCACCCAGCTGACCCTGCTGCACGTCGGCCGGCTTGGCGCCGTCGATGAAGAGCGGGCCGTTGAAGGTCTTCTTGCCGAACTTCGGCGTGCCGTCCGCGTTCATCTCGTCCTTGTGGAGCGCGGGGTCGGGAATGAGGTCGCCCCCCGCGCTGCCGCCCGGAACCGTGACGTTGCCGACCGCGGTGGTGAAGGCGGCGTTGTTCACGCCGTCGCTGGCCGCCACGGAGAAGGTGTCGCCGGCGTTGCCCTTCAAGGTGGTGTTCTTGGGGAAGGTGCCTTCACCGTCGAGGGTGATGACCTGCTTCTCGCCGGTGCGCGCGTTGGTGAACTGAATCTTCGCGCCGGGCTCGGAGATCTGGCGGCCCTCGTTGATGTTCTCCACGTTGATGCCGGTGGGGCTGGCGACCAGGCCGATGCGGAACACCGCGACCTGCGCGTTGCTGGTGTCCTTGGTCTCGGCGGTGTTCGCCTTGATGTTCACCCAATCAGAGGTGGTGCCGTCGGCGTAGCGGGCGCGCATGCGGATGACGTCGCCTTCCTTCATCGCCATGTCGCCCTGCAGCTTGGCGCCGCTGAACTTGCCCGTCGCGTCGGCCTTGCCGATCACGAAGGTGTCATCGGTGTGGTAGCGGCCGCTCGGCGCTGCCGAGAGGTTGATGGCTTCGATGGTGGCGCCCGCCTTGGTGGTGCCGGCAAGCCCATTGGCCTGGTCGGTGGTGACCTTGAGGCCGTCGACGCCCGTGTCGCCGCCCGGGGTGGGGCCGGCGGTGCGGCCGATCACCGCGCCGAGGAAGTCCTTCGCCGACTGCTCGAGGGGAACGGTGCCGGAGTCGAGGATGGCTTCGATGTCCTTCTTCTCGCCCGCCGACAGGCCCTTGGCCGCCAGCGCGATCTGCGCGTCACGCGAGACGCCCGGCTTCTTCAGCTCGGTCAGCACCTTGCTCGACGACCAGCCGCTGCGATCACCGACCTCGGCCAGAATCTGGAGCGCCTGATCCGTTCCCAGCTTCAGGTTCGGGTTGGTGCGCTTCTGCGCTTCGAACGACGCGTACAGAGTGGCCAGCTTGCGATCAGAAATGGGAGTGGGCATGGGTTCCTGGGCAACGTGAAGAGGTGCCGAATTGTCGTACATCGTCCTACGCGGTTGCGTGGGGAGGCGAGAAAGTCTCCAGCATTGGCGCGGTGTCCGTCAAACGGTTGGATTCACTTTGGTTGACACGCTCGTTCAGCCAGGTGCGCAACCCTCAAGATCTGAGAGTTTCTGTATTGCCAATTTTCCTCACGTTTTCGCGAGGTGATTCGAGCCCAGTGCCGTCGCTCGGCGCCGGGTCGGGGTGGCTTATGTCTCCAGTGGAGACTCTTTGCGGATACCGAGCGATTTGACGGCCGGTCGTGAAGCGCTGCGCTAAGGATCCGCGCCGTCGTCGGCAGTCTCCCTTTCACCCCCTTTGGAGTCCCCATGAGCTTCCGCATCCGCAAGGCCGCCGTCCTCGGCGCCGGAGTGATGGGCAGCGGCATCGCTGCACACCTCGCGAACGCAGGCATTCCCGTCATCCTCCTCGACATCGTGCCGCCGACCCCGGCGCCCGGTGAGAAGACCGACACCAAGGCGTTCCGGAACAAGTTCGCCTTGAGCGCGATGGCGAACCTGCGCAAGCAGAAGCCCGCGCCCTTGATGACGGAAAAGGCGCTCTCGCTGATCGAGATCGGCAACTTCGATGACGACCTGAAGCGCGTCGGCGAGTGCGACTGGGTCGTCGAGGTGATCAAGGAAGACCTGAAGCTCAAGAACGGCCTGTTCGCCAAGCTCGAGCCGCTGGTCAGCAAGACCTGCATCGTCAGCTCGAACACCTCGGGCATGAGCATCGCGGGCATGACCGATGGCCGCAGCGACGACTTCAAGAGCCGCTTCCTGGTGACGCACTTCTTCAACCCCGTGCGCTACATGAAGCTGCTCGAGCTGGTGCCCGGCACCCAGACCAACCCCGCCGTGCTGCAGGCGGTGGCCGAGTTCGGCGAGCGCACCCTGGGCAAGGGCATCGTCTACGGCAAGGACACCACCAACTTCATCGCCAACCGCATCGGCACCTACGGAATGATGCGCACCATCCAGCTGATGGAGTCGCACGGCGTCACCATCGAGGAGGTCGACAAGATCTTCGGCCCGGCGATGGGCCGCCCGAAGTCGGCCGTGTTCCGCACCGCGGACATCGTCGGTCTCGACACCTTCCTGCACGTGACGAAGAATTGTTACGACTCGCTGCCGAGCGATCCGTCGCGCGAGACCTTCAAGGCTCCGGCGTGGCTCGAGAAGATGGTCGAGCAGAAGATGCTCGGCGACAAGACGGGGTCCGGTTTCTATAAGAAAACGAAAGGCGACGGCGGCAAGGAGATCCTCGTCCTCGACCTGAAGACCTTCGAGTACCGCGCGCAGAACAAGGTGCGCTTCGATTCATTGGGAGCTGCCCGTGACGTCGAAGAGCTGGGCGAGAAGATCCGGGTCGTGATGGGCGGCACGGACAAGGCGGCCAAGTTCGCCGAGCAGGTGACCCTCGACACCCTCGCGTACGCCGCCCGCCTGATGGGCGAGATCGCCGATGACGTGGTGAACGTCGATCGCGCGATGCGCTGGGGCTTCGCGTGGGACATGGGCCCCTTCCAGACCTGGGATGCGTACGGGGTGGAGAAGGGCGTCCAGCGCATGAAGGAGCTCGGCATTCCGGTCGCTCCGTGGGTCGACGCGATGCTGGCTGCGGGCCGCACCACCTTCTACGGGCAGGACCGCCAGTTCGACACCTTCTGGAACATCGGCAGCAAGTCGGCGCGCTACGTGCCCGAGATCGAGCGCCAGATCACCGTCGACGGCCTGCGCCGCGCCGGCAAGCTGATCAAAGGCAACGACTCCGCGTCGCTGCTCGACATGGGCGACGGCATCGCGCTGCTCGCTTTCCATTCCAAGATGAACAGCATCGACGACGCCATCACCGAGCTGATGCATGCGTCGGTCGACTGGGCTGAGAAGAACGCGCGCGGCCTGGTGATCGGCAACGACGGCAGCAACTTCTCCGCGGGCGCGAACATCGCGGCGCTGCTCTGGGCGGCAAAGGAAGGCCAGTGGGCCGACATCAAGAAGCTCGTCGGCAACTTCCAGCAGGCCAACCAG
>JAYVNA010000173.1:0-2019 GCA_043758715.1 Archangium sp.
CTCAAGCTCAAGCGCTACATCGCGAACATCGTCGACGAAGGCGGCACCAACATCGGCGACGGCCTCGCGGTCGGGCTCAAGCACATCGAGCGCGCGAAGTCGGACTTCCGCGTCAATCGCCTGCTGCTGCTCTCCGATGGCCAGCCGACGGTGGGCATCACCAGCTCGCAGGGCCTGGTGAACGTGGTGCGCCGCATTCGTGACTCGGGTGTGTCGGTGACCTCGCTGGGCGTGGGCTCTGACTTCAACGAAGACCTGATGCAGCGGCTGGCCGACGTGGGCGGAGGCTCGTATGGCTTCATCAGCGATGCGTCGGCGATGGCGGCGTTGTTCCAGCGAGATCTCGAGCAGGCCGGCACCATGGTGGCGCGCGGCGCAAGCCTGAGCTTCACCCTGCCCGACGGCGTGCGCTTCGTGGAGGTCTATGGCCGCCCGGTCTCGCAGATGGGGAACACGGTGAGTATCTCGCTGCCCGACTTCTCCGCGCGGCAGGTGGAGAAGCTGGTGGTGCACCTTTCTGCGACGCCTTCGGTGCGCAGCGGCAGCGTGGACATCGCCGGCTTCCAGCTCGCGTACACCGACCTGCTGACTGAGAAGGCGGCCGATGCGCGGCTGTCGTTGGCGGCGATGGTGACCGAAGACTCGACGCTCGCGCTGCGCAACCGCGACAAGGCGGCGGTGGTCACGGCCGGCAAGGCGCGCGCGGCGGTGAACTATCAGAAGGCGGCCGAGGCGCTCGACCGCGGTGACTTCGGCGGTGCGAAGAAGATGGTGCAGCAGAATGACGCCATCTTCTTCGAGGCTGACGAGGTCGCTGGCCAGGGTTCGATGGCCGATGAGCGCGCCACCAACACGGCCATCTACGGGCTGTCGACCAGCGCGCCGTCAGCGGCTCCGGAAGTGCGGCGTGAAGCGGTGAAGCAGATGAAGACGCAGTCGCTGCGCTCGAGCGGCCGCGGCGCTTCGCTGTACTGAGTTCAAAGGAGTCGGCCGGGAAGGAAGGCGGTGGTTCGGGTTCTCGAGCTTGCTCGAACCGAACAGGCCCTCGGCTCCTGGCAAGGAGGCTCACGGTCCGAAGTGGCAACTGCGTGTTGCGGATATCTTCAGAATCGGCAGTTCGCGCCGTTTCAGGCGGCGATTGCGGAGGGCGGCGCGAAACGCGGGGTGATTCTGAAGAAATCCGCAACAGCGCCAGACGTCACCATCACATCGCTTCGCTCAACGCCGCGACAAGAAGCTCGAGGTGAGGGGCTGCCCGCGATGGACGGCGAAGCCGAGCCCTTCACCAGCCCGTTTCCTTAAGGCGCTGTCTTCCCCTCACCCCGACCCTCTCCCCCGCGGAGGAGAGGGGGACAGATCCTTTAGAACCGGTACGCGATACCCAGCGAGCCGTCGAACGTGACCTCGGTCGGGCGCATCGTCCGAATCGTGGGCCCGATGCGCGCCCGCACGAACGCGGCGAGTTGGCTGGTGATGAAGTACTCGACCCCGCCGCCGGTGAGGATGGGCAGGTTGAACCCACCGAACGTCCCGAACTCGACCCACATCGGCAGCTCGACCAACACCGCCACCGCGATGGCGCTCGAGGCCGCGATGCCAAGCCGCAAACCGACGGGCAACGTGAGGCCCACCCGCGCGCCCTGCAGGAACGAGCCGTAATAGAGAAGTCCCGGCTCGACGTTCAGCCCGAGCGAGATCTTCCCCGAGTCGAGCAGCCGCAACTTCACGATGCCCTGGAGCCTGAACCCAGGCGCAGGCTCGCGGAACATGCCTTCGACCCCGTACACGAAGCCGATGCGCCCACCGATGTTGAGACCCGACGACACGCCGCGCAGATACGCGCCCGAGATCGCCGGGTAACCCGCCGACGCTTCCAGCATGTTGTCACCGGGAGCGAGCGTGCGCGCACCGATCGCGCTCCAGGCCTGGCCGCTGTCTTCGCGAGCCGTCGACCCCGCCTCGACCTTCACGTCTTCCGCGTGAGCGATTCCCGCGACCAACACCAGACAGATTACGCGC
>JAYVNA010000174.1:0-2019 GCA_043758715.1 Archangium sp.
AACCTGCAGCGGCGCCGAACTTCGCCATGCCGCCGCCGCTTCTGGCGCTTCCTCAGCAGCGTTGGTCGCAACCCACTGCATCAGGAATCAAGCGTGGCCACTTGCTCGGGAAGCTCGCCCCCGCGATGAGCATCGTCTTCGGCGAGTCGAGCAAGCAGATGCTCGCGATGTGGAAGCTCCGGTTGCTCAATAGTCACGGCGCAGCGTGGGAGCTTCTCACTGAACTCCACGCCTCCGAAAAGGAGTCGGTGGTCCTTGATGGAAAGCAGCCAGTCCACGAAGCAATCACGTACCTCGAGAACAACGGTGAAAGAATGAACTACGCCGAGGCGCGAGAGCGCGGGCTTCCTATCGGCAGTGGCGCAACCGAGGCCACGTGCAAAAATCTCTTCGAGGTCCGGCTCAAGCGATGCGGCTCGCGTTGGCACGAAGAGACTGGCGCGCACGTTGTTCAGCTTCGCGCCCTCGCGCTCAGCGACAGATGGGACTCAGGCATCGAACTCACACTGAAGAAACTCCGCGCTCCAGTTCGGCTTGCCTCGTGATCAGCAGCGGAGCCAGACCCCAGGCTCGACGTTTGGCGCTATCAGGCTCCATTGATTAGCTAAATCGCGGTAGCTCGGTTTGCTTTAGTGTTTACCAGTCAAGAGTCGTCACCATAATTCGCGTATCTTCAATGAGACGTGGCGCGCGTGCCGGGGGATCGGGTGAGAACTCTGAAGTTCGGTCGGTTCGGAATCGCGCAGGTGTGGAGCGGGGACTGTCCGGCTACCGCCTTTGCCTCAGTTGGAATGGTGAGCAGGACGGTTGCCTCGGGGACGGTGCTCCCCAAAGTCGTTGCTGTGGGAGTCGAGGCACTCCTTCCGAGAGGCGCCTTCTCCGAGTACGGACTGCTCGGCTTGGCTGCGATGACGCAGGAAGAACAGCCACTGCTGCGACTCGAAGTGCCCTGGGGGCTTGCAGACGGCGCGCCCTGGAATGCCGCGCTGGTTGGCGGGACAGAAATGCCACGTGTCGGCTTGCCTCGGGAGTTTGCTGACGCCGTCATTGATGGGCTCGAGGCGGCATCACGCGAGCGCCTGACAGGAGGCGTTCTGGCGGTCCGTGCGGCAGTCCATAGCCCTGTGGGATCGAGCCCGAACTTCATGGCTCGATTGGCGCGTGTCTGTGTCGAGCTGATGGTGCGCGGGGACCTCGCCGACGATGATCTCGGCAGGCTGCTGGAGTCCGTCTTTCTGAGCCGCGGGAACTGAGCGTATGAACACAATCTCGAGGCGGAGTCGAAGGCACCGACTTGGCGCGCCAGCCAGGGTTCAGGGCAGGCGGAAAATCTCGCGCAACCGATCGAGCGCCTTGCCCGGTGCCGGCGCTTTCCCCGAAACCGTCGCGTGGAACGCCGCGGCAAGACCGGCCTTGCGTTCTTCGATGAGCGCCGCGAGTTGTGCGAGTCGTTCGGGGTGCGCCTGCAAGTGACGCGCGAAGACCTCGCGGCCCATCTCGAGCAAACGGCAGTCGTCGAGTGCGACGACCGTGGCGCTGCGGGGCTCTCCAGTCAGCAGAGACATCTCGCCGAACGCCGCGCCCCGCTCGAGGGTGGCGATCTCCTTGGGCGGAGTGCCGGCTCGCACCGAGACCTTCCCCGACACCACCACATAGAAGGACGTACCCGGCCGGCCCTCGGTGATGATCTCCTCACCTGAGCCGAAGCTGCGCTCGACTGCCGCGCGCGAGAGGCCGATGGCCTCCTCCATCGGGAACGGCTTGAAGAGGGGGAGGTTGCTGAGCAGCTCGAGGTCGGGCTCCACCTTCACCTTTTCTTCGTTGCGGAAGTGCAGCACCCGCTGCGGGAAGGGGATCTCGATGCCGTTGCGGCCGAAGCGGTACCAGAGCCGCCCCAGCACTTCGTCGGTCGCGTGCGGCACCGCGGCGTAGTCCGAGATGAAGAAGCGCACGTGGTAGGTGATCGCGGAATCACCGAAGCTCGAGACGCGCACCCACGGAGGCGGATCGTTGAGCACC
>JAYVNA010000175.1:0-6477 GCA_043758715.1 Archangium sp.
ATGTCTTTTTGACGGGCAGAGAAGCGCTCGCGCACCAGCTCGGCGCAGCGTTCCTTGCCCCAGGCCGTCGAGCCCGCGGCCAGCGAGAGATCGCGAATGAGCTCGAACGCGGTCTGGTAGCGCTTGTCGAGCTTGCGCTCGAGAATGCGCATCACCACGTTGTCGAGCGCCTTGGGTACCCGGCGGTTCACCTTCGAAGGGAGCGGGATCTCGCCCTCGTAAACGGCCGCCATCTCCTCGCCGGGGTTGCCCTTGTAGAAGAGGCGCTGGCCGGTGAGCAGCTCGTGAAAGATGATGCCCAGCGAGAAGAGGTCGGTGCGGGGATCGAGCTCTTTGCCGACCGCCTGTTCGGGCGACATGTATGCGGTGGTGCCGCGCACCATGCCGGCCTGCGTGCGCCGCTCGCTGCCCTTGGCGCGCGCGATGCCGAAGTCGAGCACCTTGGTGGCGCCTTCGAAGTCGACCATCACGTTTCGCGGGGTGACGTCGCGGTGAATGATCGGGAGCAGCTCGCCTCGGCTGTTCTTGTGCGCGTGCGCGTGGCCCAGGCCCTGGGCGGCTTCACGAATGACGGTGATGGCGAAGCCCAGCGGCACCGGTTCCTGCCGAGCGGTGTAGGCCTCGACGATCTCCTCGACGTTGGCGCCGGTGATGAACTCGATGACGAGCAGAATCTCTTCGCCGTCAGACTCGAGGTCCATCACCTGCGCGACGTTGGGGTGGCTGAGCGTGGCCGTCATCTTGGCCTCGTCCAGCAGCATCTGGAGCGCGTTCGGATCTTCGCGCTGCTCGTTCAAGATCCGCTTGATGACGACCGGCCGGCCGAGAAACGGGCCCGCGCGCGCGAAGCCCAGAAAGATCTCGGCCATCCCGCCAATCGCGAGCCTGCAGAGCACCTCGTACTTGCCGAAGCGCCTTCCGGTGAATTCGTCAGTGGTCCACTTCATGGACAGGGACCCGCACTCTAGGGCCCCTCCCGCCGCTCAGGAAGAAACGTGAGCCCGTTTGGCGAAGACCAGGGCCTCGATGCGGTGCACCACCTCCGACAGGGGCAGCTCGGTCGAGTCAATCTTGACCGCATCGTCCGCCGCTTTCAGGGGGGCGACGGCCCGCTCGGAGTCTTCCTTGTCGCGCTTGTTCTGGTCGGCCAGCACCTCGCCGACCGGCTTTTCCTGCTTGTGCTGGAAGAGCTCCTCGTAGCGGCGGCGGGCGCGAATCGAGGGGTCGGCGAAGAGGAAGACCTTGATGTCGGCGTCGGGGAACACGACGGTGCCGATGTCGCGCCCTTCCAGGATCGCTCCGTGCTCGGCCGCCAGGGCGAGCCGGCGCTGAAGCCCCAGCAGGGCATTGCGCACCACCGGCTGGGCCGAGACCTTGCTGGCCGCCGACGAGACGTCAGAGGTGCGGATCTGATCTGAGACGTCTTCTCCGTCGAGGAAGACATGGTTCTTGTCGACGTCCATGCGGAAGGTGACCTGGACGCTGTCGAGCAGGGTCTGCAGACCGGTCACGTCATCGAAGGCCACCCCACCCCGCACGGCCTTGAGGGCCACGCAGCGGTAGATGGCTCCGGTGTCGACCAGGGTGAAGCCCAAACGCAGGGCGAGCACCTTCGAGACGCTCGACTTGCCGGCGCCTGCGGGACCATCGATGGCGACGATCAGAGGGCGGCTCATCATTTCCCGAGGAAGGCGCCCAGCGAGCGGAACTTGGCGTAGCGATCGTCGATCAGCTGCCTGGGCGAGAGCTTCTTGAGCTCGCCCAGGTGCTTGCGCAGGGTCGCGCCCACCGAATCGGCGGTGGTGGTGGGATCGCGGTGAGCGCCGCCACGGGGCTCGGGGATCACCTCGTCGATGATGCCCAGCTTGAAGAGGTCGCGCGCGGTGAGCTTGAGGGCCTCGGCCGCCTTGTCGGCGCGCGAGGCATCGCGGAACAGAATCGAGGCGCAGCCCTCGGGGGAGATCACCGAGTAGATCGAGAACTCGAGCATCAGCACCCGGTTGCCCACGCCGATGGCCAACGCACCACCGGAGCCGCCTTCACCGATCACGGTGGAGATGATCGGCACTTCGAGGCCGGCCATCACCTCGAGGTTCTTCGCGATCGCTTCGGCCTGGCCGCGCTCTTCGGCGCCGATGCCGGGGTAGGCGCCCGGGGTATCGACGAAGGTGAAGATGGGGCGCTTGAAGCGGGCGGCGAGCTCCATCAGGCGGCGGGCTTTGCGGTAGCCCTCGGGCCGGGGCATGCCGAAGTTCCGCAGCATGTTCTCCTTGGTGCTGCGGCCCTTCTGGTGGCCCAGCACCATCACCGGTTCACCGTCGAGGCGCGCGAAGCCGCCCACGATGCTCGGGTCTTCAGCGAAGAGGCGGTCGCCCGCGAGCTCGCAGAAGTCGGTGAAGCTGTGCGCGATGTAGTCGGAGAAGTACGGGCGCGCGTTGTGCCGGGAGAGCTGAACTATCTGCCACCGGGTGAGGTCGCTGAAGATCTCTTCCTGGAGCCGGCGGGCCTTCTTTTCGAGGCGGCCGATCTCGGCGGTCATGTCGACCGCGCCAGAGGAGGACAGCGTCTTGAGCTCGTCGATCTTCTTTTCGAGCTGAAGAAGCGGACGCTCGAACTCGAGGGAGTGCGCGATGTTGATTGCGGCCATGTGGGGCCGTGGTCTCGTCGAGCCGGGTCAAATCGTCAAGAAGGGAAAATGACGCGCGAAGTCTCCCCTCCTTCTCTCCCTCTCCCCGCGGGGGAGAGGGTTGGGGAGAGGGCATCCGACGCTCCCAAAGGGGAACTACGCGGCCTTGCTCTTGAGCACCGCAGCCGCGGCGTACCAGCTGGTGCGGAAGCCCTTGAGCTCGCGCAGCCCAGCCGGGTGACGACCCAGCGCCGGCGCCATCGTGACGGGCAAGCCGATCTTCTTCTCGACCAGCTTCGCCACTTCGAGCTCGTTCTTGCGGCGCTCTTCGGTGACCAGGCACGTCGTCTTCGGCAACACCCGGTTCACCAACACCCGCTCTACCGGCAGCGAGCGGGCCTTGAGTGACTCCACGATCCGCTCGGCGGCGGGCACCGAGAGTTCCTCACCACGCGTCACCACGATGAAGCGGCACTCGTTGGGGTTGAGGGTGGCCTTCTCGAAGCGATCGAGGTGCGCCTGCAGCGCCTCGACCCACGAGAGCAGCGGCTGGCCGCCCTTGGCCTTGAACTTGGTGGCGACCGCGTGAATGGAGGCCAGCCAGGGACGCGCGATGCCCGGCAGCTCGAGAATGCGCAGCGAGTTCGACGAGGGCGCGGGATCGATGACGATGCGCTTGAAGCGTTCCTGCACCAGCGCATCGGTGAGCGCGCTGACGGCGGCCAGCTCGTCCATGCCCACGGGGGCGAGGTCGAGCAGGTTGCGGAACAGTTCCTTGTCGAGCGAGAAGGTCTCGCCCTTCGCCTCGGGCCCGAACATCGGCTCGGCGAGTTCCTTGAGCTTCTTCTTCAGGTTGCCAAACCAGTTCGCGAAGTCGATCTCGCGGGCGTACAGGCCCTTGGTGCCCTTCACCTGGGTCTCGGTGTCGGTCAGCCGGCTCTGCAGCACGTCGGAGAGCGAGTGCGACGGGTCGATCGAGAGGAGCAGCACCGGGCCCTCCTTCTCAGTGAGCGTCACGGCAGCGGCGGCCGCGCACGAGCTCTTGCCCACGCCACCCGAGCCCACGAAGAAGATGAAGCGCGTGGGGGGAATTGGAGGCGCCGCCATCGGAGGCATGGAAGGCGCGCGCACCAGCGCAGGAGGCGCCTCGGCGGGCGTGAACTGCAGCTGCTTGGTCTCTTTGCCGGTCGCCCATTCCTTGGCGAACTTCTTCACGTCGTCTTGCCCGCGGGGGCCGACGATGCGGCGCTGCACCAGCTCGACCTTCGAGCTCATCGTCTGGAACTTGCGCACGTGCGGCGCCTGCAGGCCGCGACGGTTCTCGACTTCGCGGCTGCCCTTCCCGTCTTCGATCATGTCCGCGATGATCTCGGCGACGGGAATGGCGCGCTCGGTCAGGCCCTTCACGAAGTTCTTGATCTGCGACTCACCGACCGGCTCGGCGACCGCGCAGACGTGCATCGCGAAGCGCTTCGGATCTTTGAGCATCGCGTTGACCGCGTCAGCGCGCAGCGCGAGTTCATCGACCGGAGTGGCCGCCCGCGGCGTGGTCTTCGAGGGGCGCTGCGTGCGTTCAGCGCGCACCAGCCCGACGAGCCGGCGAACGTTGGTGGCGTGATCGAGCAGCCGCAGCGTGTGCGTGCTCGACCAGCCGTCGATCACGACGCGCTCGTATTCTTTCCCTTCAGCCAACTCGAGCAGGTTGAAGAGGAAGCCGACCTCACCCTGGTTGGTGAGGCTCGCCTCGAGCACCTTCTTGAGGTCGTCTTCCGAGAGCACCGCGCCCTTGGTGACCGCCGCCATCAGCTGCGGCTTGGCGAACTTGAGGTACGCCTCACCGAGCGCGGGGAAGTCGACCTCGGCGGCGAACAGCCCACCGATGCCTTTGCCCAGTGCGATCTTGGTGGGCTTGTTGGTGAGCTTCTTCTTCAGAAGATCAGCAACGCCACCAGGCGTCTCGAGCGAGAGCAAGAGCACGCGCTCTTTCCCGTTCGCCTCGAGGAGGTTCATGGCGTAGGCCGTCGCGAGGGTGGACTTGCCAGCGCCGCCTTTTCCGGCAAAGAAGTGGATCACGGGTCCGTGACTCATTGGTAATGCGCCTTCCTGGAAAGTGGCCGACCGGGAAATGGTGAACGGGACAGGACTGCCCGGCCTTTGGGGTCCGGATCCTCGGTCACTTGACCCCTGTCGGTCAAGGTAGGACCCCACTTTTTCAGCGGGGTTGCACGAGCCCCCTCCGATAGTGCTGTACCTCTGATCGCACCGGTTTCAGTAATGCGATCAAGGACTTGACCCCTTCTTCGGGCAACGTTTTGCCGCAGGTCAGGATGTCGGCGGCGGCATATTCGTGCTCGGGCCAGGTGTGAATCGAGAGGTGACTCTCGGCCACGAGCACCACCACGCTGGCGCCGTGAGGCTCGAAATGATGCTTCACCGAGCCGAGCACGGTGCATTTCGCAGCGGCCGCGGCAGCCATCAACGCCTGCTCGAGACGAAGTGGATCGTCGAGCAACGCGCCATCGACTCCCCACAGCTCGAGATGAACGTGCGTCGCGAGATGGTCGCTCATCAGGAGTAGCGCTTGCGCACGAGGAAGACGATCGAGTCCTTCGCGGAGGCCTCGGTGTACCCGAACCGCGCGACCATCTCGTCCATCGTGTTGCGCACCTGCTGCTGATCTTTGGGCGAGAGTGAGCTGCGCTCGTCGCCGAGGTACTTGAGGATGTTCTCGACGTTGCGCTTGAGGGTGCGCTTGCGCTCTTCATAGAAGTGATCGGAGAGCCGCTTGAACAGGTCGGGGAAGATGCGCGCGTAGTCGACCGCCACCTCGGGGTTGTCGATGCGCCACGCGCCGACCGTGGAGATCAGGCCGCGGCGGAAGCTGGTCGCGTCTTCGCCCTTGGGCATCACGTAGCTCTCGAACTCCGCCAGCCGCCCCTCGTCGGGTTTTTCCTGCGCGCCCGAATGCTTATTCTGCACCCGCTCGCCCTTGATCCACGAGGACACGGTCTGCACGTAGCGCTCGAACAGCTCGACGTATTGCTGCTCGCTCACCAGACCCATCGAGTCGCGCACCTCGCGGTCGACCACGTCGAGGTAATCGTTTTCGACCACGCGAACGAACTCGGCGTGATCGTGGTACCCGTCAACGATCTCCTGCTGCAGGTACTCGTAGACGCTCTTGTCGCGGGTGAGCGCGAGCAGTTCCTTGAGCACGGCGAGCGGGTGCAGCGAGTCATGCTCGGGCGACTGGGCGGCGTTGAAGAGCGCGGTCTTGATCTCGCGCGCCGACGCACCCGCGCGGCCTTCGTAGTTCGGGTACGCGTCTGATTCTTCGTACAGCAGCGGGATCAGCTTCTTGAGTTCGCGCTGCTGTTGCACGGTGAGGCGATCGGGGGCTTCGCCGTCCTGGTACAGGCGCAGCTTTTCCATCGGGGACAACCGCTCGACCAGCGTGCGGGACTCCGCCGGGTACCGATCGGGAATGGGCTTCTTGAGCCGGGTGAGCACGGCCCACATCGCGGCGACGCGGGTCGCGTGCGGCGCCACGTGGCGGCCCACGGTGCGGGGCGTGACCTGGGCGTCGTAGACCTCGCGCTCCAGCTTCCACCGGCGCAGGTACGGCACGCGCACCAGCTCGATGCGCCCCTTGAACGAGCTGAAGTCCGGCAGTTCCTTGAAGGCGGCGAGGTGCTTCTCGTTCGAGCTGGCGAGCAACACTTCGTCGAGTTGCAGCACCATGTGCTCGAGCGGAACTTCCTGCGTCTCCGAGAAACCCAGGAGGTACTTGAACGCTTCCAGCGGCCGCTTGAGCAGGTCCGCGTATTCGATGAGGCCGCGGTTCGCGCTCA
>JAYVNA010000176.1:0-6470 GCA_043758715.1 Archangium sp.
CGAACGGCGCGCGGTTCTCGACCTTGCCCGGGCCCATCGATCGCATGGTGCGCGTGTTCCTGCCCGTGACGCAGGGCGCGACTGAAGCCGATCGCCAGAACGCCTGCCGGACCAACGCGACCGTCTGCCCCCGCAAGGACAACGACGACGCCGAGATGAGGGCACTGGTCGACACGTACTGCGGGCTCTCGCCGCCGCGCTGCATGATCGCCTCACGCGAGGAGACGCCGCGGTTCACCGAGCTCAAGAACTTCGAAGGCGCCATCCCGGTGCCGCCGCACGCGTCCACCACGCGCGTGTACGTGGTCGTGCAGGATGACGGGAGCAACTGGGCGGACGACCGCGAGTACCAGCTCAAGCTCGAGTGGCGCGCCGACCCCGATGAGGAATCACGCTTCTCGGGCTCGACGGAGCAGACCGTGGTTCGCACCTTGAGCAGCGATTCAGGGGGCACCTTCCCGGCGCCTGCGTCAGGGCCGGCGTTCGAGCTCACCGGCAGCCTCACCTATGGGCACGGCTTCACCCGCAACCTCGAGCCCTCCGCCGCGCAGGGCGTGCGAGCGCCGAACGACTACGACGTCTTCACCAGCGACACCGATCGCTACGAGCTGCGGTTCCCCACCGGCGTGAGCGGTGATCAGACCTGGGAGCTGCAGTGGGAAATCGAGCACGGCGGCACCGGCAGTCCTCCGTATGACGTGGTGCTCGAGATCGAGTTCTGCGTGAGCACGGGGTGCACCGTGGTGGCGCGCAGCATCGGGTACAAGGGCGGGAACCTCGGCGCCTGGCACAGCGCCGGCGTGCAGGGCGCGAACTTTCAACCCGTGTACAGCAAAGCCACCCTGGCTGATCGCACGCAGGTGACGGCACTCGCGTGGGGCTGCTTCTGCTTCGAGAGCCGCTTCGTGCAGGCGGGAAAGTTTTTCCTCACGGTCACCGGCGTGGACCGCACCTCGTACGCAAACGCGCCGTATCACGTGCGCACCGCGTACACGGGTTACCCAAAGCCATACAACGGCGGCATGTGCCCTGTTCCGTGCGGCTTCAGTCAGTAGCGACAGGCACGGTGCCGGCACGGTGCCGGCACCTCAAATCGCCCGAAACTGGTGTGGCGGCTCCTTGGTGTTTGCTATGACGAGAGCACGCGCTGGCGTCCGCTCGGTCAGCCCACCCACCCCTCGAAGGAGCCTGTCTTGAGAATCTCATCTCTGGTGATCGTGTTGGTTTCCGCGCTGTTTGCGCTCGGCTGTCCGGCTCCTGTCGGGACTGACGGCGGTACGGGTGGCGGGACCACGGGCGGTGGCATTGGTACGGGCGGCGGCAGCGGCGGCGGCTCGGGTGGTGGTTCAGTCGGCGGCGGTACCGCGACCGGCGGTGGCGACACCGGCGGTGGGACGGCGACCGGCGGCGGCACTGCGACGGGCGGCGGCACCGCGACGGGCGGCGGCACTGCGACGGGGGGCGGCACTGCGACGGGCGGCGGCACCGCGACCGGCGGCGGTACTGCGACCGGCGGCGGCACCGCGACGGGTGGCGGCACGGGCGCCTGCACTGGCGCTGGCTGCGTGCCCTCGTTGCTCAAGGACATCGCGGCCGGTGAAGATCCGGCGCCTTCCTCCTCGCCCTTCAAGTTCACCGCCGCGGGCGCCCTGGGCGCTGCGACCAGCTTCTACTTCATCGCCTCGAATGACCTCGAGGGCGCCGGCATCTGGAAGTCGGACGGCACCGCGGCCGGCACCGTGAAGGTGACCAGCCGGTTCAGCAACCTCCTGGCCGCTTCGGCCTTCAGCTCGCTGACCTGGGTCTCGGGCACGCTCTACTTCTCGTTGAACGATGGCCTCCACGGCACCGAGCTGTGGAAGACCGACGGCACGGCGGCAGGCACGTCGATGGTCATCGACCTCAACCCCGGCGTGACGGACTCCAACCCCGCGAACCTCACCGCCGTGGGCAGCAAGCTCTTCTTCAGCGCCAAGGACCCGGTCGACGGCCTCACGCGCCTCTTCGTCACTGACGGCTCCGCGGTCGGCACGATCGTGCTCCCGGTTCAGGGCCCCAGCCAGCTCGTCGAGCTCAACGGCAACCTCTGCTTCAGGGCCACCTCTGCCTCGCCCACCACCGTTCTTCCCCTCTGGGTGAGTGACGGTACGGTCGCTGGCACGATGGCCGTCGGCAAGGCCGGCCCGGCGTTGTTGGCCGGAGAGAACTACTCCATCAACAACCTCTACTCGTCGGGCGGCAAGGCGTACTTCCTCTTCGGTGTCTTCGCGAACTTTGGTTCCAGCCAGCGCGCGATCTACGTCACCGACGGTACGGTGTCGGGCACCCTGCAGCTCAAGGGCGGCCTGGTGAACACCAGCCTCTTCGGCGCGAGCGACAACGTCGAGTTCGAAGGCGTTGGCAGCACGGTCTACTTCACGGCCGGCACCACCACCGAGGGGAACGAGCTGTACAAGACCACCGGCACCGTCGCCAGCACCGTGCTGGTGAAGGACATCATCGCGGGCGCGACGAGCGGTGCTCCTCTCGAGCTGACCGCGGTCAACAACCGGATCTACTTCAGCGCCCTCACGGCCGCCGACCGCGAGCTGTGGGTGAGCGATGGAACCGCAGCCGGCACGGTGCAGGTGAAGAACATCAACACCGCCGCCTCGTCGAACCCCGGCCACCTCGTCTCGTTCAACGGCAAGATCGGGTTCACCGCTGACGACAACGTCAAGGGCGTCGAGCTGTGGGAGAGCGACGGCACCGCCGCCAACACCCGGCTGGTGAAGGACGTCTGGCCCCTCAACCCGGTTGGCTCCGACTCGGCCATCAGCGAGATCATCAACCTCGCCGGCACGCTGGTCTTCCCCGCGAACGACGGCGTCGACGGCATCGAGCTGTGGCAGTCGAGCGCCACCACCACCCTGGTGACCAACATCGCCAGCCTGCGTAAGGGTTCGAACCCGGCGGGCTACGTCGACTTCGCCGGCAAGGTGTTCTTCTCTGCCGGTGACTCGCCGGCCTCGGGCTCCACCAACCGCGAGCTGTGGGCGACCGACGGCACCACCGGCGGCACGCAGCTCTTCAAGGACATCAACCCCGGCACCGCCGACTCGAACCCCACCTCGCTGACGGTGATCGACAGCAAGCTCTACTTCGCCGCGGCTGACGCGACGAGCGGGTCTGAGCTGTGGACCTCCGACGGCACGCTCGCCGGCACCGCCCAGCTCAAGGACATCAGGACCGGCGCCATGGGCTCGAACCCCACCAACTTCATCAAGGTGGGGACGACGATCTTCTTCGTGGCCGACGACGGCACCAGCGGCAACGAACTCTGGAAGACGGACGGCACCGCGGCCGGCACGGTACGCGTGAAGGACATCTTCGCGGGCGCTGCGGCTTCGAACCCGATCCAGCTGATGGACTTCGGCGGCGTGCTGCTCTTCGTGGCGAAGGACGCCACGGGTGGCAACGAGCTGTGGAAGAGCGATGGCACCGACGCGGGCACCACCCGGATCAAGGACATCTACCCGGGCTCGGTCGACTCGAACCCCACCCAGTTCACGCTCTTCAATAGCATGCTGTTCTTCGCCGCCACCGACGCGACCAACGGCACCGAGCTGTGGAAGACCGATGGCACGCTGGCCGGCACCACGCTGGTTCGCGACATCAACATGGGCGGCCCGAGCAGCAACCCCATCCAGCTGACGATCTTCAACAGCGCGCTCTACTTCACGGCCACCACGGTCACGAACGGCAACGAGCTGTGGAAGACCGACGGCACCGCGGGCGGAACCGGGTTGCTCAAGGACATCAACCCCAACGCGGCCGACTCGAACCCCACGCAGTTTACCATCTCAGGGGCGAACCTGTTCTTCACGGCCACCACGGTCATGAACGGCACCGAGCTGTGGAAGACGCAGGGCAACACGGCCGACACCCTGCTGGTCAAAGACATTCGCGCCAGCACCGAGTCTTCGTCGCCGACCTCGCTGGTCGACAACGCGGGCGTGCTGCTCTTCGTCGCCAACGACGGCGTGGTGGGCCAGGAGCTCTGGAAGAGCGACGGCACCGCGGCAGGTACCAGCGTGGTGAAGGACATCTGGTCGGGTGATTGGACCGGCACCCTCTCGCTGCAGAAGATCGCGGGCGCGGGCAAGGTGCTCGTGATCGCCAGCAACGCCGTCACCGGCTTCGAGCTGTTCCGCACCGACGGCACCAGCGCCGGCACGCAGCTCTTCTTCAACTTCGCTGCAGGTCCCCAGAGCCCGCAGATTGGCTTCGTCTCGACTGTCGGAACCCGTCTGTTCATGACGGTCGATGACGGGCTGAACGGCAACGAGCCGTGGATCTTCCTGCGCAGCGCGCTGCAGTAAGCCGCTCCACCGAACTGGAAAAGAAGGGGACAGGCTGCTTTCGCGGCCTGTCCCTTTTTCCTGATAGCTCCCTGACGTGACACGAATCCACACCCTGCTCCTGGTCGGCCTCGCGGGGTTTGCGCAGGCCCAGGGTGCGGCCGACGACGACCTCGCGAGCGCATTCGGGCCGCCTCGCGCGACGAAGACCTTCGAGCCCGAGAACAACGTTCCTCCGCCTCCGGCGTTGGATGATCCCAACGCGCAGCTGCGCGCGACCTTCGAGCCTGACCTCGCCGCGGCGAAGAAGGCGCTCGACTCGGGCGACGCGGCGGGCGCGCGGGAGCAGCTCACCCTGCTCGAGCTCAGCGCCTTCGTGCTCGGTGGAGTCGACCGGGTGCGGGTCAACGCGCTCCAGCGGGCAGCGGCGCTCGCGCTCGACGATCGCAAGTCAATGCGCGAGCTCGATGCCAAATGGGCGGCGGCGTGTGGCCCGCCCGACGTCGCGGCCTGCCGTCGCCAGGCGCTCGAAGCGATGGCCACCAGCGACAAGGCCCACGCCGAGAAGCTCAAGACGGCCGATGCCTGCCTCGAAGCCGCGGAGAAATCACCGGGCAAGCCCGCCCCACCGTGCCTGAGCGCGGCGAGGGCCCTGTACCAGGCGGCCGATGACACCCTGATGATCGTGCGCGCCGATCTCGTCACCGCGCTGGCGCTGGCCGCCGACCCTCGGCAGGCGAAGGCGGCGAAGAAGGCCCTCTCGAAGATTGGAGACTTCATCGACGGCCGGGACGGTGCGGTTCGGAAGGCGGCGTTCGATGCCCGGGCCCGGCTCGAGCTCGCGGAAGGGCGCGTCGACGACGCCGCCCGGAGCGCGCTCCAGGGCGCGGAGGCCTTTGCCAGCACGCTGCCCATCGACCGGCGGTACTGGGCGCGCACGCCGATGGTCGACCTCGTCTGCGCCGCCTACGACAAGACCCACGGCCCCGACGCCTGCCGCCAGCTCGAGAAGACGGTGGTGGGGTTCTACGTGTTCCACGACTTCTCCAACGAGCGGCTCGAAGATCGGCAGCTCATCGGCCACGAGAAGCTGGTCGCGGTGAACGCGCACTACGGCATCTTGATCAAAGACTGCCTGGCCGCGGAGATCACCCAGCTCGCAGACAAGGCGGCGGTCTCGTACCTGGTGAACTGGCTCGTGCTCAGCAGCGGGCGGGTCGACAACTTCCACTCCTTGAGCTCGGAGCAGGAGCAGGGCCCCTTCGTCAGGTGTCTGCGCGAGCAGTTCGGCTATTGGCGCTACCCCAGCCACGACGGCGACCCTCAGCGCATTCAGCAGGGCTTCTCGGTGAAGAGCACCCTGCGCAGCACCGAAGAGATCCCCTGAGGCGCTTCAGCTCGAGGTCACGCGCAACGACAGCGCTTCGTTCGAGCTGCGAAGCGTCAGCACCCACGCGCAGCTGAGCGCCCCCAGCACGCCGCCCGCGATCGCCCAGGACATCGGGATGAAGCCGCGCGCAGCGAAGCTCAACAGCAGCAACGTCTGTGCGGTGAGGCGGCCCACCTCGAGCCGAATTGCCCAGCGCTTGCTCTCGAGAATGCCACCCCACGCGGTCGCCGCCGCCCAGAGCGCGATCGACAGCAGCACGCGATCGAACGCCATCAGGGTGGTGTCGGGCCGGGTGACCAGCAGCATCAGGGGAAAGCCGAGCGCGACCTGCAGCACCAGGTACGGCTTGCTGCCCTTGAACGGAGTCGACTGGAACTTCACCTCGCGGCCATCGCGTTGCCAGCCCGCCTGCGGCAGCGCAGGCACGCCCGCGGGGCGCCAACCGGTCGGCATGAACCAGACCCGCGCCTTGTCGAACCAGCTCGGCGCATTCCACGCGTCGATGATCAGCTGCTTCCACACCTGGAAGTTGATGAACGTGGGATCCCACGTGTTCGGGGGCGAGGTGACGCCGTAGCAGGCCTCTTCGCTCTCGGGCTCGAACGAGCCGAACAACTTGTCCCAGATGATCAGGAAGCCGCCGTAGTTCTTGTCGAGGTACAGATCATTGCGCGCGTGGTGCACGCGGTGGTGGCTGGGCGTGTTCATCCACGACTCGATGAAGGCCGGCAGCTTCGGAA
>JAYVNA010000177.1:0-6466 GCA_043758715.1 Archangium sp.
CCCAACCTCGCCGAAGCCAGCGACATGGAGCTCACCACCGAGCCCGACGAGGACGGCAAGATCGTGCTCGTGCTCAAGGCGGCCTACCAGCTCAACGGCCGCGTCATTCGACCGGGCGTGGTGAAGGTCGCCAAGTACGTCAAGCCCGCCTCGGCCTAGCTTTGGCTACGATGGTCGCGTGCGCCTGACCCTGCTCGCCGTTCTCGTTTCTCTGTCGGCTTCGGCTCAGACCGTAGACGAGTGGGTGCACGGGAAGATCGCCACCCAGAAGGGGCTGATCAAACCGGTGCCGGTGACCCCGGCGGGGCCCTCGGGTCAGCTGTGGAAGGAGCGGGGGGCGAACAAGCCCGCGCTCCCCGGCTTTCAGCCGCCCACCTCGCTCGCGCCGCTGGTGAAGGCGGTGCGCCCCGGGGTGGTGAATATCGCCACCCGCAACGAAGACACCCGGCAGTCGCTGGGCTCGGGCTTCGTGATCAACCCCGACGGCCTGGTGGTGACGAACAACCACGTGGTCGAGCGCGCTCAGCAGATCCAGGTGCGGCTCGCTGACGGGCGCACCTTCGAGGCGATCGTGGTGGGCCGCGACCCGGCCACCGATCTCGCGCTGCTGCGCCTGCCCGACGCGCGCGAGCTGCCGACGGTGAACCTGGGCGATTCAGATCAGCTGGAGATCGGCGACTGGGTGGTGGCGATCGGCAACCCCTTCGGCCTCGATCTCTCGGTCACGCACGGGCTCATCAGCGCGCGCGAGCGGGTGATCGGCGTGGGCGTGTTCGACGACTTCATTCAGACCAACGCGCTGATCAACCCGGGCAACTCCGGCGGCCCGCTCTTCGACATGCACGGCGACGTGGTGGGCGTCACCACCGCCATCGACAGCCGCGGCGCGGGCATCGGCTACGCGGTGCCGATCAACTTCGTCAAAGACCTGCTGCCGAACCTGCTCGAGAACGGGCGGCCCGAGCGCGGCTGGCTGGGGCTCAACGTGCAGGAAGTGGGGGAGGGCGCCGCCAGCGCGCCGGTGGTGGTCGACGTGTTCAAGGGCAGCCCGGCAGAGAAGGCCGGTTTGCACCCGGGTGATCGCGTGGTGCGCATCGGCGGCAAGCCCGTGCAGCGCTACCAGCAGATCCTTCGGCGGGTGGCCCTGCTGCAGCCCGGCACCACCATGAAGGTGGAGATCGTTCGGGGCGGGCGCACCTTCGAGTTCACCGCCACCCTCGCCGAGCGGCCTTCGGTCGAAGCGCTCAGGGCGATGAACTCGGGCGGGCGCATCGACGCGCTGGGCATCGTGATCAAGCCGCTCGATCCGAACGCGGCCGCGTCGCTGGGCATGGAACCGGGGCTGCGCATCGAAGCGCTCGTCCCCGGTGGCCCTTCGGAGCTCGCGGGCCTGGCGACCGGGGATGTGATCGTCGAGGTGAACCGGGAAGCGGTCGGCAGCTTGAAAGACTTCGACGCCGCCCTGGGTGAGAGCGAGCCGAGCGAATCGGTGCTGCTCAAGATCCGGCGGGGGAGCTCGCTGCGCTACCTCGCCGTGCGCCCGGCCACCTGAGCCTTACTTGGCCAACCAGATGCCGACCTGATCACCGCTGCGGCCCACGGTGACCAACACCGCGTCGAAGCGCGCCTTGACGCCCTTCATGGTGCCGCCGCCCTTCTTGGGCAGACTCCACACGCCTTGAGGGGTGAAGACGATCTGCAGCCGCAGCGCCTGCGACGAGACCTGGCGCGCCATCATCGCGGGGTTCCAGCCCTCGGGCATCTGGCTGTCGATGCGAATGAACGGCATCACCGGGTTCCCATCGGCGTCGGTCTTCGAAGGCGCGCCGTGGGTGATCGCCGAGCCTGAGGCCGCGAAGAAGGGCACGAGGTTGAGCACGAAGTTTCCGTCGCGCACCTTCACCTCGCCCATCTGCAGCACGCCCGAGGTCTCCTCGGTGATGATCATGTAGAACTTCTTGCCGGTGGCGCCCTGGCGGAAGACTTCAGCGTTCTTCTCGCACTCGCCGCCGCCGAGCATCTTCGAGGCGCAGTCGCCCACGTACTTCTCGACGAAGGCGCTGACCGCGCCCATCGCTTCGGCCTGATCGCGGAGTTTCGCGAAGCGCTGATCAGCGTCGGCGATCGCCGCAAAAGGAATCAGCGTCAACATCACGGCGAGCGATTTCATGATCTTCCTTGAAAAGTGAGGGCGGAAGGCAAACGCCCTCATGAAAGTAGATGTAGCCTTGAGTGGGAAAGTTGCCCACATGCACCCACTCTGTAGGCTTCGCGACAGTTCCGCACCCAACAGGAGCGTTGCATTGAACGAACGTCGCCAGAATCTGCGTTTCGACAAAGTCTTCACCGTCTACCTGAGCACTCCAGACGGCATGACGAGAGGTATCGCCAGAAACATCAGTACCCAGGGTCTTTTCGTGGAAACGCGAGACTCGCTCCCCCTGGGCGGGAAGATCAAGGTGACGTTCTGCTCCGAAGACGGCACCGAGATGACGGCGCTGTGTGAGGTGCGGTACCAGGTGGCGCTCAATTACGGCGACGGGGAAGAGATGTCCGGCACCCGCGGCGCGGGCTTGCGGATTGTCGCCTACGAGACCCGCGAGGACCAACCTCTTCTGCTCGTCGATCGCGAACGCGTTCTGCATTGACCCTCGGGTGGGGGAGGTGGGCTATGTCGGGCCCGCTGTCTCCCATTTCAAGAGGGGTCCCATGTTCAAACGCCTCACCATCGCTGCCGTCGTGTTCACGTCACTGGCCGTCGTTGCGCAGGGCGCGCCTCCGCCGCCCCCCCCGCCGAAGGGTGGCGCTCCCGCTCCTGCTCCCAAAGCGGCCCCGGCTCCCGCGCCGGCGCCTGCCCCGGCGCCTTCGGCCGCGGCTCCCGCTCCTGCTCCTGCTCCTGCTGCCGCGCCCGCGCCTGCCGCGGCCGCGATGGACTGGTCGAAGATGGGCCCCGCCGCTCGCAAGCCGAGCAACGAGGCGAAGACCAAGAAGGACATCGAGGCCTTCATCAACGAAGAGAACGCGATCTTCGCGCGCCGCGACTGGGACGCGATGGCCAATCGGGTCGACTACCCCGTGTTCATGCTCACCGACACCCTGGTCGGCGCCACTGAGGGCGAGCTGACCAGCCGCGAGGCGTACCTCGCCTCGATGAAGCCGTTCTGGGAGAACTCGCCCCCCGGCGCCACCAAGCACAAGCTCACCATCGGCGTGCTCTCCGACACCCTCGCCAGCGTCGTCGACGACTACGAGATGACGATGGGCAAGCAGAAGGTGAAGGCCCGCAACGCCAGCCTGCTGGTTCGGTCCGGTGGCGGCTGGAAGTACAAGGTGATGTCCGAGGCCGGGTGGGGCGGCATGAAGGGCAACCAGGGCTCCGCGCCCGCGGCTGCTCCCGCTCCGACGGCGGCGCCTGTTCCTGCGCCCGCGCCTGCGCCGGTGAACAACGCGCCGCCCCCGCCTCCCGGCAAGGGCCCGCCGCCTCCGCCCGCGCCCGTCAAGAAGTGAGGGCGGAAGGCAAACGCCCTCATCAATCAGTGATTCGCGGCTGAAAAGATCAACGGCCCGTCGACTCTGAGTGGAGTCGGCGGGCCGTCGTCGTCTGAAGCTCAGCCAGCTACTGAGAGAAGCCTTCAAGCATGTAGTGCGCCTCGATGCGCTTGAGCGCGAGCACCATCGCGGCGCAACGGGTGTCGACCACCTTGCCGATCGTGTAGTTGCGGCTGTCGTGCATGTCGGTGCGGCGGGGGTTGTTGCGCGCGATGTCGCGGATGATCCGGTAGTTCTTCTTGAGCGCGAACTCGAGCTTGGCGTCGACGTCCTTCTCGGTCCAGGCCTCCATGCGCTTGTTCTGGATCCATTCGTAATACGAGACCGTCACACCGCCGGCGTTGCAGATGATGTCGGGGATGATGTCGATCTTCCGGCGCTCGAGCACGCGGTCGGCGTCGGGGGTGGTGGGGCCGTTCGCGCCTTCGGCGATCAGCTTGACCTTCATCTTCTCGGCGATCTCTCCGGTGATCTCGCCACCGAGCGCCGCGGGCACCGCGATGTCGGCCGGAATTTCCCAGAAGTCAGACTTCGAGATCACCTGGCCGCCGGGGAACCCGAGCACCGAGCGCTTGAGGTTCTTCGGGTTCTCGTTGGTGTATTTCATCAGCTCGCCGGCATCGATGCCGTTCATGTTCATGATGGTGCCGTCGGCGTCGTTCACCGCCACCAGCTTGGCGCCCATGTTCTGCAGAATGAGAGCGCCCCAGCTGCCCACGTTGCCGAAGCCCTGCACGATGAAGGTCTTGCCCTTGAGGGTCTCGCCCTTCTCCTGAAAGTAGTCCTCGATGGTGTACGCGACGCCCTGACCAGTGGCCTTGGTGCGGCCTTCCGAGCCGCCGATGCGCACGTCCTTGCCGGTGATCACGCCGCGCTGGTTGTGCCGCTCGCGCTCGCCGTCGGAGAACTGCCGCAGGAACAACGCCATGATCTCGGAGTTGGTGCCCACGTCAGGCGCCGGAATGTCGATGTTCGGCCCGACCAGCTGCTTCAATTTGTACATGAAGCGCAGCGAGATGGTCTGCAGCTCTTCCTTGCCGTACTGGCGCGGATCGATCTGGATGCCACCCTTGCCGCCGCCGAAAGGCACGTCGGCGATCGCGGTCTTCCAGGTCATCTCGGCGGCGAGCGCCTTGAACAAATCGAGCGAGACGTCACGGTGGTACCGGATGCCGCCTTTGTAGGGGCCGCGCGCCTGGTTGTGCTGCACCCGGTACGCCTTGAGGCGCTTCGTCTCGCCAGGCAGCAGCTTGTAGACCTGGCCGTCGTCGAGCCGGAGGTGGCCGTTCTTGATGTGAACGTCGCTGCCCAGCAGGGCCTTGCCGTTCAAGATGATCTTGCCGTCGAAGAGCCGCTCGAGGCCGTGCGAGTCACGAACCTTGGTGATGTCGAGGCTCGAGAACGCCTTGGCCTCTTCGGGCACCACGGGCACCAGGCGGTCCTTGAGCTTGGTGGTGACGTGGAAGATGTGTTCGTAGTCGGGCTCTTCGAGCTCGAGCCGCACGCGGCTGTCGAGGTTCATCGCGTCAGCGGCGCGATGAAAGATCTCCATGGCCTCGGTGTAGACGGTCTTGCGCGGCTTCTCGGCTGCGGGCGCCCTCATGAAAGTCTCTTCAGACATGGCATTCCTTTGGAGTGACTTCGCTGACGGCAGCGTCAGCGAAGAGGCCCGCGCACCATACGCAGCGAGCCCTTTCGGCCAAGCGAAAACGCGCGGCGCGGCGCGTCAGATGCTGGGGCAATTTTGGTGAGCGGGGCTGCCGAAACTGGGCAGAAAAAAGGCCCCGGATTCTCTCGAACCCGGGGCCTGCCGAGAGCCGACCGCCGGAATTGAACCGGCGACCTACTGATTACGAATCAGTTGCTCTGCCAACTGAGCTAGGTCGGCGAAACCGCGGCGCTCGTACCAACAAAAGCGGGAACGCGTCAAAGGCTCAAATGAGTCAGTGCACCCGGTTCAGGAACACCCGGGTCTTCGTGCTGTCCGTGCCGGTCGCAGTGGTGACCGCGAAGTCGAGATCCTGATCTCCGTCGGCGTCGCCGATGGCCGTCGACTTCCGCACGCCCGCGCCCGCCGCCACCCGCACCTCGGTGAACACCCAGCCCGATCGGTTGCGGCGCACGATGAGATCTTCTCCACTGGCCCAGAAGAGATCAGCGCGGCCATCACCATCGGCGTCGAGCACCCGCAGCTCGGTGGGTGAGGTGCTGGTGAAGGTGGCGCGCGCCGCGAAGCCGCTGCCGGTGTTCTCGAACAGCTCGACGCCCGCCGAAGTCACCGCGGCGAGATCTTCGTCGCCGTCGCCGTCGAGATCGCCCGCGCCCAGCTGCGTCACCGCGGAGGGCAGGGCGCTGACCCCGGCATCGGCGAGGTGCACTGCGGGCGTCGCGTCAGCCCATACGATGCCGAAGGGCCCCCGTGCGATGGCAGTGGAAGACGGGGTGGCAGTGCGCGCCGTACCGCTCGCGTTGACCACTACGAAGCCGCCGCAGCCGGCCGTCACCACGCTGCTGCGCGCGGTGCCATTGCTCGGAAGAAAGGTCGCTCCGGGGCAGCCCGCATCGGCCGCGCTCTGGGTGTACGCCGCGCTGCCGTAGACGATCAGATCGACCGTGCCGTCTTCGTTGAGGGTGGCGACGTCGGTGATGCCATCACCGTTGGCGTCGATGATCTCGGTGCGCACCGGAAAGTGCAGAAACGACAGCTTCAAGGTGGAGTTGCCCACGAAGCCCTGAGCCATGCTCCACGGCAGCACCTCGACCCGCGCCATCGCCGGCACCGCCATCACCAGGTCGCCTGGGCCGCGCGGAGACAGATCACCGATCACCGCCGGGCCGCCCTTGGCCATGTCGACCTCCGGGCCCGGCTCGAAGGCCTGCGCCACGCAGCGCCGGGTGTCGAGGGTGCAGGTGTCGC
>JAYVNA010000178.1:0-6461 GCA_043758715.1 Archangium sp.
TCCACCGGCTTGGTGGCGGTGAAGAAGCCTCGAACGCGGCCCTCGAACTCCGGCGTCGCGGTGCAGGGCGCCACGCGGCGGAAGAAGTTCTTTCCCACCACCTGCGCGGGATCGAGTCGGGCCAGGCGGGCTTCGGCCAGGTTGTACCTGAGCACCTTGCCGTCGGGATCGAGGCAGATGACGCCGAAAGGGAGCGCGTCGAGCTCCGCGTCGGACATCGTGGGCAACTGCGTCGCGGCAAAAGCGGCGGGATCGACGCGAGGGGGGAAGGCGAGCGCGATCTCAGTCATGAAGGGACCGCCAGGTTCGTCGTCAGCATCGGCCGACGGAATAATCACCGCGCCCGGCCGGCGCACGGAGATCCACTTCGGTGGTAGCTGTCGGTGATGCGCGCCTGGCAATTCGATGCCTTCGGCAGTCCCCGTGAAGTGTTGAAGCTGCGTGAACTCGCCACCCCGAAGCCCGCTGAGCAGGAGTGCCTCGTGCGCACCCGCGCGCTCGCGCTGAACTTTCCCGACATGTTGCTGGTCGAGGGGAAGTATCAGATGAAGCCCGACCTCCCCGCGACCCCGGGCATGGAGGCGATGGGCGTGGTCGAAGAAGCAGGCCCCGGCAGCAAGTTCAAGAAGGGCCAGCGCGTGCTCGTCAGCCAGATGCACGGCTGCTTCGCCGAGGCGATCGTCGCAGCCGACGCGTTCCTCATGGAGGTGCCCGAGGGCATGAGCGACGAGCAGGCGGCGGGCTTTCACGTCACCTACCAGACCTCGTACTTCGCGCTGGTGAACCGCGCGGGGTTGAAGCCTGGCGAAGTTCTGCTCGTTCACGGCGCGGCGGGCGGGGTGGGAACGGCAGCGGTCCAGCTCGGCCACGCGCTCGGGGCCCGGGTGATCGCCACGGCCGGCGGTGCGAGAAAATGCGAGATCGCGAAGGCGTGCGGCGCAGACGAGGTCATCGACACCCGCACGCAGGACTTCGTGGCCGAAGTGAAGAAGCTCACCGAGGGCCGCGGGGCTGACGTGATCTACGACCCCATCGGGGGCGAGACGTTCGACAAGTCGACCAGGGTGGTCGCGTTCGAAGGGCGCATCCTGGTCATCGGCTTCGCCTCCGGCGTGATTCCCACCATCGCGGTCAATCGCCTGCTGCTGAAGACCGCCGCCGTCGTGGGGTTGCAGTGGGGCGCGTACAAGCTTTTCGCCCCTGAGAAGATCGAAGCGGCCCATCGCGAGCTGAGCGGGATGTTCACCGCGGGGAAGATCAAGCCGGTGGTCTACGAGAAGCGCTTTACGCTCGAACAGCTCGTCGACGCGATGGATGCGCTCACCAGCCGGGAGGCGTACGGCAAGGTCACCGTCAGCGGGTGAGCCTCATCGCTCACCAGCACTCGGCGAAGATGCTCGAGGACGCGCAGCCGGTGGTGACCGTGCAGCTGCTCTGTCCGATACAGCTGCCCAGCCACTGAAACCCACCCGGGCAAACCCAGTCACCGGAGTTGGTCTGGGCGCCGAAGCCGTGAAACCCAAAGGCCATCTTCACCACGCCCGGGCTGCAGCTGAGGGCGCAGCTGCCTGAAGCACAGCTGTTGGTCACGGTGTAGGCGGGGCGGCGCCCGTTGACGGTGACGGCATCGACGCCGCTCAGGTGCAGGGTGCCGCCGCTGTCGAGGGTGGCCAGGGTGGTGCCGCCCGTGCCGGGATCGTTCTGGCTTCCGCCGACGTGAGTGCCGTCTTTGAACCAGGCGAAGCCGCCGCCGGTGCGGAAGTAGCTGGTCGAGTTCTGCACGCCCAGGCCGTAGGTGTTGCCGAAGAAGTCGATCGGCATGCTGGTGCTCGAGTTCACCTTGAGCTGGCCGTTGATGGTCGCGCCCGAAGGGGTGGTGACGGTGGTGCCGGTGAGCGAGCCCGTCTTGAGAATGAGGCTGCTCGCGAGCGCCTGCAGGTTGGCGTTCATGTCCGTCGCAAGCGCGGGATCGTTGGGGCAGAAGGTGGTGAGCGGCGCCGGCAGGGTCTGGGCACAGGTTCCGGCCGCCCGGGCCGCGCGCACGAACCACACCGTGCTGGTCAACAGCACGACGGCGAGCAGGCTGAAGGTCGTGCGGAGGAAGCGGGTGCGAGCGGCGCGGCGCTCGGTGCGGGAATACGAGCGCGCGAACTTCAGCATCTCGAGTTGATGGCTCACGTCGCCAGGCGAGATTCCCAGGATGACCGCGGCTTCATCGGTCGAAACACGGCCCGCCTCGACATCGTCCAGCACCCGAAACGAATCACTCATCGGGGGTTGATAGCACCCAAAGTCAGGGCCCCCATCATTCGAGGGGCCGAGCCCGCCTGATTCTGCTGCGGTGATGACTCTGGGGGCTTAGGTGTGTTCGTCTAGCCCCATGTCACGCGCCTACCGAATCAGCGTCAAAGAGAGCCTGTCCCGGCACGTCGAGGTGGAAGACGGTGTGTGCTCGTCGCTCGAGCTGCTGCCCATTCTCTCGAGGGAGCGCATGGGCGAGCTGCTCGCAGCCGAGCTCGAGCAGCGCGGCTTCAAGCGCGACGGCAAGACCGCCCAGCGCAAAGACGGCGACGTGGTGGTCGAGGTGAACGTCGAGACTGGTGAGGTCTCGGTGACGGCTGAAGGCCACGCCGACGTGAACCTCGAGACCGAGCGCACCGCGGTGGTCGACAACACCCTGGCCGGTGATCGCGAGCGGCACCTGCGCGACGCGGCCAAGCAGTCACTCGAGCGCGAAGCGAAGGCCGAAGAAGAGGCCCTGCGCCGCAAGGTGACCGAACAGCTCGAGGGCAAGCTGCGCGATCTCAAAGACGAACTCGATGGCGCGGTCAATCGCGTCACCGGCACCGCGCTCAAGCAACGCGCGGCCGAGTTGGGCCAGGTCGAAGAAATTCACGAAGAGGCCAACGGCAGCATCACCATCAAGGTTCGCGTCTAAGACATCGATGTCGATCTCCATTCCTGAAGACAAGCTCCCCGCGGAGCTGACTGCCTTTGCTGCTGTCGAAGCTGCGTACCCCCAGGAGCTGGCGCGCATCACAGACGCGATGCGCCGGGGCCTGCCCGTGCTCGTAGAGGCGGAGAAGGAGCTCACGCCCTACCTCTACAAGTGCGTGCGCGATCGCCTGAAAAAGGAGACGCCGCCGCGGCAGTTCCTCTATCTCGACGGCCGCCCGATCAACGACATGCCTCCTCCGCAGCCGGGCATGGGGTTGGTGGCGACCATCCTCTATTACCTGCGTGAAGCGGTGCGGGGCGCAGTGGCCGATCGCATCCTGGTGCTGCCTCACCTCGACCTGCTCACCACCTCCATCGGCGGGCTGACGAGCGAGGCGCGTGAAGTGATCCCGCTCCTGTATGAAAACCCGGAGCTCTGCTTCATGGGGTTCAAGGATCCCTCGTTCCCGCTGCCCAAGGTGATCGAGAACCTGTTCCCTCGGCGCGAGTCGTTCTTAGGGGTGCCGCGTGATCGCCTGGGTCAGCTCGTCACCCAGCGTGAAAGCCGCAAGCTCTCCGCCGAGCGTTCGCTCAAGCCCTACCAGCTCTACAAGAGCGTCTCGGGCGTCAACGCGGTGCGCATGCGCCGGTTGCTCAGCACGCTCACCGGCGAGGACTACCCGGTCGATCCCAAGCCCGCGTATCACCAGCTGAGGCAGGCGACCCTGGTGGGTCAGCTCACGCTGCCTGACGTCGATCTCGAGAAGGACATCGGCGGCTACAAGAAGGTCAAGGAGCGCCTGGGCAAGGAGATCCTCGACGTGCTCGCGCTCAAGGACTCGAGCGACGACGAGAACGCGATGAAGCGCATCGAGGGGCTCATTCCCCGAGGGATGATCTTCTGGGGTCCTCCGGGCACCGGCAAGACGCTCTTCGCCAAGGCGATGGCCACCGCCCTGGGCGCGGCGGTCACCATCGTCTCGGGGCCTGAGCTCAAGTCGAAGTGGGTGGGCGAATCTGAAGAGAACCTCCGCCAGGTGTTCGCCCGCGCCCGGCAGGCCGCGCCCGCGATCATCGTGTTCGACGAGCTCGACAGTTTTGCGACAGCGCGTGGCACCTATCAAGGCAGCGGCGTCGAGCACTCGATGGTCAATCAGTTGCTCACCGAGATGGACGGCTTTCGCAAGGACGAGCTGGTCTTCGTGGTCGGCACCACGAACTTCGTGGAGTCACTCGACCCCGCGCTGATGCGCCCGGGCCGCTTCGAATTCCATCTCCACATTCCGTACCCCACTGCCGAAGACCGGCGCGCGATCCTCGCGATCTACGATCAGAAGCTCGGCCTCGAGCTGTCCACCCGCGCGATGGACTACGCGGTCAAACGCACCGCCGACCTGGTCGAGGGGCAGAACAGCCGGTACTCAGGCGACCACTTGCAGGCGTTGGCGCGGGCCCTCGCGCGCGCGCGGCTGCGTGAACGGCGTGTCGGCCCGCTGGAGATCGAGGACGTCGAGAAGGCGCTCTCGAGCTGGGCTGAACGGCCCACCCTCACCCCGAAGGAAGAGAAGGTGGTGGCCACGCACGAAGCGGGTCACGCGGTGGCGGCGTTGTTCTGCCCTCACTCACCCCCGATCGATCGCATCAGCATTCGCGGCGATCTGGCGGGCGCCCTGGGCTTCGTCAGCTACTCCGACCCCGCGCATCGGTACGTGGTGACGCGCGGACAGCTGCTCGATCAGATCTGCACGCTGTACGGCGGCCGCGAAGCGGAGCTGCTCTTCTTCGACGATCTTTCCATCGGCAGCGCGGCTGACATCGATCGCGCCACCGACATCGCCCGGGCGCTGGTGGAGCAGTTCGGCATGGGTGGAGATCACATCGGCGCCCGGCGCGTCGAGCAGGGCGAGCACGACCCCGTGTCCGAAGCGCTCAAGGCCAGCATGGAGAAGGCCGTTCGCGAGATCCTCGATGAGCAGCGCGCGCGGTCCCGGCGGTTGCTCGAGGAGAACAAGCTGTTGGTTCAGACGCTGCGCGATCTCTTGCTCGAGAAGAAGGTGCTCGACAAGGAAGCGCTCGCACACATTCTTCCCGCGACGCCGAAAAAAGATGCCGTCGCCGCGGCTGAAGTCGAGGGCTGACCCGTGGCCACTTTGATCCTCCGTCTCGAGATTGATCCGCACACGAAGAAGAAGAACGTGATCGTGAAGTTGGACAGTGATTCCGACGCGCTCCCGATGGAACACGAGGAACAGCACAAGCGCATCGTCGAGGCCCTGCTCGCTAATGGCGGACTGAAGGCCGAAGACATCGGGCACATCACCATCGAGCGCGAAGGGCAGGGCGCCGCGGTGAAGGAAGACAAGAAGGACGCTCCGGCGCAGCGCGAGGCGGCTGGGAACAAGGGATGATTGAACTCGCGAACTGTCTCCCTCTCACCGCGGGGGAGAGCGTCGGGGAGAGGGCCAATTTTCCGTGAGCGATCCCTATGTCACGCTGCGCAATCAACTCACCGAGCTCATGCGCATGGGCACCGGTGACTTGTTGTCGCTGCGCGCCTGGCACGACGAGGCCCAACGGGTGATGCGCTTCGTCCGCGATGAGCGGCTCGAAATTCCTCCGCTGGTGGCTCAGTGGCTGTCTCGCGCTGAAGCTCGGGCGAAAGATCCGATTCTCGCGGCGACCGACAACGGCGACCTCGCGAAGTATCTGGCGACCCTGCCGCGCGGCTGAGGGCTAGAGTCCGCGCCGTGGGGATCACGACGACTTCCATCGAAGCGCTCAAGCGTCTCGCGACCTTTCCGATCGACGCGATGCTGCAGGAGGTCGGCCCGCTCGCGCTCGTCCAGCGCAAGGCCGCCGAGACGCCTGCCTCACTTCACAAGCTGCTCTCCCGAACCATCGAGACCGAGGGCCGCCCGCAGGTCGCGCGGCACGCGCTCTCGTTGATGCTCGGGCTCGATGATGGGCTGGTGGTGCCGCTGGGCCGCGAGGGTCCTGAGGGCGCGCTGGTGCTCGGGCGCGGTGAAGATGCCGACGTGCAGCTGTTCGATGGGTCGGTCAGCTCGAAGCATGCCCGGGTGCGGTGGGATGGCTGGAAGCGCCTCGCGTGGATCGTCGATCTCGGCTCGACCAACGGGACGTTGATCAACGGGAACGCGGTGGGTGAGGTGGAAGTCGCCTTGGAGGAGGGGAACGTGGTGTCGCTGGGTGATGAGACCGCGTTTCTTTTCTTGAGGACTGAGACGCTCTACGCGCTGGTGCGCACTCGGTGACCGTTCAAACAGCCGAAGGGAACGTGGGGTTTCACGATTCGCATCGGCGCTCGACTCGAAGAGGCACTCAGCGCGCGAGAAGGACGCTCACATGACGAAGTGAGCCGACCCAAACCCCCAGCGTACAGGCGGCTGGTCTGTGCGGGTTTAGGTCCAATGCCGATCAGATAGCGGGCCAAGGGATCGTCACGCTTGGGGATTTTCGCGATCGTTGTGGGACGGGCGGCAACAGGATCATGGTGCGACATCGGG
>JAYVNA010000179.1:0-2011 GCA_043758715.1 Archangium sp.
GCCGACTTCGCGCGCCGCGCCTGCAGCACCTCACCGTCTTCGTCTTCGCGATCGACTGCCTGCTCCCAGGAGTCTTCGATGAACGCCGAGGCGTAGCCCGTCCACGATTGCGTCAGCAGGAACAGCGCGTCTTCGCTGTCGGGCGCGAGCGTCCACATGCCTTCGATCTGCACCAGGCTCGAACCGGCGCCTTCCTTGGCGACCTCGAGATCACTGAGGGTGTCGAAGGTGCGCGCCGCTTGCCGCGTCGATTGGAGGGTCCCGTCGATGATGATGCGGTCGAGACACCCTGTCCCTCCGAGGAGGAGGACCAGCAGCAACGAGTGGCGAATGGGGCGGGTTCTGCGTCATCACGACCCGCATTGCACGCAATCGTGCACGCGCCAGACGTACCGCTCTTCACATGGTATGGCTGCCCTCGTGAACCGACTGTTGATCAGCGCCCTCGCCCTCACCGCCCTCGTGTCCCGCGCGGAGCTCGTGGACCGTGTCGCCGCGGTGGTGAACAACGACATCATCACCCTCTCCGAGGTGGAGGCCCGAATTGCCCCAGACGCTCAGCGACTGCGCGCCGAGACCGACCTCGGCAAGCGCGCCGCGTTGCGCACCGAGTTGGTGAAGAAGGGCGTCGACCTCCTCATCGGTGAGAAGCTGATGGAGTCGCAGGTCAAGGACCTGAACATCGAAGTCGCCGACTCCGAGATCGAGATGGGGATGGACGACGTCAAGAAGCAGAACAACATCACCACCGACCAGTTCGAAGGGCTGCTGGCGCAGGAAGGCTACACCCTGGCCACCTACAAGACCTTCATGCGCAAGCACCTCGCGCGGCTCAAGCTGGTGAACCTCAAGGTTCGCAGCAAGGTGAAGATCTCCGATGAAGATCTGAAGGCCGAATACGCGCGCTGGGCCCACGACGAGTCGAACGAATTCGAAGTGCATGGCCGCCACATCGTGGTGCCCCTCTCGGCCAGTGCCACTGCGGACCAGATCGAGAAGGCTCGGCTGAAGGCGCAGGCCCTGATGGAAGAAGCGAAGAAGCCCGGCACCGACTTCGCCGCGCTGGCCAAAAAGAAGAGCGAGGGCCCTTCCGCGGCCGATGGCGGTGACCTCGGGTTCTTCAAACGCGGCGTCATGGCCGCTGACTTCGAGCGGTGGGCGTTCACGCTGCCCGTGGGCGGCATCTCCGATCCCATTCGCACCAAGCTCGGCTGGCACGTACTCAAGGTCGAAGAGCACAAGACGCTCTCGGCGCCGCCCTTCGACGAGGTGAAGGATCAGCTGCGCGATCGCATGCTGCGCGGCCAGCTGGAGAAGTACACCGAGCAGTACGTGCAGGAGCTGCGCGCCGCCGCGGTGGTCGAAGTCAAAATCTGAAATTCCCCCAACGGAAATCGGAGCCGCACGCCACTCATGCGGTGTGACGGCGACCGCCCGGGTGCTCCACATGCAGAAGCCGCCTGATCCCGCGGACTTCGGGGCGCTCTACGCCGGGCATTTCCGCGCCGTGTGGCGCACCCTGCAGCGGTTGGGCGTGCACCCCGGCTCCGTCGACGACGCCACCCAGGAGGTCTTCGTCGCGGCCTGGAAGAAGTGGAGCGAGTTCGAAGGCCGCTCCAGCGAGCGCACCTGGCTGCTGGGCATCGCGATTCGGGTGGCCAGCGACCTGCGCCGCAAGCAGCGGCCGACCGAGCCCGTGTCTCCCGAGCTGCAGCACGGCAGCCCTGGACCTGAGTCGATGATCGTCTCGAAAGAAGTCGGGCGCCGGGTCGAAGCGTTGCTCGCCCGACTCGAGCCGGAGCGCCGTGAGGTGTTGCTGCTGGTCGACCTCGAGGGCTACTCGGTGCCTGAGGTGGCCACCGCGACCGGCGTCAACGTGAACACGCTGTACACCCGGCTGCGGGCGGCGCGACACCAGTTCGAAGATCTCGTGAAGTGCGAAGCAGAGGAGCTGCGATGAAGCCGCTGTCGAAAGAGGCGAGCGCCGCGTTGAGCGCGCTCGAGCCCGCTG
>JAYVNA010000180.1:0-18739 GCA_043758715.1 Archangium sp.
CTCGAGGCCACGGTGCGAATCGCCAGCGCCATGAACGAGGTGCGTTCCATCTCTTCTTGCAGGAAGAGCCGGTCGACCACCGCCACCGTGGTGTCGAGCAGCGCGGTCACTGTCGCCGAGCGCGGGCTCCCCGTGAGCACCGCGGTCTCGCCGAACATTTCGCCGGGCCCCAGCAGGCGCAGCATCTGGGTCTTGCCCGCCACCACCCGGGTCGCCTGGCAGTGCCCATCGAGGATCACGTAGGCGGCGTCGCCCACCTCGCCTTCGCGAACGATCGCGTCGCCCGCCTGGAACACCAGCCGTGGCAGCTGCGCGGTGCCACGAATGAAGTCTTCCAGCTCGCGCTTGAACTCGGTCACCGTCTGGTAGCGATCTTCCGGAGCGACCGAGAGCGCCTCCATGCAGATCGCGATCAAGCGCCGGGGCATCTGCTGCGCGCCCCGCTTCGCGACCTGATCAGGGGGCGAGATCGCCGCCTCCATCGCCAGCGCGCGGGTGCCGTTGGAGGTCTTGTCCACGTACGGGGGCCGCCCCGCGAGAATCCGATACAGCATGCCCCCGAGCGCGAAGACGTCGCTGCGTTCATCGAGCAGGTAGTTCTGACCGCGGGCCTGCTCGGGCGCCATGTACGCCGGCGTCCCGAACGACGAGCCATCGTCCTTGTCCTTGGTGGGGAGGTTGGCCTTGCGCTGCGCCAGCCCCCAATCGACCACGTAGATTTGCCCGAATTCGCCCACCATTACGTTCGAAGGCTTGAGGTCGAGGTGCAGCACCCCGCGCGCGTGCGCGAACGACACGGCGTCACAGACGCGCACCATCACGTCGAGCGCGGCGAAGAGCCCATCGATGAGCTCTTTCTCGTTGTGCTCGAGGATCTGCTGGAGGCTGCTGCCCTCGAGCACCTTCATGGTGAAGCAGGTGGACTTCTTCTTGTCTGAAGCCAGCGCGTAGACCGCGGGAATGTTCGGGTGATCGAGCTGCGCGGTGATGCGCGCCTCTTCGATGAAGCGGGTGAGCGCCGCGTCTTCTTTCAGCAACTCCGGGCGCAGCGCCTTGAAGGCGACTTCGCGGCCCAGGCTCTCGTCGCGCACCCGGTACACCCGCGACATGCCTCCGGCGCCCAGCAGGCCGAGGTCGACGATTTCCCAACCAGAAGGAATGGGCTGGGTCAGCGCCTGCCCGTCATCGGGTCTCTTCTTTCCGAAGCCAAACATGCCCGGCAGTCTGGCCCATCAGCGGCGGGCGCGCATTCCTTCGGACCCTGCTAGGTCTAGGACCGATGCTGCGAACGTCGTTGGTGTGTGCCCTCGCCCTCTGGAGTTGCTCGAAGCCCGCGCCCTCAACCCTGGCCGACGCGGGCACTCCAGCTGTCACCACCGCGCTCACCATCGACCCCGATGGCGGCCCGGTGGTGCGTTTCGTGGCGGTGGGAGACACCGGCAAAGGCAACCCCGGCCAGTACCAGGTGGGCGCCGCCATCGGCACCGTGTGCGCGAAGGCCGGCTGCGACTTCGTGGTGCTGCTGGGCGATAACTTTTACCAGAACGGGGTCAGCTCGACCGGCGACCCGCAGTGGAAGACCGCCTTCATCGACCCGTACTCGACGGTCAACGCGCCCTTCTACGCAGTGCTGGGAAATCACGACTGCGGCGGTGACGGCGCGGGCACCGATCTTCCCCGGGGCGACGTGCAGATCGCCTATTCCGACGTGAACCCGAAGTGGCGCATGCCGGCGCGGCATTACAAGTGGCAGGTCGGCGACGTGGAGTTCTTCGCGGCCGACACCAACCGCTCGATGTTCAGCGTCGACGAAGACGCGCGCGCCGACTTCGAGAAGTGGATCCCCGAGTCGACCGCGAAGTGGAAGATCGTGTTCGCGCACCACCCGTATCTCTCGAATGGCGAGCACGGGAACGCGGGACAATATGACGGCCTGCCCTTCGTGCCGATCGCCAACGGCGCGGGCGTGAAGAGCTTCTACGAGGATCGCGTCTGCGGCCGGGCTGACTTCGTGTTCACCGGGCACGACCACAGCCTGCAATGGCTAGAGCAGACCTGCACCCGAAAGGACTCCACCCTGCAGACGAACCTGGTGGTCTCGGGTGCTGGCGCGAAGTGTACGCGCCTGATTCACAAACAGCCCGCGCACTACCAGAGCGATCAGCTCGGCTTCGTGTACGTGGTCATTCAGGGCAACACGCTGAGCGCCTCGTTCTACGACGGCGACGGCGTCGAGAAGTACACGCGCACCGTCACCAAGGAGTGAAGCGGGAGATTTACGCTTCATGGTCAACAATGAGCACCGAGACTCCGGCCACGAAGTTCCTCACCGAGCAGCAAGTCGCCTTCACCCTGCACCCCTACGAGTACGAGTACGAGGAGCGCGGGGGCACCAAGGTGTCGTCTAAGAAACTCGGCGTCGACGAGCACGAGGTCATCAAGACGCTGGTGTTCGAAGACGAGACGAAGACGCCGCTGATCGTCTTGATGCACGGCGATCGGCAGGTCTCGGCCAAGGCGCTGGCGCGGCAGCTGGGCGTCAAGTCAGTGCAGCCCTGCAAGCCCGAGGTGGCGCAGCGGCACACCGGGTATCAGGTCGGCGGCACTTCACCCTTCGGCACCAAGAAGGCGCTCAACGTGTGCTGCGAGCGGACCATCACCACCCTGCCCCGCATCTTCATCAACGCCGGGGGCAAGGGGCTTCTCTGCTCGATGCCCCCCGCGGAGTTGGTGCGCGTGCTCAACCCGACCCTGGTCGACTGCGCCGCGGCCCAGGGCGCTTAGAAGCCGGTCTGCAGCATCTCCGCCACCACTCGCCGAATCAGCTCACGGCGCACTTCGCGGCGAGCCCGCTCGTAGGCGCTCACGTGCACCCGGCCGGTGTTCAGCTTGCGGGTCTTGGCCGCGGCTCTGACCACCAGGTCGACCCGGCTGGGCTCGAGTTGGAAAGGGCGCCGCGCGTCTTTCGACAGGAAATAATTGATGCCTCGCGCCTCCAGCAGCTTCGTGAGGTGTTTTCGGGATTCAGCGATCAGCGACAGGTCGATGATGTCCGCCATGCGTGAGCGGTTTGTCCTTCGGATCGCATGCCTCGTCCATTTCACGACGCGATCGCCACGGGTTTGACAGTGCCCACGACTCGATCAAGCGCACCCGTCGCACGCTCGTGACGCCCACTTCGGGCAGCGTGCCCACGGGTGCCGCGCCATGACAGACTGCCGCCCATGGAGTGGCGCGAAGACGTAGAGCCCGCCAGGAGCGGTGACGCGGGGGCGCTCGAGCGCCTGCGCGAATACTTCACGCCCTTCGCCCACGGCATCGCGCTGGCTTCGGCGCCGCATCACGTCACCGAGACGCTGGTGCCGCGCATTCTCGACGAGGCGCTGCGCACGCTCGGTGGGGTGGAAGACGAGACCACCGGCGTGCACGTGATGAACGTCGCCCGCCGCCTCGCCAAAGAATCGACGCCGGGTTCCATCGAAGAGCAGGGCGCGATGTCAGCCCCGCTGCTCGAGGCGCGCCAAAGCCTCTCTCGCCTGCGCGGCATTCCGTTGCAGGCGCGCGAGCGCTTCTTTCTGCGCATGGTCGAAGGCGTGCCCGGGCCCGAGCTCGCTGGGGTTCTCCGTGTTCCCGAAGGCGAGCTGAGAGCCGAGTTGGAGCGCGCCGCCGCTGAAGCCGCGCGTTCCTTCGGACAGGGCCAGAGCTTCGCGGGCGACGAGTACCTCTGGCAGCTCACGGGCGATCCACCCGCGTTGATCGCCCGGCTCGAGATGCAGCTGCCGGTGCTGCGCTTCGACCCCACCGCGGTCCCCCCGCCCGCGGGCATGTCGGCCGGCACCTTTCAGGAGCTCTCGGCGGTCACCGCGCCCCAGCCCTCGAAGCCGAAGCTGTTCGCGGAATTCGAAGGCACCGAGACCGGCCTGGTCACCACGCCCATGCCGGCGGGCAAGCCGCAGCTCGACGTCAACCCGTTCGACAACGTGCGCACCATTGCCGCGACTGATCTGCCGGCCGAAGCGCGCGGCTCGTTGCCGATGGTGCCGTGGGTCGACCCGGCGAAGAGCGGCAAGCAGACCGCCCTTCCCGCCCGGCCCCTACCCGCGGCTTCACCCGAGGGTGAGCGGAGCGGCAAGAGCAACAGCGGCAAGAGCAGCAGCAACAAGAGCGGCAAGGTCTCGCCGGCCTCCGATGGCAGCAAGAGCGGCCGCATGGCCCCGCTGCCTCCCCGCGTCGAAGTCACGAAGGAAGGGCCGAAGGTCGAGGACCCCGACGAGACGCAGGCAAAGGTGCCCGCGCTGGTGCTCGCGGCGCAGGCGGAGATCATCACCAACCCCGACGCCGACATGCTCGGGAAGCCCACGATGATGCTGCCGTTGTCGGCGGCGGTTTCCGATCTCCCGGCGGTCACTCACCAGGAAACGCGGGTCGCGGTCACCACCTCGACGGTGCAGCCTGGCGCGCTCGATGCGCCCATCTTCAAAGGCGCCAGCCCGGTCTTCGTCGCCCTGCTGCTCGGCATCGTCGGCCTGGCGATCTACTCGACCAGCCTCTACGCCATGGACCGCCAGCAGCGCGCGAGCTGGACGCTGACCCAGGTGGTAGTCGCGGCCGAAGAGCTGGGCATCGGCGACGTCGTCACCCTCGAAAACGTGGCGCTGCGCTCGGTGCCTGAGCCCTTCCAGGGCACGGGGGTGGTGAAGGCCGACATGATGAACTTCATCCTCGATCAGCGCCTCGCGGTCGGCGTGCAGATGGGTGACCCCCTCTTTCTCTCGCAGTTCGTGGCGATGCGAACGGCAGATCAGCGGCTCTCGAAGAAGGTCATGAAGCGAACCCGCGGGTTCACCATCGCCACCAACGCCGTCGCGGCCGTCGGCCGCTGGGTGCAGCCGGGCGATCTGGTCGACGTGCTGGTGACCTTCCCGGGCAAGTACGCCTCGCGCAAGAACGTCGAACGCCGGGCGGTCACCTTGCTGCAGAAGGTGCCAGTGCTCGCGACCGGCAAGGTGGCCGATGCCCTCGATGAAGCGACCATGGACGAGCGCGAGAAAGCGTACATGGACGTGACGCTGCTCCTCTCGGCTGAAGAAGCAGAGGCGCTCACGCTGGGCGCGAGCATCGGCCGGGTGAAGCTCACGCTGCGCAACAAGGACGATCTCGAAGACGATCGCAACCTCGACTCGGCCTACACCGACTCAGACACGTTGCTCGAAGGTGAGCGCCAGACCGTCGTGCGAAAGAAGCACAACGACATCATCAAGATCATCCGCGCGAAGGTGAACGCCGCTCGGTAGCGCCCGCCCGCTCCCTTTACTCGCTGAGTTCCTCGAACAACCTGCGCACCATCGAGGGCCCCAGCTCCCGTGCAGCCGCCGGGGTCTGCCAGTGCGCACCCGCCGCGAAGATTCGTTCGATCTCGGAGCGGAACAGATCAGCCCAGCTGGGAATGTCGGTGAGCAGATCGAGGTGCACCGAGTCTTCCAGCGTCCGGGTGGAGTGCCACCAGCCCCGCGGGAGGTACATCACCGAACCCGGCTTGAGCACCACCTTGCGCACCCGCTTCGGCGCCTTCATCGGCCGCTTGACCCAGGGCGCGAGTTCATCAGGCACCTCACCGCCCTCGAGATAATTCACCGGGGGAAACGGCACCTGGGTGTTCGGGGCGATGCTCCATTCCTTGATCCCTGAGAGCTGCACCACGAAGGACTCGGTGCTGTCGAAGTGCATGCGCGCTCCCTTGCCCTTGCGGGAAAAGAAGACGCTCGGGTTGATGCGCGGGCCTGCCGCGCCCAGATCTTTTTCGATCGTTCGCACCCAGCGCCAGAACGAGCCCGAACGGAACTGGGGCTCGTTGAAGTACAGCGTCACCCCGGCCTCCAGCAGCGAAGGCGCGACCTCGGGCGGCACCGCGATGTTCCCGAAGTGGTTGGTGTCGAGGTGCTGGCCCTGGGCCATCAGCGCGCGGCACGGCACCCTCGCCAGCGCCTCGACGCTCGCGAGCTCCTTCACGTCGGCCAGGCCATGAAGCCGCTTCAAAGGTCCATGCACGACGAACGGCTGGCCGGGCCAGGCCTGCGCGAAGAAGTCGTCGACCGATCTCGGTGCGAGGAGCGCGGCGAGGCCTGGCTTGACGCGGGTCTTCATTCGCGCTCCCGAGCATCGCCGAGCGGCACTCGATCAAAGCAGCGGGGCAGCGGCTTGCGCACGCTCACACCGGGCTGATGCGCCGATAGCGCCGCAGCGCCTCGACCTCATCGGTGGTGTGCGTGAAGCCCGTGGCCACCTTGTAGGCGGTGCCGTCCACCACGATGGGGTACTTGATGTGCTCGAGCGCGCCCTTGGGCAGGTTCGGGAAACCGAAACGTCCCAGCATCTGCACCAGGATCGCCTCAGGCACTGGCACCACGGTGCGCCCCGTCTCGCGGGCGATCGTCCCCAGCGGGATGGGGGCGGGCCCCGCCACGTTGAAGATGCCCCGCGGCTGCTTTTCCACCGCCAGCGTGATGCCGCGCGCCGCGTCGTCGTCTTCGAGAAACTGAAAGAGCGGATCGAACCCGAACACCATCGGCACCCGCTTGCCGCGCAGGAAGCTCGAGAGCGTGCCGGTCTTCGAGGGACCCAGCGTGTAGACCAGCCGCAAGAGCGTCGTGGTGATCTTCGGTTCGCGCCAGAGCATGTTGGCCGCGTAGAGATCGGCGGCCACCAGGTCAGCCAGCTCCGGGAAGTTCCCGATGCCGTTCGGGGGCTCGTTTTCCGTGTGGTACAGCGGAGAGTCGGACGAGGCGCCGTAGTACGTGTGCCGGCCCACCACGATCACGTGCTTGACCCCGTGAGCGACCGAGTGATCGAACACCGCGCGGGTGCCGGCGATGTTGATGCGCGCCCGCTCTTCACCTGAAGCGGAGAGCGCGTTCACGGTGGCCATGTGCACCACGCACTCCGGGCGCTCGCGCCGGAAGATGTCTTCGGCAGCGCGCTTGCGAATGTCGACCTCGTGCACCTGGATGTCGCGCGGCGCGTCCCACCAGGGGCGGCGATCGAGCCCGATGATCGAGTGCCCCTGCTCGCGCAGCTTGAGCGCGACCAGCCGGGCGAGCGCTCCGCCGACGCCGACGATGAGCACCTTCATGACCCGCTCCTCTTGCGATCGTCCCGGGCTGCTTCGATCAGCTCGGCGATGCGGGCCTTCACCTGGTCGACGTAGCCGACGATCACCGAGTCTTCTTCGTCGCCACTGCCCTCGAACACGAGCGGCTTTCCGTAGTGGACCACCAGGCGCGCCGGCAGCGGGGCCGCCAGTCCGTACGGCGTAATCGGCACGTACGGCACCCCCATCAACTTCCCCAACGTGGAGGAGTTGTGAATCGTGGGCACCGCGTCACCACCCCCGACGAACCCCAGCGGCACGATGGGCGATTTGGTCTTCAACGCGAGGCGCACGAAGCCGGTGCCGAAGTCGACCAGCGAATAGCGCTCCTTGAAGAGCTTCGCGGTTCCACGCGCGCCCTCGGGGAAGACCATCAGCAGGCGATCGTCCATCAGCAGGCGCTCGGCGTGTTCAGGCAAACCGGTGAGCTGGCCGCAGCGCGAACTCCACAAGCTCCCCACCGGGAGCATGTTGATGAACTTCTCCGCCATGCTGTGCGCCAGCCGCGGGGGGTTCATCTCGAGCAGCATCGACGTGAGCACCATCGCGCCGTCGAGCGCGTAGCCACCGGAGTGATTGCCCACCAGCATCGCCCGGCCTCGTGCCGGCACGTTCTCGATGCCCACCGCCTTCACCCGGAAATACCGCCGGTACATGAAGCCCAGGACGTTGAAGAAGACCGTCAGGTGTTTCTTCGAGACGCCGTAGGGGTCGATGCCCAGTGAATTGAAAGGCAGCTCCAGCCGATCGACCAGGTCTCGCACCGCTTCGTCACGCGCCATGGGGGCGCAGACTCTACGCGAAGAGTTTCAGGCGTGACGGTGCTGTTTGACGTTGGCGCGCTGAACGAAGTCTTCGAGCTGACCGGACAGAGTCGACGCATCGATGAGCGTGGAGAAGCGGCCGATGGGAACGTCTTCCGGGCCCGACGCCGTCATCACCCACAACGAAAGCGCGTAGCCGGTCGGCACCCGGGTGATGGGCATCTTGAGCACGCGAAGCTCGACCCGGGCCATCTCGAGCGGCTCACCATCGAGCAGCAGCCGGCTGGTGGCGCGAACCAACGTGCGATCCTTCTTCTTCGCGAGGCGCACCAGGGCCACCGCGAGAATGGGGAAGATCACCATGTCGGCGATGAGCGTGAACTGGCCGCCCGCGTTCGACAGATCGACCGCCGCCAGCATTCCGACGAGGGCGAGCAGGGTCGTCCCCCAGATCACCAGCCGCGCGCGATCACGCCCGATGTGCACCACCATGTAATCCGGACGGGATTGGGTAACGCTGATCCGACGCACGGGAAACCTCCAGCTGCGGCCTTGAAGAAGTGTAGCCCTCATCCAACCCGCGTGCAGGGGCGACGCTTCCCGTTGCCTACATCCACACCAGAATGCCCACGAGAATGCCGCTGAAGATGAGGAGCAGGGCGGCCGCCAGCGCGAGCTGGTTGAGCGCGTCCCTGCGGGCCACCTCGTCGAGGTCGTCACCGCGCAACAGGTGCATCACGTTCCACAACATGCGCGCACCGAGCACCTTGTCAGTGCCCGCTCCGGCGCTGCGCTCGCTCTTCTTCGCCCCTTCTTCTTCCACCTTCGGGCCGGGCACGCGCAGCTGCGGCTGAACCTGCGGCTTGCCGTCGATGGCGATGGCGCGACGTTCCTTCTCCACCTCGCCCTTGAGCGTGCGCTCGGGGGCCGGGTTGTCCTTCCACGCGGGCGCTTCGAGGTGCTGCGGCCGAACCCGCGCCCTCTCTTCTTTCGTCCGGGCTTCGAGCAACTGGCGCGCGGCTTCCATGCCGGTGCGGCCGTCGTCGGTCTGCAGCGCCTCGAAGCCGGCCCGTTTGAGCGCCTTGTCGAACTGCGTGAGCGCCTTCTGCAGCTCAGGCTCGGTCAAAGCGGGCGCGAGTTGGAGCCCGGTGGGCGAGGTGATGAACGCGCCACTTTCTTCGACCGGAGTGCCCTTCGCGGCCTGCGCGCTGCCGTGCGCGAGCTCTGTGAAGCGGGTGGCGTAGGCCTCGAAGAACGAGAACACCCGCGCGGCTTTCTGTTCCCTGGTCATGCCCGGGTGGTTGAGCAGCTCCTGCTCCACCAGCTTCAGATCAGCCAGGAAGCGTTCGGGCATCGTGCGCGCGTCAGTGAGCCGCTCGGTGTCGGGGGTCAGCGAGCTGACGTCGCGAAAGACGGGCTCAGCCCCGGAAGAGATGAGCGAGCTGACATCGCGCGCGACGTCTCGGAAGGCGTCACGCAGCTCGGGCGAGGTGATGACCTTCTGCACTTCTTTGAGCTCGGCGGTGCTGACGGTGCCTGTCTTCGCCCGGCGCAGCAGCTCCTGCACGGCGGCCACTCCGGCGCCGCCGCCAGCCCGCAACGAGCGCATGAGGTCGCCATTCCCCGCCATGAATCAAAAGCTACCACGGTGCTTTGCTAGTGCCCCGGCGCCACCGCGCCTATCCTCCGCGCGGTCATGAGTGATTCCGACGGCCCAGGCGCAGACAAGAGACGGCACCCGAGAACGCCGCTCAACGTGCTGGTCCAGTTCCGGTTCGACACCTTCGACGAGTTCCTCGCTGAGTACTCGGTGAACATCTCGCCCGGCGGCATCTTCGTGAACACCGACGAACCCCGGCAGGAAGGCGAAGTCATCTACCTGCAGTTCGCCCTCAAGGACGGCAGCAAGCTCATCGAAGGCATGGGCCGGGTGGTGCGCGTCAACCCGCCCGGAGATCCCAAGCGGCCCCCGGGCATGGGCATCGAGTTCATGAACTTCGATGAAGACTCGATGGCGCTGATCGCGGAGATCTGCGCTCAGCGCAGCGGCACCAAGAACTGACCCACCATGGGACTGCGCGGCCGGCTGCTGCTGGCATTTCTCATTCCCACGCTGTTGGTGCTCTCGCTGGGCGGCTTCGGCCTCTATCGCGCCAGCCGCAACGTGCTCGAGGAAGAGCTGGGCCGGTCTCTGTCGGGCATCGCGGCCAGCGTCTCGGGGCAGCTCAAGGGCGAGCGGGTGTTGTCGGTGGAAGCGCAAGACGCACAAGGTGAAGGCAGCCGCACCTGGCGCTCGCTCACCGCGCAGCTCGGCGAGCTCAAGCAGCGCACCGGGGTGCGACGCATTCTGGTGACGGACTCCGAACGCCGGGCGCGCCTCGACGTGGGAGGCACCCTCGCCCCCATGACCGAGGCGACCGAGCTGCTGCGGGACGGGCTCGAGATTCAGCGCGTGCTCGCTGGCGAAAACGCCTCGAGCCAGGTGCTCTTCGAGGGCACCGACGGGCTGCTCTACAAGACCGGCTACGCGCCGCTGCTGTCCGACGGAAAGGTGGTCGGGGTGATCGCCGTCGAAGGCAGCGCGGTGTTCTTCGGCCCGCTCACGAGGCTGCGCAATGCCTTCGTGGGGCTGGCCGCCTTGACGTTGCTGCTGCTCGCGGTGACCGCGGTGCTCTCGGCGCGCGGGGTGGCGAGGCCTTTGGAGCGGCTCGTCAACGCAGCGCTGCGCATTGGCGGCGGCGATCTCTCCACCCCGGTCGCGCGGGAGAAGACGCCGGAAATCGGCATGCTCGCGCACGAGTTGGAATCGATGCGTGAAGCGATCGAGAGCCGCGATCGCCAGCTCAAGCTGATGCTCGGCGGCGTCGCGCACGAGGTGAAGAACCCGCTCGGGGGCATCGAGCTGTTCTCAGGCCTGCTCGATGAAGAGCTCGCCGGCGCCACGCCCGACGTCGCGGAAGCGCGCAGCCACCTCACGAAGATTCGCCGCGAGCTGCAGTACCTCAAGCGCATCGTCGAGGACTTCCTGTCCTTCGCGAAGGAGCAGAAGCTGCAGACCGCGCCCGTCGACGCCAGGGCGCTGCTCGACGCCGCGTCTTCGCATCTGAGCGGAGAGGCGATTGGAAAGTCCGTGACGCTCGAGGTCGACGCCGAGCCCGCGGTCATTCAGGGCGATGTCAGCCTGCTCACCAGCGCGCTGGTGAACCTGGTGAAGAACGCGGTGCAGATCTCGGTCGCAGGTCAAAAGGTTTCCCTGCGGGGGAAGAAGACCGGCGGGACGTACGTGGTGGAAGTGCGCGACGAGGGGCCCGGCATCGACACCGAGCTGCAGGCGCGCATCTTCGAGCCGTTCTTCACCACCCGGGAAAAGGGCACTGGCCTGGGTCTGCCGCTCGCGCGCAAGCTGGTCGAGGCGCACCACGGCACGCTCACGCTCGAGTCGAAGCCCGGCGCGACGGTGTTCCGGTTGAGCCTGCCCGCGTGAGGTGCGCAATGGCTCTCAGCGGAAGGCGGTCCGAAACGGGCTTCGTCCGGAGGCGTCCCAAGCGGGCTCTTGGCTCGAGCTTTTCGTGACTCAGTGAGCCTGGCTTCGATCCAATTGACGTTCAGGCGACTCAATCGACCACGGCGCAGGTCGGGACGCACTGTGGTCACTTGAGTCGACACTTCGTCACGTGAGCGTCTTGCTGCGAGGTGAGGGCCTCTTCGTATCGAGCGCCGAAGCAAACCCGGAACCCCCTGGCCCCCAAGGCTGTTTCGCCTTTCACCTCGGCAGCGACTCACCCCTGGTAGGTGAAGTGCCAGGGCTCGCCGCGCACGTCGTTCACGAAGCCGTACGCGCGGCCGTGGCTCGCGAGCCAGCGATAGGTCGAGCCGCCGTAACCGCCGGGCATGTTGATGTCGGCCGAGAGGCCGCCCTGGTGGTTCGAATACCCGGGGCGCGCGGCGAGGTTGCCGCCGTGGTGCAGGTACTGATCGTAGAGGTAGCGCTGCTGGTCCATCGTGCGGAAGCCCGAGACCACCGAGAGGTTGATGCCCGCGCGTGCGGCGTCAGCCTTCATCCGGTTGAACGAGTTGGCGGCGTCGGTACGCATGTACTTGCCGTTGCCCACGCTCGAGACCGTGATGCTGCGCGGCTGTCCGTTGACGTAGCCGGTGACGCGCGCGCCCCCGGTGGCCGGAGGCGGCTGACTGACCGAGCCGCCGCCATTCAACTTCGCCCAGGTGGAGGGCCCGACCACGCCGTCGACGCCGAGGTGATTGACGCGCTGAAACGAGCGCACGGCATCAGCGGTGCGAGGACCGAAGTCGCCATCGGCCGAGACGTTGTAGCCATGCGCGCGCAGCTTGTTCTGCAGCTGCACCACCGCGGCTCCGCGAGCGCCCTGCTTCAGCGTCGGCTGCCCACCGCTCGAAGGCGCGGGGGCGGCAGCGGCGTTGAGCTTGGCCCAGGTGTTGGGACCCACGACGCCGTCGGCGTTGAGGCCATGCGAATGTTGAAAGGCGCGAACCGCGGCGGCCGTCTTCGGCCCGAAGTCGCCGTCGGTCGAGACGGCGTAGCCCTTCGCGCGCAGCTTCTGCTGCAGCGAGGTGACCGCGGGGCCTCGTGAGCCCTGGCGCAACGTCGGCGTGGAGCTGAGAGAACGAACCTGAGTGGAGCGTGCTGCAGTGATGGCCGTCATGTGTGCCTCCGGAATCCCTTTGTGCACTCATTCTCACCCGCTGGTTTTTCGGAGTTGCTTCCGGAAACCGGCCTGAGTGCAGGGGGATGGAGGTCAACGATCGTTACGTCGCGCTTTCCATTCGGCTCAGTTGATTTCGGGAACGCCGCCGTCAGCCGGCCAGCCGAACCCGCCATCGCTGCCGCCGACGATGCCCGCGTCGAGGCGGCCGCCGGGGCCGATCTCGGTGATGGTGTCGTCGGGGCAGCCGTAGACGATGGTCACCCGGGCGCCCGGGCGCTGGCTGACGATGTCGCACGCAGGGCCGTAGAGGGTCACGCGATTGCCGGCAGGTTGGTAGTCCCACCCCGCGACGCGCGCGGGATCGTGCGGGAAGAACTGGCCGTCGACCGCGACGTAGAGCTTCGAGGGATTCGGAGGTGTCGAGGTGAGCGTGAAGTCACAGCTCGCCGCGCCCGAGGTGATGGCGTTGAGCGCGCCTTGCAGCTCGGCAGTGTTGTCGGCCTGGAAGTAGCGCGGCGTGGTGGCGCGCGCAGTGCCGCCTTTGATCGCCATCTGCGAGAGGCGCGTCTCGTCCACGTCGCTGCCGAAGCCCACCGCGTAGGTCCGCACGCCGCGACCGAAGAGCCCCTCGACCTCTGCCACCGGCGCGCCGTTGCAGTTCTCCATGCCGTCGGTGATCAGCAGCACGTAGTTTGCGCGGGTCACGTCGGTGAGCTGCCCCGAGGTGGCGGCCACGTGCAGCGCCCCACCGATCGGCGTCGCGTTGCCTTCAGCAGCCGGAGGAAGCGCGCTCGAAATGGCGGCCGCGTTGGAGCCCGCCAACGGCACGTCGATGTGGCCGGGGTCGCAGGCGTTGGGGTTGAGCGAAAAGATCTGCAGCCCGAAGTGAAGCTTGTCGTTGTTCGCGTTCTGCGCGGTGACGTTGCGCACGGCCTGGGTCGCGGTGTCCCACTTCGATTGGCTGTTGGCGATCACCTCCTGCATCGAGCAGGAATGGTCGAGCACGATGAGCACGTTGGCCGCGGTCGCCGTCGCCTCGAACTTCTGTCCGCCGCACGAGGGCGGTCCCGCGTCGACGGGCCCGGTGCCGTTCGTCATGCACACGCCGCCCGGAGCGCAGATCTGCCCGGCAGCGCAATCAGCCGAGACCGCGCAGCCCGTGGTGGGGCTGACGCACAGTCCGTGAGGGTTGCAGGTCTGGCCACTTCCGCACTGCGCCACGCTCTGACAAGCCTTGAGGCAGATGCCCGAGGCCGCGCACACGTTGCCGGTGCCGCAGGAAGCGGAAGTGGTGCAGCGCGGCGCCTGGCCGCAGGCAGAGATCAGCAGACCCGACACACAGAGCAGGAGCGCGCGCATGGGAACCTTTCAGAGCTGCGTGGCCATCGTGAAAGCCACCACGCAGAACGCGCAGGCGGCCAGGGCCCAGGCGTCGAAGCGCAGCGGCCCGTCTGAGGTCTCTTCTTCATCGTCGTTGGCGGCGGGCTCTTCATCATCGAGCGCGACGACATCCTCATCGGCCAACACCACCACGTAGCTGGGCACATGCTGCTTCGGAGGCGGCGGCGGCACGGCGGTGAGCTTCGGCGCCGCCGAGGCCCACGCGATGATGGAGCCGCGCGAAGACTCGAGCTCCATCGCCTCGCAGACGTCGACCAACAGCGCTTCCACCACGCGCAGCGAGTGCGGCCGCTTCGCCGGGTTTCGATCGAGCATCATCGAGAGCACGCCTTCGAGGGTGTCGTCGATCGCCGGGTTGATGCGCGAGGCCGCGGGCGCGTCGTGCAGCGGAGAGACCGCCAGCCGGGCGCGCGCCTGGTTGGGCGTGAAGCCGGTGAACAGCTGGTAGAGCACCGCGCCCACCGCGAAGGTGTCGGTGACCGGGTCAGCGCCGTCGAGCGTGGGCGCAGTGATCGCCAGCGACCCGTCGGACTGCACCACGAAGTCGGCAGGAGAAAGCCGGCCGAAGCTGCGACGCTGCTGGTGCGCAGCGGCCACGGCTCCCACTACTTCGTTGGCCAGCGACAGGGCGAGCTCGAGTGGCAGGCGCTCAGTGGTGAGCCGGGAATCGAGAGTGACAACGGAGGAGCGCGGGGTCGTCTGCTGGGCGAATCGTCGGGTCATGCCCAGCTCCAAAGCACCGGGCAGGCCAGCTCCAACCGGTTGGATCGACGGGGTTTGCGCATCGAGGAGAAGCAACCTGTCGTTTGCAGGTGGCGCGGGCGTGCTCCATCCCACCCGCGGTGGTTTACGGTGCCGCCGATCATGAGCCTTGCCGAGCTGGTCCCCGCCGCCTGGCGGACTGCATTGAATGAAGCGACCGCCACCAGCACCTTCCAAGCGCTCGATGGGTTTCTCACCGCCGAGTGGAAGGATGCGGTGGTGTTTCCTCCGCGCGCGCAGGTGTTCTCGGCCCTCGAGCTCACGTCGCCTGACGCGGTGAAGGTGGTGCTGCTGGGCCAGGACCCCTACCCGACCGCCGGCAACGCGAACGGGCTCGCGTTTTCGGTGACGAAAGACGTGAAGGTGCCCGCGTCGCTCAAGAACGTGTTCCTCGGCCTGCAGGCGGATCTCGGACTGCCGATTCCCTCCCACGGCGATCTCACCGCGTGGGCGCATCGCGGCGTGCTGTTGCTCAACGCAGTGCTGACGGTGCGCGAGAAGACGCCGCAGTCTCATCAGAAGAAGGGCTGGGAGTCGTTCACCACCGCGGTGCTCGCGCACGTGGCGAAGTCGCCGAACAAGGTGGTGTTCCTGTGCTTCGGCAAGCCCGCGCTCAAGCTGGTCGAGGCGCTGGGCACCCATCACCCGATCGTCGCCGCGCCGCACCCTTCACCGCTCAACGGGCGCGCGTTCGTCGACACGGTAGCGAGGGAGAAGTTGTTCACGAAGGTCAATTCACTGCTCGACGCTCCGCTCGATTGGAGCCTGTAAACCCGTGCCTGCCGACTTCAAGTGCTCCACCGCCGCGGGCGTGCAGGTGATCTTCGACCCCACGGCGGTCGAGGCGATGCTGCAGAAGAAAGAAACGCACTGGTTCGATGCGATCGCGGAAGAAGTGAAAGCAGGCCGGCTCGCCGCGCGCATGTTCGGCAACGGCGACGCGTTCTTCCGGGTGTTCGTCGAGCAGGAACCGATTCCGCGATCGATGTCGAAGCGCGCGGGCGAGGCGGTCACGGGTTTGCTCGAGGTGCCGGGCGGCCGCGTGCACTTCGCGGGGCTGGAAAACCTGGTGAAGAAGCTCGGGCCGCCGCTCGCGCTCCCGCCGGGCCGCTACGAGCTCACGTTGCGCGAGATGGAATGGGGCGAGCTGGTCGAGGCGATGGCTGACCGCGCGGCAAGGAAGGTGAGCCCTTCCGGTTCGCGGGCGAACGACGTGCTGGGCGTGATGGGCGGCTGCCTCGTGGTGCTGACCGGCATCGGCGCGATGGCCTCGTTGGTGGCGGTGCTCAGCCTCGGCTGGAGCGCGTGGTCCGCCGCCTGGCCGTGGTTGCTCGGCGCCGCCGGAGTCATCGGGATGATCAGCCTCGCCTGGCGTGCGTGGCCGGGTGCGAAGGCGTCGATGGAAGCGAGGCACGCGCTGCAGGAGCAGTTTCCGTCGACGATGGTCGTTCTTCGCAAACTCGCAGAGGGTGAAGGGCCGACCACCGGCTGCATGCTCGAAAGCTGACTCCCTCTCCCCCGCGGGGGAGAGGGTCGGGGTGAGGATATTACGGCCCAGGCTTCACGACCCGCCCGGTGCTGGAGCGACGAGGGTGCGTGCCTTCCTCAACATCCGCACCAGCGGCGCCTCATCAGCCCGCGCGATCGCCTCGTCCCAGCTCAGCCACTGGGCACCGTGCGATTCGTTCGGATCATGCGCGAGCGCCTCGGGGTTCTTCGCCACCACCAGGTACCGCACGTCGAGATGCCGATGTTCCGGCTCGGTCTTCCGCGCAGGAATCACGTGCACGTCGACATCGAGCGGCCGCCGCGCCCGGGGATGCAGCTCCACCTCGCACCCGGTCTCCTCGCGCGCTTCGCGCAGGGCAGTCGCTTCCATGTCGCCGCCATCGACCCCGTCGGCATGCCCGCCCGGCTGCAGCCAGCGCTTCAACTTCGCATGCAGCACCAGGCACACCCGCGCGCCATCGGGCGTCACCACCACCGCGCTCCCCGTGAAGTGCGCGGGCGATTGCTCGCGTGAGAACGGCGCCGCAAGCGAAACGGCGAACCCACGCATCTCGCGCAGGTCCGCGGTCTCTTTCTCATCTGAAGGCTGATGGGCTGCGAGCAGCTCGGGCAACGTCATGCCCGCCCCGTATCACTTCTGAACGAGCTCGATCTCGAGGTGAATCTCCACCTCGTCACCGACCAGCACGCCGCCCAGCTCGAGCGCCGCGTTCCAGTTGAGCCCGAAGTCTTTCCGGCTGAGCTTCGCGACCGCGCGGGTGCCGCGGCGAATACCGCCCCACGGGTCCTTGCCGGCGGGGGTGAGCGCGTCGACCTCGAGCGCCACGGCCTTCTTCACGCCGCGAATCTCGAGCTGACCGAGCACGTGCAGGCCCCCGTCTTTGCCCTGCTCGACCTTCTGCGAGACGAAGTGCATGAACGGGAAATTGGCGGCATCGAAGAAGTCAGGGCTCTTGAGGTGGGCATCACGATCGCCCGCGTTGGTGTTGATCGACCCGGTGTCGATCTTCACGTCGACCTTCGACTTCGAAATGTCCTGGCTGTCGAGCTCGAGCATCCCTTCGAACTTGTCGAACTTGCCGCGGGTCCACGAGACCATCATGTGACGAACCCGGAACCCGACTTCCGAGTGCGTGGTGTCGATGGCCCACTTCGTGACCGGCGAGACGACGGGAACGACGGCGGTGGCAGCAGACTGAGTAGCGGTATCCATGAACAATGTCCTTTGAACGACGTGCCGGGGAATCCGGCGACCCCGTCTGAATAGTGCTGCCATCCACCCACCGGTAGGTCGCGGACTGGAACACACTGTTCACATTGGTGGACAATGGCGTCATGGCCACCATGGACCTCGATCTCCTCCCCCTCTATGGACTCTTCGCGTTGGTGCTCCGTTCGGAGTCGTTTTCGGCCGCGGCGAAGGAGACCGGGCTCACCCGCTCCGCCGTCAGCCAGCGCATTGCCCGGCTCGAAGCGAAGCTGGGCGTCGAGCTCTTCCGGCGCACCACCCGAAGAGTCGCGCCCACCGCGAAGGGGCTGGAGCTGTACGAGGCCGCCAGCCGGCTGCTCGACGATTCCCGGGGGTTGCAGCTGCTCGGGCCGCCCAAATGCACGCCGCTGCGCGTGAGCGCACCCCTGGCGCTCGCCAGCGCCGCGCTCACCTCGCTCTTCCCTGAGTTCATTCGCCAGTCGCCGGGCCCCATCGAGCTGACGGTGGAGAACAGGCCCATCGATCTCCTCGCGGCGGAAGACGACGTCGTGGTGCGGGTGGCCCGGCAGCTCCCTGACGGCGTGGTGGGAAGGAAGCTCGCCACCGACGTCATCGTCGCGGTCGCCTCGCCCGGGTATCTGCAGAAGCACGGCAGGCCCGCCTCGCCGGCGGAGCTGACGCGCCACCAGTGCCTGCGCTACCTGCCCACGCCCGCCGAGGCCGAGTGGCGCTTCAGCCCACCTCGCGGCCCGGCGGTGACGGTGGTGCCGGTGAGCCCGCCCTACTTCGTCGACGACGGCATGGTGATGCAGCAGCTGGTGCGCGACGGCGCAGGCATCGCCACCATGCCCAGCTTCATGGTGAAGGCCGACCTCGACGCCGGCCTGCTCGAGCGCGTGTTGCCCGGGTACAAGCTCTCGGCGCTGGAGATCTGGGCGCTGCTCCCCGCGGGCCGCAAGTCACCCCCGCGCGCCCGCGCCCTGGTGGATCTGCTCGCCCGCCAACTGCCATCGAGGCTCGCCCGGGTGACGTGACGCCAGACCTTCAGTAAGGCCCGGCCCATGATGAAGCGACTCGCCGCCATCGCCGCCAGCCTGCTCAGCGCAACCACGCTCGCCGAACCCGAAGTGAAGATCGACTGCCCGGCCGGCATGCACTTCGTGACCAACAAGGGCTGTGTCGCGAATCTGGCGCCGAAGGTCGTCTGTCCCGGCGGCACTCATTTCGAGGGCGGCAAGTGCGTGGCGATCATCGACACCTC
>JAYVNA010000181.1:0-2008 GCA_043758715.1 Archangium sp.
GCAGCGCCGATGGTGGGAAACGAGAGATCGGGCGCGGTGACCTCGCGCACCACGCCGTCGGGCGAGGCCACCCGGTAGAACACCTTCGACTCTTCCCATTCCGCGACGCCGAAGTGGCGGGTGGTGCGGGTGGCGGCCAGCAGATGCAAGGTGCCGTCGCGCGTGTACGCGTGGGAGACGAAATAGAAACGCACCGGGCTGGGCGCGTCGAGGTGCGCATCGCGCGCGTTGACCTCGAACATCAATGTTCCGAGCCGCGAATCAGGTACTGACTGCGGCGTCGCTCCCGGGGTGCACGCTGCCAGCGAGAAGCAGCCCAGCAGAACGAAGGTGCGCATCGTCATCACCAGATCCCGAAGTCGAAGACGATGACGGAGGCGTGGCCCTTAAAGCTGCCTTCTCCGAAGACCGAGGTGACGTTGGGGCAGGACACGTCGAGGTCGACGATGGCGTCGGCGGAGTTCTCTTTTCGCCTCACGCCGGTGACGATGTAGTCGGCCACGCCCGAGCCGTACCCCACCGTGATGTCATACGAAGAGCGGCCCACCACCGTCGCCGAGCCGCGCATGCCCAACACCAGCGGCGGGGGAATGTGGATGTCGAGCTCGTCGTAGAGATCATCGATCAGCAACATGTCGAGGCGCAGGCCCAGGCCGCGATCGTCTTCCCGTGAGCCCGATGAGCTGCAGCCGTTGATGGCGAACTTCGAGAGCGATCCCGTCGCTTCCTGCACGGAACAATCTGACTGGCAGCCCTCGAGGATCAGCGCGAGCGCGGCCCACAGGAACAGGCGCGTCATTTCGAACTCCCTTCGCGGTTGAAGCGCAGCAGCGTGGTCGAGACGATGTCGCTGCTCAGGTCGCTGTAGCCAAAGCGTTGCACCAGCCCGATGTTTTGCACGTACCAGCGGCTGACACGCTCCTGGGTGCGGGTGTTGAGCTGATCGACGCGCGCCGCCTGGAAGAGCCCGGCCGGCGTTTGAATCGGCTCCACGGCAGACACGAGATAGCGGTACCACTTCGGGTACTTCTCGTTGCCGCTGTACCACTCGCGATCGAGCCGCAGCGGGTAGCTGACCAGCGTGAAAGGCGTGGGGTAGATGTCGCCGTCGCTCGAGCCCCAGTTGTAGAGGCCGTCTGGGGTCTGCTCCAGGTAGACGACCTGAAGATCCGTGACGTAGCGGCCGCAGCGCACGCCGTTCACGTCGACCTCTCCTTCGAAGTACGCGTCGGAGATGGTCTGCCCGCTGGGGCCCGTTCCCTCGTCGACGATGAAGGTCCAGCGTGCGTCGGGCCCGAACGCCTGGCGCGTCATCAGGTCAGGTCCACTGCCCACGTTCTTGAGCGAGAAGATCGCCGCGCCGCTCCCCGAAGGAGCGCAGCCGGCCAGCAGGCAGCACACCCACCACATGCGAGCGCTCACGGTACGGCCTCCGCCGCCAGCGAGTTGAAGTCGTCGAACGTCATCAGGCGCAGCGTCGCCGGGTACGACTGACCCGGAACGCCCACGGCATAGGCGTAGACCTGATCTCCGATGCGCACCGGGCGATGGAGAAAGCCGCCCTGGGCGAGGCCGTACACGGGGTCCGCCACCAGGTGCGGGGTCAGTTGCCCGTCTTTGTAAATAAACTCGCGGGCGCCGGGCGTGGTGCGCGATTCGAGCACCCAGAGCGCGCCTTCGAGGCCCACCGACACGCCTCCGCAATCGCTCAGCAGGCGGACCGGCCGGGCAACACCCGGCGAGACGCGGAAGAGCCCCACCTCGGGATCTCAGATGATCGACTCGGTGCCGAGGTCGAACAGCATCGAGTCCGCCGCGACGTAGGGCGCTACGCCCGTGAGGTTGATGGGGGCGCCTACCACGCCGCCGTCAGCGTTCATTCGGGTGAACTCGAGCGCGACGCCGTTTTGAACCAGCGCGTCGGTGGTGTTCGCCACCGCCCCGGTGACCACGTAGGTGGTGGCGGTGCCGAGGTAAGGCTCGGTGGCGCCGTTCTTGAGCAACCTGA
>JAYVNA010000182.1:0-2005 GCA_043758715.1 Archangium sp.
ATCGCGAAGGACACCCTGAGCGCCGACATCACGGTGGGCAAAGTGATCGCGAAGCTGCCCGCGCTGGGCATGCGCTGGGCCCGCGAGGTGAACGGCGAGCGCTATTACCCCAGCGTGCTCATCAACAACGTCAAGCCCCTCAAGGTGGGCGACGTGTTGATCGTGCGCGCGGTCAAAGACCTCAAGGGCCTCACCGACGATCACGAAGCCTGGAGCGATTCGCTCGCCAAAGAAGTGCCAGAAGGCGTTCAGCTGGTGCGCCTGGAGCAGGAACCCGAGCCGCAGGCGGCGATCGTGAGCATCGACCCGCACCGGCAGTACCTTGCGGCGATGGTGGGCGGCTACGACTTCGACGCCAACGAGTTCAACCGCGCCTTCCAGGCCTGCCGGCAGCCGGGCTCGAGTTTCAAGCCCATCGTCTACTCAGGCGCGATCGAGAAGATGGGGTGGACCGAAGGCACCGTGCTGGTCGACTCGCCCATCGTCTACGACGACCCCGAGAACCAGAATCGCTGGAAGCCGGCCAACTACGACGAGAACTTCAAGGGCGAGGTGCTGCTCAAAGAAGCGTTGGTCAACTCGATGAACATTCCCGCGGTGAAGACCTTCATCGAGCTCGCGCGCTTCCTCGGGAACAAGAACGAGGTCATCGGCATCAAGGCCATCGGCGAGTACGTGCACTCGCTGGGCATCTCGACGCCCATCAACCCTGACTACTCTGCCGCGCTGGGCAGCTCGTGCGTGTACCCGATCGAGCTCGCCAACGTGTACGCCACCATCAACCGCCTCGGCCTCAAGAAGCCCACGTACTTCGTGCGGAAGATCGAAGATCGCTTCGGCCGCATGGTGGAAGATCACACCGCCTACGACGACCCCTGGGCCTCGCTGCAGGACCGCCTCGCCGCCGGGTACGCGCGCGAGTTCGAGCCCGGTGAGCAGGTGATGTCGCGCGAGACCGCGTACATCGTGACCGACCTGATGCGCGGGGTGGTGCTGGGCGGCACGGGCGCGGCGGCCAATCGCCTGGGCAAACCCGCCGCGGGCAAGACGGGCACCACCAACGACAGCTTCGACGCCTGGTTCACCGCGTTTACCCGCGATCTCGTGACGAGCGCCTGGGTTGGCTACGACCTGAACCCGCACCCGCTCGGCAAGTACGAGACCGGTGGCCGGGCGGCGCTGCCCATCTGGCTGGCGTACATGACCAAGGCGCTCGAGGGGCGCAGTCAGCCTGAGTTCTCGCCGCCGCCTTCGCTCGATCTCATTCAGCGCCGCATCGACAAGAAGACGGGCCGGCTTTCGACCAACGCGCGCAACTCGATGACGCTGTGGTTCAAGAGGGGCACCGAGCCCGAAGACAGCGAGCCTGAAAAGGGCGCTGCCGACGCCAACAGCTTCCTGCAGGTGCCGTGAACGAACGGCCAGTGCATGCATTGCATGCACTGCCTGCAGTCGGTAGCTTTGGGGCATGGCGCTGCTCACCATCCGCAACCTCGATGACGAAGTGAAAGAGGGGCTGCGTGTGCGGGCCGCCCGAAACAAACGCTCCATGGAGGCAGAGGCGCGCGCGATCCTGGGCGAGGTGGTCAAGCGCGCTCCCATTGAGCCCGAGAACTTCGCCTTGTGGGTGCGCCGGCGTTTCAAAGGGCTCGAGGTCGACCTCCCCATTCCCCCGCGATCAACGGGCCGCAAGCCACCGCGCTTCGACTGAGTGCTGCTCGACACGAACGTCATCTCTGAGTTGCTCAGGCCCGCGCCGTCCTCTCAGGTGTTGGCCTGGTTCGAGACGGTGCGCGGTCCGCTCTACGTCAGCGCGATCACGCGGGCTGAGCTCTTCCTGGGGGCTGCGCTCCTGCCGGCCGGCAAGCGCCGAAGAGAGCTCGAGGCCGGCCTGGTGGAGATGTTCGAGACGAGGTTTGCCGCGCGGTGTCTGCCGTTTGACGAAGCGGCGGCGACTCACTTCGTGGGGCTCAAGGTTCACCGCATCAGGCACGGACTGCCGATG
>JAYVNA010000183.1:0-6435 GCA_043758715.1 Archangium sp.
GCGCGGTGGTACATGCCCATGCCCTTCATGAAGTCGGTCTTGTTTTCCTTGGCGAGCAGGTCGAAGGCGTTGAGCGCCTCGTCGTACTTCTTCTGCGCCTCGAGCGCGTAGCCACGGGCCTCGTAGGCCGCCGGCTTGAGCGGGTCATTGGCTTGCGACTTCGAGAGGTACTCCTCGACGAGCGGGAGCGCCTGGTCAGCCTTGCCCTGCCGCAGGTAGGCCTGCGCCAGCGGGAGCGCCGCCGAGACCGCCGCCTTGCTGCCGCCGTGCTTGCCGCGGAAGTCCGACAACGACTTCACGATGGCATCGTCCTTCTCGGCTTCGGTCTTGAACGGGGGATCTTCACCGGGCTTGACCTCGGTGGTGTTCGCGTTCACCTGGCGCTCGAGCACGTGGAGCGCGGCGCCGAATTCCTTCGACGCGTCGACTTCACTGCGGCCGCTCATGGTGAAGCCGATCGAGATCATCAGGCCCACGGAGAGAACGCCGCCGACCACCAACACGACCTGACGGCCATGCTTTTCCAGAAAAGGCACCGCTTCGGCGCCCAGCTTCTGGAATTCGTCGGGCTTCTTCAGCTCTTTCTGCTCGTCTTTATAGGCCATCGCGCGGGCTGTCTAAGGGTCGGAAACCCTTAAGTCAATGAAGCAGAAGTGCCTTACTTCCCGCGTTGCTTGCTCTTCTCGCGAGCGCGGAACCGCTGGGCGGCTTCGGCGCGCTTCTTCTGGCCGGGCCGCTCTCGCCAGAACAGGCGAATGGGCACCTTCAGGCGGAAGACCTTGCGCAGGTAGTTGATGATGTAGCGCTCGTAGCGATCAGGCACGCCCTTGTGCTGGTTCACCATCATCGTGAACGCCAGCGGCGCGGTAGCCACCTGGGCGGAGTAATAAATCTTCAGCTGCCGGCCCTTGATGATCGGCAGCGAGTGCTCGGATTGCACGTGCTCGACCAGCTTGTTCAGTTGGGGAGTCGCGGCGCGGAAATACTGCTGCTGGAAGATTTCGAGACAAATCTCGAGCACCTTCTTCACCTTCTCGCCGGTCTGGGCCGAGATGAAGACCATCGGCGCCCAATCGACCCAGTCGAGGTACCACTTCACCTCGGCGCGGAAGTCCTCTTCCTTCTTGGTGCCCTTCACCAGGTCCCACTTGTTGACGCAGATGACCAGCCCCCTGCCCTTGCTCTCGGCGAGGCTGGCGATCTTCCGGTCTTGATCGACCGCGGGTTCGGTGGCGTCGATCATCAGCACCACCACGTCGGAATCTTCGGCGGCGCGCAGGGCGCCCATCACCGAAAAGCCTTCGACGCGCTGGGTGATGGTCGACTTGCGGCGAATGCCGGCGGTGTCGGTGAGGATTAACTTGCGGCCCTTGAACTCGACCTCCGAGTCGATGGCGTCGCGGGTGGTGCCGGCGATGGGGCTCGAGATCACCCGATCTTCACCGAGCAGCGCGTTGACCAGGGTCGACTTGCCCACGTTGGGCCGGCCGACGATGGCGATGCGCACCGGGCGATCGGCGTCGGGCAGCTCCTCGAGCGACTCTTCGGGGATGGGGTCCCCCTCGGGGAGCCTGGGCATGAGGTCCTCGAGCACCTCGATCATGCCTTCGTTGTGTTCGGCGGAAACCGGGAACGGGCGGCCGAGGCCGAATTTGTGAAAGTCCGCCACCATCTCTTCTGCGTCGCGACGGCCGTCGGTCTTGTTGACGAGCAACATCACCGGCTTGGTCGACTTGCGCAGGTAGTTGGCGACGATCTGGTCTTCTGAGGTCGGGCCGGTGCGGGCGTCGACCACGAAGAGCACCACGTCGCATTCCTCGACCGCGGCCTGGGCCTGCTGGCGAATGTATTTCGCGAGCGGGCTTTCCTTGTTGTCGGGCACGAAGCCGCCGGTGTCGACGATGGTGACCGGCACGTTGTTGAGCTCGCAGTCGGCGTAGTGCCGATCGCGCGTCACCCCGGGCTGATCTTCGACGATCGCGCGCTTGCGGTGGATCATGCGGTTGAAGAGCGTCGACTTGCCCACGTTGGGGCGGCCGACGATCGCGATCAGCGGGCGACCTTTTCTCATGACGTTCTCTCCTGCGTGTAGCCCAGCTTGCGCAGGCCGTCGGGGCGCTCGGTCCAGCGGGGTTCGACCTTCACCTGCAACGACAGGTACACGTGATTTCCCAGCATGCGCTGAATGCTCATGCGCGCGTCGGTGCCGATGGTCTTGAGCATCTCGCCGCGCTTGCCGATCAGGATCGCCTTCTGGGAGTCGCGTTCGACGTAGATGTTGGCGAGGATCCGCACGAGGCCCTCGAGCTTCTGCTTGGGCTTCTCACCGGGCTTGGGCGGCGCCGGCGGCGGTCCTGCCTTCTTCTTCGGCTTCTTGGTGGGGACGGGCGGCTTGTCGCGTTCCGACTCGTCGAACTCTTCGACCATCACCGCGACCGAGTACGGCACTTCCTGGTGGCAGTGGCGCAGCACCTGCTCGCGAATGAGCTCGCCCACCAGCACCCGCTCGGCCTGATCGGTCAGCGTGTCAGGGGGGAAGATCGGCTCGCCTTCCGGGAGGTGTTTGAGCACCTGCTCGAACAGCGTCTCGAGGCCCTCGCTGTGGCGCGCGCTCACGGGGAGCACCTCCACGAAGGGGAATTCCTGGCGGTACAGATCGATCAACGGCAGCAGCAACACCTTCTTGATGGTGTCGATCTTGGTGAGCACCAGGATGATCGGCTTGCCGGTCTGCTTGAGGCGCTCCAGCACCTGCCGGTTTCCCGGGGAGATGGTCGGCGCGCGCTCTTCCGTCATGCCTTCCGAATCGACCAGGAAGAGCACCACGTCGGCGTCGTCAGCAGCGTTGAGCGCCGAGTCGACCATGAATTTGTTGAGCGCACCCTTCGCCTGATGAATGCCAGGGGTGTCGAAGAGCGCGATCTGGCCCGCTTCCTTCGTCACCACTCCCAGAATGCGGGTGCGGGTGGTCTGCGGCTTGGGCGAGATGATCGCGACTTTTTCGCCAACGAGGCGATTGAGCAGCGTGCTTTTCCCGGCGTTCGGCCGGCCAATCAACGCGGCGTATCCGCTGCGCATGGGGTGCTCCGGAGGTGATCGGAAACGCCAGAAAGCGCGTTACCTTGAGAGACGAAACCTCCCATACACGGTTTCGCCGCGGAGCGCGCAACACCATGAAACAGGGACAAGGCAGTCGAACCGCCGTTCGGGTCGCCGTGTGGCGGGCGCTGGCAGACCATCTGCGCCTGAGCCCCCGCTTCGTCGACCCGGTCGCGATCGAGTGGTTGCCCGAGGGTGTTCGAGGTCGATCACCCGGACACGCAGCGAGAAAAACGGGAGCGCGTCGCGGGCCGCACCCCTCTCTCGAAGGCGCTGCACTTCGACCCCGTCGATTTCACCCGGGACTCACTCGACCAGGGCCTCGCGCGGGCCGGAACTGACGTCAGGCGCTGGTGGAAATCGTCAGCTTCTTGATCACCACGTCGGTCTTCGGGCGATCACCGGGGTTCTTCGGGATCAGGTTAGCCACCCGGTCGATCACGTCCTGGCCCGTCACTACTTCGCCGAAGATCGTGTGCTTGTTGTTGAGCCAGGTGGTCGGCACCACGGTGATGAAGAACTGCGAGCCGTTGGTGTTGGGGCCGGAGTTCGCGCACGCCAGCAGGCCCGGGCGATCGAAGCGCCGGCCCGACTGGAACTCGTCTTCGAACTTGTAGCCGGGACCGCCGGTGCCACGGCCGAGCGGGTCACCGCCCTGCACCATGAATTCCTTGATGCAGCGGTGGAAGATCGTGCCGTCGTACAGCGGCGTGTTCTTCATCGCTTCGCCCGTGCCCGGGTGCGTCCACGGCTTCTCGCCGGTCGCCAGGCCCACGAAGTTCTCGACGGTCTTCGGCGCATCTTTCGCGAACAGGCGCACGGTGATCGCGCCTTCGGTGGTGTCGAACTTCGCGTAGAGATCGTGGCCCGCGCGGGCCTCATCCATCATTCCCATTTGAATCTGCTCCCTGTGAGTTACGGCGTCGTTGAGATGGAGATGTTTTCGATCACCACCGGCTGAATCGGGCGATCACCAGGCTGCTTGGGGACCTTCGAGATCGCTTCGACCACCTCGAAGCCCTTCACCACTTCACCGAAGATGGTGTGCTTGCCGTTCAAGTAGGTGGGCGTGCTGGTGGTGATGAAGAACTGCGAGCCGTTGGTTCCCGGGCCCGCGTTCGCCATCGCCAGCAGGCCGACGCGGTCGAAGGTGCGGCCCGATTGGAACTCGTCTTCGAACTGGTAGCCGGGGTTGCCGGTGCCGGTGCCGAGCGGGTCTCCACCCTGGATCATGAAGCCCTCGATCACCCGGTGGAAGATGGTGCCGTTGTAGAGGGGCACGCCCTTCTTCATCTCGCCGGTCGCCGGGTTCTTCCATTCGCGCTCGCCGGTGGAGAGCCCCACGAAGTTCTTCACCGTCTTGGGGGCGTCCTTCGAGAACAGCTTCACCGAGATGGTGCCCATGTTGGTGTGGATGGCCGCGTAGAGATCGGCGCCGCTGGAGACCTTGTCGGTCCAGGTTCCACCTGAGCCAGAGCCACCACCCGCTTCGTCTTTTTTACAACCACCCAGGGCCAGCAGGGCGATGACGAACAATGCGCGCTTCATCACTGGGCCGCCTTCGGGGGCTTGTCGGTGATGACAACCGACTTCATCACGGCTTTCTCGCTCTTCATCATCGAGATGGTGACCGCCACGTCGTACCCCGAGATCACCTCGCCGAAGATGGTGTGCTTGCCGTTGAGGTACGTGGGCGTCGAGGTGGTGATGAAGAACTGCGAGCCGTTGGTCGCGGGGCCTCGGTTGGCCATCGCCAGCAGGCCGACCTTGTCGAAGCCGCGCCCCGACTTGAACTCGTCGTCGAAGGAATAGCCGGGGCCACCGCTGCCGGTGCCCGTGGGGTCTCCGCCCTGAATCATGAAGTCCTGGATCACGCGGTGGAAGGCGAGGCCGTCGTAGTACTTGCCCTTCGTCTTCTTGCCGCTGGCGTCGGTGTATTCCTTCTCACCGGCGGCCAGGCCCACGAAGTTCGCCACGGTCCTGGGCGCGTCCTTCGCGAAGAACTTGATCACGATCTCACCTTGCGTGGTGTTGATCGTCGCCCAGAGATCCTTGCCCTTCATTGCGGCCGTCATGAACTTGCCGTCGCCGGCCATCGCAGCGCTCGAGAGCAGCGCCAAACCAAAGATCAATCGCGTCATGGGCGCGAAACGTAGACCGCTGAATCGGGATGGCAACGGCAATTAACTCAAGGCGCCTTCGGTGGTCCCTGTGGGGCGAAAAGCTCGAGCGTCTTCTCCGCCGCGGCCTGTTCGGCCTCTTTCTTCGAGCGGCCGGTACTGCGGGCGTAGAGGTCGCCGTTGATGCTGACCTCGACCTCGAAGATCTTCTCGTGCTCCGGCCCCGACTCGCTCACCACCCGGTAGCGCGGGCTGGCCTTGAGCTTCTGCTGCGCGGCTTCCTGCAAGAGCGACTTGTTGTCCCTGCCCTGCCGGCCTTCAGCCACCCCGTCGAGCGCGTCACCGAAGTAGCTGTCGATGAAACTGAGCACCGCCGCCATGCCGTTGCCCAGGTAAAGCGCGCCGATCACCGCCTCGAGCGAATCGGCCAGCACGGAGTTCTTCTCGCGGCCGCCGGTGAGGTCCTCTCCCCTTCCGAGGAGGAGCAATTCGCCGAGACCCACCGTGCGAGCGACCCGGGCCAGGCCCTCTTCGTTGACGATCAACGCGCGCAGCTTGCTCAATTCGCCTTCGTTCGCCTTGGGAAACCGTTCCATCAGGCGCTGGCCGATCGCGAGATCGACCACCGCGTCACCGAGGAACTCGAGCCGCTCGTTGTCTTCGCAAGGCTCGTCTTTGTGCTCGTTGCAATAGCTCTTGTGCGTCAGCGCGACGAGCGCCTGTTGGGGGTCGCGGAAGGCCTGGCGGGCACACGCCTCGAGCCGGGCGAGCCGTTCAGCGGGCGGCTGTTTCTCCGGCCGCGAGGTCGCAGGCTCGGGTGCTTTGGGAACCTCGTCCATCACGAAACCTCGACGTCGTCGTAGGGCACGCCCATCAACTCACTGATGAAGCCCTTGATGCCGGGGAACTCGTCGAGCTCGAACCGATCGGCCCAAATCTTCCCGGTGGGGCCCGCGAGCATTCCGCGAAAGGTGCTGCCCTGCACCCGCGCCGCGGCGAAGCGCAACCGCTGCCCCTTCACGTTGACGTCGGCCACCACCTCGAGCGGGCTGCGGGGCGGCAACTTGGCATCGCCGAACGCGTCGAAGAGCTCTCTGAAGCTCAGGGCCTGCGCGCTGGAGGCCGCCACCAGCAGCGAAGGCGAGCTGGTGATCGTCGCCGAACCGACGGGCTCGGGCGGCTCTTCAGGGGTGGCCACCACGTCGGAAAAGAGCGC
>JAYVNA010000184.1:0-46814 GCA_043758715.1 Archangium sp.
TTCCACATTCTTTCGCAAGACAAGAGCGCGGCGCCAAACCCGCGGAACTCGATCGCTCTTGGTCACCCTCTCCACCCATCACACGAAGTCTGGGGCACCCGCTTCATCACGCTGCCGAAGTGAACGAGCTCAGGGCACCAGGACCCGACATCGGGATCCAGAGCGTCGCCGGGCCCCTCGTCGACCGTGGTGATGCGAATTCCGACTGAGCCTGCGCAGCCCCCGCGGCAGTTACTGCAGGCGATCGGTATTCGATCGATCACCCCATTACAGAGTTCTCCCGCCCCGGGGAGAATGTCGGCGTTCGTGTCGTCGCGGTCATCGGCGATCCAGGTAAGCGTCGGATGGAGGTCGACTCAGGCGAGGTCGAACCGGTCGAGGTTCATCACCTTCGTCCACGCGGCCACAAAGTCACAGACCAGCTTCGCCCCGGCGTCGGCGCTGGCGTAAACCTCGGCGATGGAGCGCAGCTGCGCGTTCGACCCGAAGACCAGGTCTACCCGGGTCGCAGTCCACCGGCGCTTGCCCGTCTTCCGGTCCACCCCTTCGAACTTGTCCTGGTCACGCGAGGTCGCCTTCCACTCCGTCCCCATATCGAGCAGGTTGACGAAGAAGTCGTTGCTCAACGTACCCGCCCTCTGAGTGAAGACCCCTTCCGGTGCGTGGTCTGCGTTGGCGCCGAGCACCCGCAGGCCACCGATCAGCACCGTCATTTCCGGTGCCGTCAGGGTGAGCAGCTGCGCCCGGTCCAGCAGCAGCGCCTCCGCAGACACGGCGTAGCGCGCCTTCTGGAAGTTCCGGAAGCCGTCGGCGAGCGGTTCGAGCGGCGCGAAAGACGGCACGTCCGTCTGCTCCTGCGAGGAATCCATTCGGCCTGGGGTGAAGGTCGCGATGACGTCGTGCCCCGCGTTCTTCGCGGCCTGCTCTACGCCCACGCCACCCGCGAGGACGATCAGGTCGGCCAGCGAGATCTTCTTTCCGCCGTTCTGCCCGGCGTCGAACGCCTTGCGCACGCCCTGCAGCGCGTCCAGCACCTTGCCCAGCTGCTGGGGCTGATTGACGGCCCAGTCCTTCTGCGGCGCCAGCCGGACGCGAGCGCCGTTGGCACCGCCCCGCTTGTCGGACCCGCGGAACGTGGACGCCGAAGCCCACGCCGTGGAGACGAGTTCCGCTACGGACAGGCCGGACGCCAGCACCTTCTTCTTGAGCTCGGCCACGTCTTGCGCGTCGACCAAAGGGTGATCGACCTTGGGGATCGGGTCTTGCCAGACCAGCTCTTCAGCAGGCACCTCGGGGCCGAGGTACCGGGCGAGCGGGCCCATGTCACGGTGGGTCAGCTTGAACCAGGCGCGCGCGAAGGCGTCGGCGAACTGGTCCGGGTGCGCGTGGAAGCGCCGCGAAATCTTCTCGTAGGCGGGGTCCATGCGGAGCGCGAGGTCCGTGGTCAACATCGTGGGGCGGTGACGCCGGGAAGGGTGATGCGCGTCGGGGATGAGGCCGTCGCCGCCCTTGGCCACCCACTGGTGCGCGCCCGCGGGGCTCTTGCTGAGCTCCCACTCGAAGCCGAACAAATGCTCGAAGAAGTCGTTGCTCCATTTCGTGGGCGTGGTGGTCCAGGTGACTTCCAGCCCGCTGGTGATGGTGTCCGGGCCCTTGCCGGTGCCATGGCTGTTTTTCCAGCCGAAGCCCTGGGCCTCGAGGCCCGCGGCCTCGGGTTCCGCTGCGACGTGACTGGAAGACGCGGCGCCGTGGGTCTTGCCGAAGGTATGGCCGCCGGCGATGAGCGCGACCGTCTCTTCGTCGTTCATCGCCATCCGGCCGAACGTGTCGCGGATGTCGATGGCTGCGGCGAGTGGGTCGGGCTTCCCGTCCGGGCCTTCAGGGTTTACGTAGATCAACCCCATCTGCACCGCGGCCAGCGGGTTCTCGAGGTCGCGCGAGTGCGGCGCCTGGCTGTCGTCGTCCTTCACCAGCACGCCGTGGGCCTCGTCGACCCCGGGCGAACCCTTCGAATAACGCAGGTCGCCGCCCAGCCACCTGGTCTCACGGCCCCAGTACACGTCCTGGTCCGGCTCCCACACGTCGGGCCGTCCTCCGGCGAAGCCGAACGTCTTGAAGCCCATCGTCTCGAGGGCCACGTTGCCGGAGAGAATCATCAGGTCTGCCCAGGAAATTTTCTGGCCGTACTTCTGCTTGACCGGCCACAACAGGCGGCGAGCCTTGTCCAGGCTGACGTTGTCGGGCCAGCTGTTGAGTGGCGCGAAGCGCTGCTGCCCGCGGCCGCCACCCCCGCGGCCATCGCCGATGCGGTAGGTGCCGGCGCTGTGCCAGGCCAGGCGAATGAAGAGCGGGCCGTAGTGCCCGAAGTCGGCCGGCCACCAGTCCTGCGAGTCAGTCATCAAGGCTGCGAGGTCCCTCTTGAGCGCCGCCAGATCGAGGGTCTTGAAGGCCTTGGCGTAGTCGAACCCCGGGCCCACGGGGTCAGATTTGGAAGAGTGCTGGTGCAGCAACTCGAGGGGCAGCCGCTGGGGCCACCAGTCGCGGGTGGTGGTTCCGACCCCTGCCGCTGCGCTGAAGGGACACTTTGCTGCGGTCTTCTCGTTGCTCATTAGAAAGCCTCGGTCGAGGAATGGGGGCGGACGCCTGGGACACTGCAAGACTGGAAGCCCGCGCGCCACTACAACTCACTTCGGTCAGAGCAGTCTCACCGCCCGGTGCTCCCCGGAAATTCAGGAGAGGGTCACCCTTCAGGTGGGTCGGTGACCAAACGGTCGAACAGATCTTCATCGAAAAGGACTGGGCTCACGGCACGTTCAGGGTGCCAACCAGCACGCGATTCTCGGCGGCCGTCACCCCGTTGGGCTCGGTCACCTCGATGCGTTGGCCATTGCCTCGCATCTCCCACAGCCCGACCCACACGTTCCACCCCTGCCCGCGCTTCGAGCTGGGCACGTCGATGAGCATGATGTCGCGGCCCACTTTCCCGAGCGGAATCTGCTCCAGGTAGATGCCATCAGAGAGCTGCAGGTGGTCAGCGGTGATGCGCTTGAGCGTGCCGGGCTCGATGTGCACGAAGACGCCGAGCTTCTGATTGACCGAGCCGCCGTGCGACCAGTCGAGCTCGAGCCGCACCTTTCCATCCTCGGGGCGCTGCTCGAGGGTCGCGGCTTCGAGCACCACGTCGGCACCGAAGCGAACGTGCAGGGGCTTCGCGCCCGGCGGCGGCTGATCGGCGATCAACGGCTCTCCTTCGGGCCCGGTGGGACTGCTGGTGGTGAAGGGCGGTTCGACCCAGACCCCGGCGATGACGAGGCCGACCATCAGGGGAACGAGCGCGGCGCCGAGCCGTTTCGGGGTGGCCCAGCGGCGCGAGAACACCAGCACCAGCGCCGCGAGCAGTGAAACCACGAGCCCGCCCACGGCCGAGGTGGGAAGAAATCGCAGCGAGACCTCGTGCGTGCCGGCGGGGAGCGCCACCGCGAGCAACCCCTCTTCGCTCACCACTTCCCCGGCGCTGCTCTTCCACCCGCGGTGGTAGTTCTGATTGATGATCAACCGCGTGGGCTGATCGAGCTCGACGTGGAAGGTGAGGTGTTGCGGCGACCAGCTGCGCTCCTCGAGCTTTCCTTCAGCAGCCAGCCACGATTCCTGCTTCGCATCGGCGCGCAGCTTCGGTGACTGCGGCAGGCCGTAGGCTTCCCAGCACGCGAGCGAGCCGCGCGACATCGGGCCGAACGAAGCGGCCACCCAGCGATTTCCCCGCGCCTGGTGAAAGGGCCGCAGCTCTTCGCGGGGCGGGGGGCTGAGGCCGCGTTTGTCTGCCGCCAGCTTGAAGTCCTGCATCAGCCAGGGCACGGCGAGCACCACGCCGGTCATCGCGAGGATCCACAGCGGGCGCGCGAGGCGCGGCGGCTGGCGCAACCGCAGGCGGGCCGCGGCGTCACTGAGCGCGAAGGCCGCGCCCAGGGTGATGGTGAGCACCGAGAGCACGAGGAAACGCTCCGAGTTTCGCAGCAGCGAGAAGACCGGGAACTCTCGGAGCAGCCCGAACAACGACGGCTTGATCCCGGTGCCGGCCGCCAGCCACAACGAAATGAGCAGCGAGGCGGCGAGCCAGCGCGCCCGGCGGCGGAAGAGCGCGAGCCCGGCGGTCACGGCCGCGGGAATCGTGACGAGGTACCAGGCCTCGGCCGTGAAGGGCGGCCATTGACCGAAGAGCTGGCCCCCGAGCGCGCCGACCCCCATGTCCGACTGGCCGCTGATGATGCGGGGCCCGCGGTGCAGCTCTTCCCAGACAGGCCAGAGTCGAAAGGCAGACAACCCCGCGGCGAGCAGCACGGCCGAGGCGAGCGCGGTGAACTCGACCTTGCGCCGGCGCAGCAGGAGCAAGGCCACTTCGATGGCACAGGCCACCAGCGAGAGCGGCGCGACGTAGGTGCCACCGAAGCCGACGATGAAGGCGGTAGAGAGAGCGACCAGCACCGCACCGCTCGTCTTCCCCCGCGCGGCCTGGCGGACGCCCGCCAGCAACCACGGCAGCAGGGCGAACCCGAGGAACCCGAACCAGCCGAGGAACGGAGCGCAGGCGAACAACCCCATCAGGCCGAACAGCGGGGCCGCGAGCGTCGCGCCGAACTGGGTGGCGCCGTGCTCACGGGCCAGCCGATGCGCGCCGAACAACGCGAGCACCACCATCGCGAAGAGCGTCACCGGCTCGGCGCGGGTGGTGCCGAAGAGCAGCGTGAGCAGGAAGGTCGGCGAGGCGAAGCGCGCCTGAGGCGTGCCGAGCGCCGGCATGCCGCCGCAGAAGTCAGGGTTCCAGAGGGGGAACTGGCCGAAGTCGAGCACGCTGCGGCGCGCGGCGTCTTCGTAGAGCCAGAGCACCTGCGCGTCGCGAAACGCGTTGAAGGCGCCCGCGGTGAGCAGGTACGGCGCGACGGCCAACGCGGCCAGCGCGACGAAGAAGCAGGCGCGGGCCCAGGGGTCGCAGGCGAGGCGCTCGAGCGTGCGGGAAAGAATCGCGAGCCTCATCGTCAGTCCATCGCGCGCGGCTTGAGGGGCACGGTGGTGACGTCGAGCGCTTGCCCACCGGGGCCGGGCCAGTGTTCTCGCAGCCCGTGATCGACGGCCATGAAGACGTCTTGTGGCGAGAGCGACTTGTCGGCCGCGATCTTCGAGAGGCGGGAGTTCTCGAGCGCGCCAAAGGCGTCGAGCTGGGACCAGCGGTGGTGCGCCCAGTCGTCACGCGCGTGGTCGCGGTCGTCGAGCTCTCCGCGCACGGCTTCATCGAAGAGCGCACGGAGCGACTCGGGCGGAGGCGGTGCGGGCCGGGCGGGCGCGGGGTTGAACGCGGCGAGGCCCAGGACGACGGCGATGATCGCGGCCAGGCACAGCTGACTTTTCGCCATGCGGTGCGCTTAGCAGAGCCGGCCACGCCATGAAGAGCAGCGTTACCTCGGGGTGAGGATCACCACGTCACGCGTCTGGTTGCCGTAGACCGTCATGCCCGCCATCGGCTTGTAGTTGTGAATGCGGTCGCCCTGCACGATGCCCACGTCGTTGCCGCGCGAACCGCCGCTGTAGTCCCACCCGTGCCTGGTCTGAAACACCACCGCGCCCTGCGGAATCTGGCCGCTCTGCGCAGCCTGCAGGTACGCCTCGCGGGAGAGGGTGTTCGCCTGCACGGTGCCGTAGGGGCTGGTGATGGTCGAGCGCGTCGCGCCGGGAATGTTCGGCGACTGCCACCGATCGCTCTGGAGCATCTGCACCATCATGCCGCGCGGGTTGTTGCCGTCGCGGCCCGTCGAGGCCGGCAGACCCTCGAAGCCCAGGCGGCGCAGGTTGGCGCGCACGGTGGTGACGCAGGAGTGGTCTTTGCCGGTGCTCAGCCGCGCGTTGGCGATGCGATCGAGCGGGGCGTTGCCGGTGTTCACCTGGCGGCGTGGCGCTTCGAAGGTGTCGTGATGCTGCGGGCGGGCGGGGCTGGGCCGATGCGCCGGGCGGTGCGCCACGGGCGCGGGGTGTTGGCGCACGACGGGGCGAGGGGTGTTGCGTGTGACGGTGGGCATGGGCCCCAAGCCTACGCCGCGCGGGCGTGCTGATGCTCGTCGCGAATTTCCCCAACGAAGTGCGCCGGTGTGTGCACGCTCAGGTGTTCATGAGGGCGTTTGCCTTCCGCCCTCAGTGCGCGAGCCAGCCCGCGTCCATCTGCTGAGCGGTGCCCGTGATGCTCCAGGCGCCCTCGCCACAGAGGAAGGTGGCCAGCTGGGCCACCTCTTCGGGCTCGATCAACCGCTTGATGGCGTTCTGGGTGAGCATCACCTTCTCGAGCACCTCGCTCTCGGGAATGCCGTGCGCCTTCGCCTGATCAGCCATCTGCTTTTCCACCAGCGGCGTGCGCACGTAGCTGGGGCAGATGGCGTTGCAGGTGATGTTGGGGCTGCGCGCGCCGGCTTCCATCGCGACCACCTTGGTCAGGCCCATCATTCCGTGCTTCGCCGAGACGTACGCGCTCTTGAACGGAGAGGCGATGAGCCCGTGCACCGACGAGACGTTGATGATGCGGCCCCAGCTGCGCTCGTACATGCCGGGCAGCACCGCCTGGATCAGCTGGAAGGGAGCGGTGAGCATCACCTGCAGCAGCAGGTCCCACTTTGCCTGCTCGAACTTCTCGATGGGGCTCACGTGCTGCAGCCCCGCGTTGTTCACCAGCACGTCGATGGGGCCCGCTTCGAGCGCGAGCTGCGCGACGGCGTCCTTGTTCGAGAGGTCAGCGGCCAGACACCGCACCCCGGGCAAGGCCCCGTACACCTCGGCCAGCCGCGTCGCCGAGACGTCACTGGCGATCACCTGCATGCCCTTGCCGTAAAATTCGTGAACGATCGCAAGCCCGATGCCCGACGCCGCGCCGGTGACGAGCGCGCGCTTCTTCTCGAGAGTCTTCACTTGAGCAACTCCTGCACCGCGAGGGCGGTCTGGGGGTGGTTCATCACGCCGTAGTGATTGGCGTCGACTTCACTGCTGCGCGAACGCGTCGCGGTGGCGAGGAACGCGTCGCGGTCGCTCTCGGTGATGATGTCGGCACCGGGTGCGAAGGGCTGCGCGGCGCGAACCAGCCACGCGGGGCAGACCACGTGGGGCCAGAGCGCGCGCACGTCGGTGGTGGCGGCGTACTGGAGGTCTTCGAGCACCGCTTCCTTCGAGGCGCGTTGCCGCACGCCGCCTTCGGTCTCGACGAGGTCTTCCCGGTAGTGCGCTTCCCAGAACGGGTCCCAGGGCACCACGCCCACGCCCTTCACCAGCGCGAGGAAGGCGTCGACCGAGGGGTAGACGGCGCCGAGACGTTGGGCGGCCCCCAGAATCGGCGGCATGGCGCGCGAGTCGGGCACGCCCACCGCGTCGATCAACGTGAGGGTGCGCACCCGCAGCGGCGCCAGCTCCATCAACGTCAGCCCGACGAAGGCCCCCATGCTGTGACCGACGAAGTCGAAGCGCTCGGCGCCCATCGCGTCGGCGACCGCGAGTACGTCACGCGCATGGTTGGCCCACCCGTGGGTGCCGCTCGTGCCCGGAGCGCTGCGGCCACGCCCGCGCAGGTCGACCGCGATCATCGTGCGGCCCAGCTCGGCCACTGCGGGCCCCAGCCGGTTGAAGGTGAAGCAGTTCGCCGAGAGCCCGGGCACCCCGATGGCGAGCTGCTTGCCCTCACCGTGCACCCGCCCCCGCATGAGGCCCGAGGACAACTCGAAGTACCGATCAACGCCAGGGGCCGCGGACACTGCGCTCACCCCCGGCGGATAACAGGATGGCTTGTTGCAGTGCAACATGAAAGCCGACCGCAGCACGGAAGTTGAGGTGTTGCGGTGCAACACGGCGGTAGGGTGGCGCGCGATGTCCCTTCTGATCGTGCTCGCGGCGCTCGGGTTTCTGATGTGGGTGGCCTACCGGGGCGCCAGCGTCATCCTCTTCGCGCCGGTGGCTGCGCTGCTGGCGGTGTTGCTGAGCGCCCCCATCGAGGTCGCGCCCGCCTTCTCCGCCCTTTTTCTCGAGCGCATGGCGGACTTCCTCAAGACCTACTTCCCGGTCTTTCTCCTGGGCGCCCTGTTCGGAAAGGTGATCGAGCTCTCGGGCTTCGCGAAGTCGATCGTCGCCGCGGTGCTGAAGCTGCTGGGCCCCACGCGCGCGATGCCGACGGTGGTGCTGGTCTGCGCGCTGCTCACCTACGGAGGCGTCTCGCTCTTCGTGGTGGTGTTCGCGGTGTACCCGTTTGCGCTCGAGCTCTTCCGTGGCACCAACATTCCGCGCCGCCTCATTCCGGGCACCATCGCGCTGGGCGCCTTCACCTTCACCATGGATTGCCTGCCCGGCACTCCGCAGATTCAGAACGTCATTCCCACGACGTTCTTCGGCACCACCACGTGGGCGGCCCCGGTGCTGGGCACGGTCGGCGCGGCCTTCATTCTGACCGCGGGCCTGCTCTACCTCGCCCGGCAACGTGCGGCCGCCGCGCGCGCGGGAGAAGGCTTCGGCACCTTGCCCGAGACCACCGAGGCGGTGGTGGACGACGCGCCCCCGGTGCACTGGGCGATCGCGCTGCTGCCGCTGGTGGTGGTGGGCGTGGCCAACCGGCTGCTGGTCGGCGCGATCAAGGGTCTCTACGGCGACACGTACGCGCTGCTGCCCGCGGGCGCCACCACGCCGTTGGTGGTGAACGTGAGCAAGTGGGTCGCCGTCTGGGCGGTCGAGGGCGCGCTGCTGCTGGGCATTCTCACCGTGCTGCTCTTTGCCTTCGCGCGCCTGCGCAAGACGTTCACGGCGGGGAGCAAGGCGGCGGTGTCGGGCGCGATGCTGGCGGCGCTCAACACCGCCTCCGAGTACGGCTTCGGGGCGGTGATCGCCGCGCTGCCAGGGTTTCTGATCATCTCCGACGCGCTCAAGAAGATTCCTTCGCCGCTCATCGGAGAAGCGGTCTCGGTCACCACGCTCGCGGGCATCACCGGCTCGGCCTCAGGCGGCATGGGCCTGGCGCTCGGAGCGATGGCCCCCACCTTCATCGAGCAGGCGAAGGCCGCGCAGATTCCGATGGAGGTGCTGCACCGCATCGCCTCGATGGCCAGCGGCGGCATGGACACGCTTCCGCACAACGGGGCGGTGATCACCCTGCTCGCGGTGACCGGGCTCACGCACAAAGACAGCTACGGCGACATCTTCGCCATCACGTTGATCAAGACCGCGGCGGTGCTGGTGGTGATCGCGCTCTACAGCGCGACCGGCCTCACCTGAATCGGCCCTGAAAATCCACGGAGTTCGCCGCTTCGTATCGTTGACGGACCCTTTCACGGGCGGCTAAGGCCCGTCGCTGTTGCCACCCAACGCCTCGATGGCGGCCGCAAGGCCGTAGAGCGTTCGAGCGAACACGCCCGGCGACGGCGCAGCTCGAACTCTCGTCGCCACGGAGCTGCACTTGGACCTCGCGGCATTTCGCTGGTTGGTATTCTGTTGTCTGGCCTTCACCTCCCCTGCGCTTGCTCACGAGCTCGACGGAGGGCTGGATGATGATGACGACCTCGATGGAGGGCTCTCGCACGTCGTCGTTCCGCCGAGCATCTCGAGCGCGGTCGAACCGAAGTACCCCCCGGGCGAAACCAGGGAAGCCCACGTTCACCTCGAGCTGCAGATCGACGCCACCGGCCGGGTGAGTGAAGTGCGAGTGCTCGAGTCAGCAGGCGACGCGTTCGATGCGGCCGCGATCGCCGCGGTCGAACAGTACGTCTTCAAGCCGGCCACCGAAGACGGCGTTCCCGTTCGTTCGTTCGTCACCTACACCTGTGTCTTCCGCGTGCCCGAGAGCGTGAAGGACGGTGGCGTCGCTCCGAGTTCGCCCTTCAGCACCACGGTGCAGGCGCAGCGCCCGATTTCCGCGAGCTCTTCTTTCTCGGTTCGAGATCGGGACTTCGCGCTGCGACCCATCGCCAGCGTGCAGGACATTCTGCGCATCACGCCTGGGCTGGTGATGGTGCAGCACTCCGGCGGCGGCAAGGCGAACCAGTACTTCCTGCGCGGCTTCGATGCCGACCACGGCACCGACGTGGCGCTCAACGTCGATGGCGTGCCCATCAACATGGTCTCGCACGCGCACGGGCAGGGCTACACCGACACGAACTTCATCATCCCCGAGGCCATCGAGCGGGTGGAGATCACCAAGGGCACGAGCTTCACCAACCAGGGCGACTTCGCGACGGCGGGGTCGATCAACCTCGTGAGCCGCCAGGCGTTCGACCACACGAGCGCGGGCATCGGCTTCGGCGGTTCACCGGGCAATGGCCTGCCCAGCATCAGGGCGCTCTTCATCGCCAACGCGAAGGTGGACGCCGTGCGTGCTTCCTTCGCCGCCGAGCTCGGCCAGGCCAATGGTCCGTTCGTCAGCCCCAACGCGTGGAACTCGTACAAGCTGTTCAACCGAATCAACGTCGACCTCGGCTCGAGCTCCACCCTGTCGGTGGTGCACATGGGCTACGGCGGTGACTGGAAGGGCTCTGGGCAGATCGCGGATCGCGCGGTGGACCAGGGGCTGATCAGCCGGTTCGGATCGCTCGATCCCACCGAGGGCGGCAACTCCACCCGGCAGCAAGTCGCCGCGCTGTACCGGCTGCGCCCCAGCGAGACGAGCGAGTTCAAGGCGCTCGCCTACCTTGGGAGCTACGGGTTCAATCTCTTCTCGAACTTCACCGGCTACCTCGAAGACGAGGTGAACGGCGACGAGATCGAGCAGGTCGATCGCCGGGTCTTCTACGGGGCGAAGGTCTCGTACCGGGTGACGCATCAGCTCGGGGGCGTGCGCTTCGACACGAACCTCGGCCTCGACCTGCGTCATGACGACATCGACAACCAGCTCTGGCACACGGCTTCCCGGCAACGGCTCGACGTGCGCCGCGACAACGGCGTCAACGAGACGCTCGCGGGCTTGTACGTCGGCGAGGAAGTGACGCCGTTCAAGTGGCTGCGGCTCAACGCAGGGTTGCGAGGCGACCTCATCTCGTTCGCGGTCGAGAATCGGCTCGCCTCACCTGCCGCCGAGGCGCCCCGGTCGGGGGTGGGCAGCGCGTACCTGCTCAGCCCGAAGGCCAACCTCATCATCACGCCGGTCTCGAACGAAATCGTTCAATGGGACCTGTACGGCAACTACGGCCAGGGCTTTCACAGCAACGACGTGCGCGGCGTCTTCACCTCGCAGCCGGTCTCACCCCTCGCCAAAGCCAACGGGGGCGAGCTCGGAACCCGCGCGCGCTTCTTCGAGCGCTGGGACCTCGCGGCCACCGGCTGGCTGCTCGACCTCGCGAGCGAGACCGTCTGGAGCGGTGATGCGGGCACCACTGAGGTCAGCGACGCCACCCGTCGCTACGGGGTGGAGCTGGAGACGCGCTTCGAAATCACCAGCTGGCTGGCGGCGGATCTCGACGTCACCTTTACCCGCTCGCAGTTCAGCACCGACGGCTCGAACGGCGGGGGCCTCGCGCTGGCCCCGCAGCAGACCTGGTCAGGGGGGCTCTCGGGGCGTCACGAGCTGGGGCCCGGCGTCTTGAGAGCGGGGCTGCGCTTTTATGGAATCGGAGACAGGCCGGCGAACGATGACGGCTCGCTCAAGGCGCCGGGCTTCACGCAGTTCGACTTGCACGTCGGTTACAGGCATCGCTGGTTCGACGTCGCGCTCGACATCGAGAACCTGTTCAACGGGTCCTATCGCTCCGCTCAGTTCGCGACGACCAGCCGATTGCAGGGCGAACCCGCGGTGGGCGCTCCGGTACCGGCGGGCTTCACCTGTGGGACTCGGGGGCTCCTCACGCCGTCAGCCGATGGCCGCTTTCAGGGCTGCGACGACGTCAACTACACGCCGGCGTATCCCTTCACCGCGCGCGTGACCGCCACGGTGTTCTTCGACTGAAGTGAAGCGGTTTACCAGCCGCGACGCCATTCCCGCGGCACGCCCACCATCGACGCGCGCCGGTCGAGTTGGTCGAGGTCGGCTTCGGCGGCCTCGAGCTCGACCTTGTTCTGGCCGATCTCCACCTGTAGCTGATCGTAGAGCGCGTTCACCTGGCATCGCGCCCCTGAACGCAGCGCCTGGCCGTTCACGTTCCAGACGACCGGCTGGGGAACACACTCGGTGCGCGGCGGCAGGCTCGTGAGCAAGGCCGCGATCTTCTCTCGAAGAACGGTGATGCGCCGATGCGCCGCGATGAACGAATCGCGCCACTGGTACTCGATGGTGGCCGGCTCTCGAGCCTGAACAGTCGAGGGCACGGGCCCCACCGCGACGATGGTGGGTTTCGGCGCGGCCCTGGGCTCGAACACCGTGCCGGTGGCCTTCTTCTCCTTCGGCACCTGCGCGGGGTCGTCGGTGTAGTGAACGCCGTCAGCGTCCTCCCACGAGTAGACCGTCTGAGCGAAGGCCGGGACCGCGATCACGACGGCGAGCAGCAAGAGGGAGCGCACGGACGGGCCTGACGCGCCGCGCGCGCACCTATTCAATCGGCGCTCAGCGCTTGAAGCCGGGCGGCAACAACTCGCAGGGAAGCTGACCATCGGGCGCGCGCGTCAATTCACCCGGGCTGTCCAGACACGCGCCCGTGCCGGCATCAAACACTTCGGGTTTCGGAGGGCACCCACACAGCGTCATCACCGCGGCGAGCAGCAGCAGGCGGAACATCAGTACTTCACCCAGATTTCGTCGCCCGCTGACACCGACGTCAGCGTGGTGACGCCCGCGGTGCCGGTGATCAACTCCGTGGTGGTGGCATTCGCGCTAAAGGCCGCCGTGCCCTTCCAGACGATCTGCGCGTCACTGAAGAAGAGCCCCAGGTTCTCGACCGCGACCGGAACCGTCAACTTGTTCCACCCGGTCTTGTGCGCGGGAACGATCACCACCGACGGCGACGGCTCCTGCGTTCCGCCATCGGGGGGCAGCCCGGAGGTGTCGGTCCACGACGAGGTGAGCGTGCCGCCATCGGCCTGCAGGCACGTCTGCTCTGTGGGGAAGTACAGGACCTGGAACGGGGTGTTCGGCAGCTTCACCCGCATGGTGAGCTTGTAATAGTTGGTGTCGACCGGGAGCAGGTCGGCCGTCGCGCGCTGCCAGGTCACCGACGTCGGCGCGCCCGTCGCGTCGGCACGATCTTCCCGACGGCGGCGCTGCACGGCATCCGGCTGATGTTCGCTGCGCCGGCCCGGTAGCGCGACCGGTACGAAATCGCACCCGTCGGTGCGAGCCGGGTCGATAATCGCCGCGTGTACCCCACCCGCTACCGTCTCGCCGAGCTGACCGAGCACGTGGTGGCTCTGTTGGAGCGGCGGCGCGAGGGCTTCGCCGAATGGAACGCGGAGACCGAAGCGAAGCTCACCGCCGCCGCCACCGAAGCGCTGCGCGAAGCCGGACTGCAGTTCGCCGAGATCGCCGACGACAAACCGTATTGGCAGCGCCTGGAGCAGACCGTGCTGTCCACCGTGCTCCCGCGCTATTTCCAGGCGGCGAAGGCCGAGCACGAGCTCGAGCAGAAGAAGTTCAATCTCTGGCGCGGCGGCGACTTCATCTCTCGCGTGGCCTACGGCGCCGGCGGGTTGCTCGCCGCGGTGATCGTCTGGCGCACCGCGATCCCCGACTATCTCGAGCCGCTGCCGCTCGCGTTCTTCATCGGCGGGCCGCTGCTGCCTGATCTGCAGATCTGGTTCGCCAAGCGCCGCTACCGCAAGGTGCTCAGCGCCGTGATCGAAGCGATGCGCGAAGAAGACTCCGCGCGCGCGCAGTACCAACCGTTGATGGAAGGCATGCCGTCGACCATCGACGAGCAGGCCGCCTCTTCTCAGTCAGTCACTCCCGCGAAGAACACCGAAGGAAACCGATGAGCGAACCACGCCTCAAGTTCCCCCCCCTCGTCGTGCGCTGGGGCCGCGTCATCTGGCCCATCGGCGCGATCACCTTCATCGTGCTGCTCAGCTACGGCAGCTGCACCACCTACGTCAGGCCCGGTCAGTACGGGATCAAGCAGGTGATCCTCGGCAGCGGCCAGGGCGTGCAGGCGGAGGTCTACCCACCGGGCCTGCACTGGCTCACCCCGGGCGCCGAGCGCATGCACACGTTCCCGGCCGACCTCCAGGTGCTCGAGATGAGCGACCTCTCGGGGCAACACGAGCCGAAGACGAACATGCGGCAGGTGCCCGCGATCAAGATTCAGACCTCCGAGGGCTACACGGTGTCCGTCGACATCACCGTGCTGTACCGCATCGAGGACGCCTACAAGGTGATGACGCAGATTGGCCCCGGCCGGCTGTACGAGGACTCCGCGGTGATTCCGCGGGCGGAACAACAGCTGCGCCGCAAGTTCGGCGAGCTCGACGCTGAACAGTTCTACCAGGGCAGCTTTCGCGAGCAGGCCGCGTCCGAAGCCCAGCGCCTGCTCACCGATGAGCTCTCGCCCAAGGGCATTCACGTGACCCACGTGCTGGTGCGCCAGTACCGCTACGACCAGCGCTACCAGGCCGCGATCGAGAGCCGGAAGATCCAGGACCAGACCGTCTTCAAGAACCGCGCGGAAGCCGCCGCTGCGATGGAAGAGGCGAAGAAGAACACCATCGTCGCCGAAGGTCAGGCGGCGGTGGCCACTGAGCTTTCACGCGGCGCGGCCGAGGTGAAGAAGATCGAATCAGAAGCCGACCTCTACCGCCGCACCAAGGAAGCCGAGGGCCGCTTGAAGGTCGAGCTCGCGAAGGCGACCGGCATCGATCTCGAGAACCGGGCGCTGCGCGTCGGAGGCAGCGAGAACATGGTGGGGCTGAAAATGGCGGAGGCGCTCCAGGGCGTCGAGATGGTGATTCTTCCCACCGATGGCGAAGGCGGCACCAACCCGCTCGATCTCAACGCCATGCTCAAGCGCTTCGACGTGAAGGGACAGTGATGAAGAACTTCTATCTCGCGATGATGCTGGCCTCGGTCAGCGGCTGCTCGTGTCATTCCACCGGCGCCAATGAGATCGGCGTGCTCACCCGGAAGATCGCTCCGTTCGGGAAGATTGGCGTGCAGGAAGAGACGTACGCCTCGGGCGGCACGTATTTCTTCGCGGCCTTCACCACCGACTGGAACACCTTCGAGAGCAAGCTGCAGAACCTGAGGCTGGTGAAGGAAGACAACGATGACGTCGAGTTCAAGACCGTTGACGGCAATGACATCTCGGTCGACATCACCGTCGCCTGGCGCATCGACCCTGCGAAGGCGTCCTACCTGCTGATGAAGGTGGGCGAGTCGACGGAAGATCTCGAGGCGCGTTTGGTGCGGCCCGGCGTGCGCGCGTACGTGCGCGATGCGTTGAACAAGCTCAAGAGCGAAGAGTTCTACGAGGCCGATCGCCGCTTCAAGGCCGCCGAAGAGGGGCGTGTGCTGTTGTCCGAGGCGCTCAACACCGAAGGCATCATCGTCGAGCAGGTGATCCTCGGAGAGCACCGGTTCAACCCCGAGTACGAGGCCGTCATTCGCGACAAGAAGCTGGCTGAACAAAATGCCGAGAAGCTCAAGTCCGAGGCGCTCGCCGCGGCCGAAGCGAGCAAACGAAACCTCGAGGCCGCCAAGGGCCAGGTGGCGCAGCAGATCGCAGGCGTCGCGGGCTTGCTCGCTCAGGCGAAGCTGACGGCCGATTCGTCGCTGGTGCAGTCGCAGAACGAGGCAGAGGCGATCCTCATCGAGGCGCGCGCGAACGCCCAGGCGATCGAGAAGCGCAATGAGGCCCTCGCCGGCGCGGGCGGTCGCACCATGGTGAAGCTGAAGATCGCCGAGGCGATGGCGGGAAAGCGCATCGTGATGTTGCCCTCCAAGGGGGCAAACATTCAGACGCTCGACATCAATCAGCTCGTCGGGAACATCACCGCCGGCAAGGCGGGGCTCAGTAAGTGAGCGCGCTGGCCCTGGTCACGGTGGTCCTCGTCGGTGCGACCCCGGCACCGCTCCGCCTCGCGGTCCCCGGCTTCCAGGGCGTCAACGTCAGCGCTGATGAACTCTCGTTCTACTCGGAGCACCTGGCGCAGAACCTCCGCGCCCCCGGGCTCACGGTGGTGACCGCGCGGGAGATCACGTCGCTCCTCGGTCTGGAGCGGCAGAAGAGCCTGCTGGGCTGTTCCAGCGATGGCAGTGCTTGCGTGGCCGAACTCGCGAACGCCCTGGGCGCTGACGCCGTGGTCATGGGCGACATCGCCCGCTTCGACGACACGTTTCAGATCAACGCGAAGGTCGTCAGCGCGTCTGACGCCACCGTCCTCGCCCAGGCCTCACGCCGGGTGCGAGGGCAGGTCGAGACACTCGAAGGCATCGCTTCGCTCGCCCGCGAACTCAGCCGTGCGTTGTTCGAGAAGAAGGGCCGAACGGTGCCTCCGGAGTTGCTCGTCGAACGTTCGAGCGGTGGCGGGCTCAGGCGGTGGTCCTGGATTCCGCTCGCTGGCGGTGCCGCGATCGGCGGAGTGGGCGGGGTGCTCTTGAGCCTCGCGAATGATGACGCGGCGGCGCTCAGGGCGAGCACGGGGACTCCGATCGATGACGCGGCCGCTCAATCACTGCGCGATGACGGGAAGAAGAAACAGATCGCAGGCGGGGCTTGCGTCGTGGTCGGTGCGACGGCTCTCGCCGCGGGGCTCGCCATGCTCATCTTCGGTGGCAGTGACGCCCCCGTCGTCGGTTTGACACCGCTGCCTGGCGGCGCGGCCTTCTCACTGTCCGGAGTCTTTCCTTGAAGCTGCTCTGGACCTTGCTCGCGCTCACGTTGGCCTCGAGCTGCATCAACTTTGATGTGGAGTACGAAAACTGCCGCGACGCCGGCCACTGCTTGAAGACGTTGGACGGCGGCACCGGGGGAAGCGGCGGCGGTGAGGCGACCGGTGGCGGAATGGCGACGGGCGGCGGAACGGCGTCTGGCGGCGGAACAGCGACGGGTGGAGGAACGCCGACGGGTGGAGGAACGCCGACGGGTGGCGGAACGGCGACGGGCGGCGGTGAGGCGACTGGCGGCGGCGTGGCGACCGGCGGCGGTAGCGCAACGGGCGGAGGCTTCGGGGGTGGAACGGGCGGAGGAACGGGCGGAGGCACCGGCGGCGGAACGGGCGGAGGCACCGGTGGCGGTCAGCCCAGCTGCCCGACCTGTATGAGCGGCTCGACCTGCGTGTCCGCAGGCGCGAACACGAGCAGCAGCAGCTGCGGAGGCGGTGGCATCGCCTGCGTCGACTGCACCCAGACCAGCCAAATCTGCAATCCCAATGCGCTCACATGCGCTTCCGCTTCTTGGCAGTACGTGTTCACCGAACAAAACCACGACCCCTTGCTGGGCGCCTGGGCCGTCTCGCCAGGAGAGGCGTGGTTCGCCGGCATCAGGAGCGCGCTGGTGCATTTCACGCAAACCCAATCCGGCGCAGCGACCACGACCGGTCGCGCCAACGCACTCTTCGCCGCCGGAGACGCGGGCTCGGCCACCATCTACGTCGCTGGCAGCCTGGGGGGACAAGGCTCCATCACCACGTTCAGCGAGCCGTGGGACGGAGGGTACTCACCTGGCGTGCGCCAAAGCCCCACCAACTCCTTCGCCTTCTACACAGTCTTTCCCGCGGGCGACGAGGTCTACGTCGCGGGGAGGAGCCAGGTCACCAGCCAGACCCCCATGGTTTTCAAACGCGACGCAGGGAACTGGGCGGATGTGACGCCGGCAGGCCTCACGGGCGCGGTCAACGATGGCTTCGGCATCGCGCGCGGCGACTATTACCTGGTGACCTCCGCGTCTCTGCTCGCCCACAAGACCCCCAGCGGGTTCAGCACCGTTCCGCTCGGCGGGTATCCGATCTCAATCTGGGGAACACCTGAGGGGACCCTGTGGATTGCTGGCGACCAGTTCTTTGCCCGGGTGCGCAGCGATGGCGGCATCCAGGCACTCGACGCAGGCCTCGGCGGGTACTGGAACAGCATCTGGGCCGCTGACGACTCCGCGGTCTTTCTCGCGGGCAGCGATCAGTTCTGCGGGGGAATGGTGGTGCGCTACGACGGCACCGCGCTGCGGCGCACCTGCCTGGGTCCGAATGAACTGATCTCCATTCACGGCACTTCGGCCGCCGACGTCTGGGCCACCGACCTCGACGGCGGCATCTGGCATTTCGGCCCGTGATTGACAGCGCGCCCGCGCCTGAGGTGCGGAGCTGACAGTTTGTCCCGCACTCTCGCGGACTGCAGAGGCGGTTCTCTCGGAACTCTCACTGGCACTGTGCTTGCGATGCAGGAGCCGCACATGCGCGCTTTCCTGCTCTCGCTCACGCTGACTTTTATTCCCGCGCTCGCGCACGCCGAACCCCGCGCCGGTTGTGCCGAGGTGCGAAAGACCGCGCGCTTCACCGTCTATTTCGAGCGCGTCGATCTCGAGAAGCTGGTGCAGACGGTCTCCGACGCCACCTGCCGCTCGTTCCTGCTGGGCGAAAACGTGAAGGGAAAGATCAGCATCATCGGCCCCGAAAACGGAAAGCTGATGCTCGACGCCGATCAATTCTACGCCGCCTTCCTCGGTGCGCTCGACGTCAACGGGTTCACCGCCGTGACGCAGGGCCGCTTCACCCGCATCATCGAGAAGCCACGCGCGCGGCAATTTCCCGTGCCGGTCGTGCAGGACGGCGAGTCGTTCCCTTCACCCAACGAGGTGGTGACGCGCGTCTTCCACCTGCACCACACCGAGGCCGAAGCGCTGCGGGCCCCCATCACCGCCTTCGTGAGCCAGGGCGGTGACCTGCTCACCGTGCCTCCCGACGTGATGATCGTCACAGACCTCGTCAGCAACCTCACCCGCATCGCGAGCCTGCTCGAGACGCTCGACGTGGAGAAGGCGAGCAGCGACGTCACCAAGCTCGTGACGGTCAAACACGCCGCGGCCGACGAGTTGCTCGAGAAGGTGACGCGCGCGCTCGCGCCTAGACCGGGTGCCAGGCCGGCCGACACGCTGACCTCGCTCGCCGACGATCGCACCAACCGGCTGCTCTTCACTGGGCCCAGCGCGCTCGTCGATCGCGCGCTGACCCTGGTGGAGCAGCTCGACATCGACGTGCCCGGGGACAGCCGCGCCCGCGTGTACCGGCTCAAGAACGCCGACGCGAAAGAACTCGCTGCCACCCTCGAGGCCATGACCAGCGGTTCCGGTAAGCAGAAAGGGCCGCAGGTACCTTCACAGGGCTCGGCCACGGGCGAAGTGAAGATCAGCGTGAACGAGGCGATCAACGCGCTGCTGATCGTCAGCAGCGCCGGCGACTATCGCGCGCTCAGCGAAGTCATCGGCCAGCTCGATCAACCCGTTCGCCAGGTGTTCATCGAGACGGTGATCATGGAAGTGAACCTGACCCGCGACTCGCAGTGGGGCATCTCGATGCACGGCGCCGCGGGCAGCGCTGACACTCCGTTCGTGTTCGGCTCGCAGCCAGAGGGCGCGCCTTCTTCACTCTCACTCAAGTCACTGGCAACCTCGAGTGGCCTGCTCGCGGGCTTGCAGGGCCCGGTGCTGACCCAGGTGTCCAAGGTGCTCGGTTTCGATCTCTCGACCTTCGGCTTCGCCATCCAGGCGTCGCAGTCGAACTCCGACGTGAACATCCTGAGCACGCCGCACATCCTCACGGCGGACAACAAGGAAGCCGAGATCGCCGTCGGTCAGAAGGTGCCGTTTCAACTGGGCGTCAATCAGCAGCAGCTCGCCGCCGCGCTCGCCAGTGGCAACACCAACACCGCCAACCTCACCTCGCTCACCGGTTCGATCTCCCGCGAGAAGGTCGAGCTCAAGCTCACCGTCAAACCGCACATCGGCGCCGGCGAAGACATTCGCATGGAGGTCAATCAGACCGCCGAAGAGCTCGCCGGCACGAGCAGCTCGGCGGGCCCCATCACCTCGACGCGCAGTCAGAAGACCACGGTGGTGGCGAAGAACGAGGAGACCATCGTGCTCGGCGGAATCATGCAGGACAGGGAAATCGAGCAGGTCTCGAAGGTGCCGGTGCTCGGTGACATTCCGCTCATCGGCCAACTCTTCCGCCACACCAGCAAGACGAAGACGAAGGTGAACCTGCTCGTCTTTCTCACCCCGCACATCATCTACGACACCAACGACTTCAAGCGGCTGGTCGAGCGAAAGATGACCGAGCGCAAGAACCTGATGGAGACGTTCTACGGAGAACGAGGTGAGGTCGAACGCACCATCGACTTCGGCCGCAAGCCGGGGCCCGTGGCGGCCATGGCGCGCGCCATCACCCGCGAGCAACAGCGCCCTGAGAACGGCGGGCTGGGCGGGCCTGGTGACACCCGCATCGAGCCCGTTCAGTGATCACCACCGACGCCATCCAGTCCGCCTGATTGGAGGGGCCGCTCTGGCTGGCGGGCCCGAGGTGCGGACGACACTGAACCCTTTGGATGCACGACGGTTCCAACACCCTCGTCAGCGAGCGCACCTGCTGGAAACGCGCGCGCGCCCAGCGGCTGGCGTTTCTCGTGGACGGCGCGGCCTACTACGACGCGCTGGTGCTGGCGGTGAAGCAGGCGCGGCATTCGATTCACCTGGTCGGGTGGGACATTCACAGCAAGACGGTGCTTCGCCCGCAGGCGAACGAGCCCTGCGTGCTGGCCGAACTGCTGGAGCAAGTCACGGCGAAGAACCCGAAGCTCGACGTGCGCCTGCTGGTCTGGGACCCCTCGCCGGTCTTCGCCCTCGAGCGCGAATTTCTCCCGCACCTCAAGCTGGCGTGGAACACCGGCCGGCGCGTGCGCGTGCAGCTCGCCGCTGATCACCCTTCCGGCGGTGCGCACCATCAGAAGATCGTCGTCATCGACGACGCGCTCGCGTTCGTGGGTGGGCTCGATCTCACCATCAGCCGCTGGGACGATCGCGAACACCGCGCCTTCGACACCCGGCGCCTGCTCCCCAACGGCGACCTCTACCCGCCCTTTCACGACGTGATGCTCGCGGTCGATGGCGAGGCGGCCGCGGCCCTGGGCGAGGTGGTGCGCGAGCGCTGGTTGGCGGCCACCGGCGAGAAGCTGCACCGGCCCCCGCCCGGAAGCGACCCCTGGCCCGACGCCCTGCTTCCCGCGCTCACCGACCTCACCGTGGGCATCGCGCGCACGCAACCGGCGTGGCGGCAGACGCCCGAGGCGCGCGAGGTCGAGGCGCTCTTTCTGCAGGCGATCCGCTCTGCGCAGCGCTGCCTGTACATCGAGAACCAGTACGTGACCTCGAACTCGGTGCGCGACGCGTTGTGCGCGCGGCTGCGTGAAGCGAACGGGCCCGAGGTGATCATTCTGACCCCCAACGAGCAGTCGGGCGCCCTCGAGCGGTTGACCATGGGCGTGCTGCGCAGGTCGGTGCTGCGAGCGCTGCGCGAGGCCGACCTTCACAACCGGTTGAGAGTGGTGTGCCCGGTGGTGGGCGAGGTCTGGGTGCACATTCACTCGAAGGTGATGGTGGTCGACGATCGGCTGCTGATCATCGGCTCGGCGAACCTCTGCAACCGTTCCATGTCCCTCGACACCGAGTGCAACGTGGCGGTGGAGGCCGATGGTGACGCGACGATCTCCGGGAGCATCAGGCACTTTCGCGATGGGCTCATCGCCGAACACCTGGGCGTTCCAGAAGCGCAGGTGACACACGCCATCGACGCGCTGGGCTCGGTGCGGGCGGCCATCGAGCAGTTGCAGGGCGGCGAGCGGCTGCTGCGGCCAGTGGTGCTCGGCGGCGTCGACGACGATCCCAGGGCACTGGTGCCGGTGGCGGAGATCGTCGACTCGGTCATTCCGGTCGACGAGGCGTTGGTGCGGCGCGCGATTCCTGACGAAGCGGTGGAAGAGAGCCGGCGCAAATTCCCGCGCGCGGTGGCGCTGCTCGCGCTGGCCCTGGCGATCGCCGCTGCGTGGACGTGGACTCCGCTCAAGCACCTGGTCACGCCGGGCAGCCTCGCCGAGCTCGCCGAGCCGCTGCGGCATCACCCCATCGGTCCCGTGCTGTGGGTGCTGTTGTTCGCAGCCGCCACGCTGGCGCTGGTGCCAATGCTCGTCTTGATCGTGGTGACGGTGATGTTGTTCGGCACCGTGAAGGGCTTCTTCACGGCGATGGCGGGCAGCCTGCTGGGCGCCACCGTGGCATGGACCATCGGCCGGCTGCTGTTGCGAACCCACGTGCGGCGACTGTCGGGGCCGCGCATCGATCGCCTGGCGCGCACACTGGCCAGACGGGGCGTGCTGTCGATCGCCGCGGTGCGCATGGTGCCGGTGGCGCCCTTTGCGATCGTCAACATGGTCGCGGGGAGCTCGCACATTCGGCTGCGCGATTTCCTGCTCGGCACCTTCCTGGGCATGGCGCCCGGCATGCTCGCGCTTGCGGTGGCAGCGGAGACCGTGGTGCGCGCCGCGCAAAACCCCTCGCCGGCCGGCATCGCGATCGCCATTGGCGGCGTGCTGGCGGCCATGCTCACGATGTTGGGGTTGAGCCGGTTGCTGGAACGCATGCGCACGCCGCCTCCTCCCGGGGCCAGCGGTGCGACATGAGGCCACACCCCCCGTTGCGCTTCGCGACGTGGAACGTGCACGGCTGCGTGGGGACCGAGGGGGTCGAGCGCGTGGGCGACGTGTTGGTTCGCCTCGACCCCGACGTCATCGGGCTGCAGGAGATGCGAGAGCTCGCCCTGCCCCGGCTGGCCGAGCGGACCGGGCTGACCGCCGTCGCGGGGGTGACCCGGCCTGAAGGTGACGGTCAGTTCGGTAACGCGCTGCTGACGCGCCACGAGGTGGAGTCGATCGTTCGCCACGACGTGAGCGTCGCCTCGCGGGAAAAGCGGGGCGTGCTCGACGTGCAGTTGAAGCGCAAGGGTGATGGTGAGTCGATGCGGGTGCTCGTCACCCACTTCGGGCTGCTCGCGGCCGAACGAAGGCAGCAGGCTGATCTGTTGCTCGAGCTGGTGCAGTCACCCGGAGCGCCCCTGCTCGCGGTGCTCGGTGATTTCAACGAGTGGCGCCCGTTCGCGCGCACGTTGCAGCGCCTCGACGCGCACCTGGGCGCGGCCGTGGGCGTGCGCAGTTACCCCGCGGCCTTCCCGGTGCTCAGGCTCGATCGCATCTGGGTGTGGCCGCGCGTCGCGCTGACTTCGGTGCGTGCGTGGAACGCCCCAGGCGCGTGGCGCGCGTCGGATCATCTGCCAGTGACGGCAATAGTCGACCCGACGCGCGTCCCGCCCAGCCCCCCGCCCCCACCGCCACCCACGCCGCCGCCCTTTCGCCGTTGATCAAGCTGGACTGATCACTCGGCGAACGAAATGGAAGTCTTCGTATCGCGCTGACCCCTGGGACCGGCTCCCCCGTCCAAAAACCCGCCGTCCCGATGGCCCTTGTGGCCACCGTCGCGCATCCGGTGACCCGACCCGCCGTCCTCCGCCGCGAGTGCCCCACCCACGCTGCCCGCCACCCACGTCGCGGCGATCAACGCCGCCGCGAGCCCCAGAAAACGCCCCCACAGCGAACCGGTTTCCATGTGCGCCTCCCACTCGTCCAGCTGGGAGTGCACGCGCCGGGCCCAGGTGCAAAGGCGCAGGAGCTGCGGGGACGCGAGCGCCGAAACGCAAAGCAAGCCGTCCTGTACACTGCTCCGCCTGATGTCTCTGTGTCTCGACTGTGGGCTTTGTTGTGACGGCACGCTCTTTCACGCGGTGCCCATCACACCTGAAGAAGCCGAGCGCCTTGCGGGGCGCGTCAGGCTCACGAACGACAAGAAGGAGATGCTGCAGAGCTGCCGCGCGCTCGAGGGCTGTCGTTGCACGGTCTACGAAGATCGCCCGTCGACCTGCCGCCAGTATCGCTGCCTGGTGCTCGCGTCGTTTCAGGCGGGGAAAATCGACGAGGTGCAGGCGCGCGCGGCGCTCAGTGAGATCTTCGCGCTGCGACGTGAGGTCGTGCGGCTCAACGGTGGCTCGACCGACGAGCGCGTGGCACTCGAAGAGGCGAAGGAGAAGGTTCCGCGCGCAGGGACGGATCACCCTGAACTGCGAGCCGCGCTGGCGAAGCTGAATCGCGCGGCGCTGGTGCTGCAACTGCCGACGGCGTTGTTCACGAACGGGGACTGAAGCTCGACTATACGGAGTCGATGATCGCGCGCTCGAGCCCGTGGCTGGCCGTACTCGTCCTGGTCTCCTGCGGTGGCACGCCGGGCACCGACGGAGGCACGCCGCGGAACGATGCGGGCGCCGCCTTCGACGCGGGAATCACGAATTCCCCGCGTTCTGCGGAAGCGGCGCTGCCTGCACGAACACCGACGGCGGCGCGAGCTGCGCATGCCTGCCCTTCTACCTGAGCGACGCAGGGACCGGTCGCAGCTGCACGACTCCGCAAAAGGCGATTCAGCTCGTCATCTATTACGACGAAACCATTCAGCGGCTCTGGCGCGATCAGGCCCCCGCACGCATCGAAGCGGCCTTCCTCGCGGCAAAGTCCCTCGTCGAAACCTCACTCGATTCACCGCGCGTCACGCTGGGCCTCGAGGCGGTCATCGCGCTCGAGCCGCGGCCGACCTCCATCGTGGCGCGGGCCTGCAACACCACCGCTCCTGGAGCCACCTGCGTGGGGTGCACGCTCAACCCGGGCGACTGCAATTCGATCACCTCGACCTCTGCCGACGAGATCGACACCGTGCAGTTCCTCTCGACGTTCGCCACCTACGCTCAGGCGCGGCGCCCTGCGCTGCTGGCGAACATCGGCCCGTATGAGCACGTCATCCTCCTGACGACCCGCGACTTCGCCGGCGCGGTGCTCGAGCTCGCCTTTCAGCAGGTGACCTGCAGCACGAGCAACTCCGCTTCAGTGGCGCAGGTGCGGTCGACCGACACGCCGTTCAACACCGGCTTCCTCTTCGCGCACGCCCTCGGCCACTCGATGGGCATGCAACACGACAGCAGCGGGACGTTCATCATGTCGCCCTCGGGAATGGGGGGCACGACGTACTCGGCCGCGAGCAAGCTGGCGCTCACCAACCAGATCACCGCCGGCAACACCACCTGCCTCGACAACGGCGCGCGCAGTGCCTGGAATGAGACCCGCTGCGGTGACGGCCGCGTCGACACCACCGAGGCCTGCGATCCAGGAGGTCATCCCCTCGACGTCTGCTGCACGTCGACCTGTCAGATCGCGCCCACCTGCAGCTGTTCCAACAATGACCTGTGCTGCGCGAGTGGAGCGGTCAAATCATCAGGAACCGTGTGCCGGCCCGCGACCGGCGGCTGCGACGTCGCCGACCTGTGTGACGGCGTCAACGCCAACTGCGCCAACGACCACGTGGTGGGCAGCGGCACCACCTGCGGCGACGCGGGCGTGTGCTTTAGAGGTGAGTGCTCTCCTTCGCGCAGCGAGCTGTGCGTCTCCCTCTTCGGGAGCGCCGTCACCGGCGTGTGCACCGCGAACCAGACGAACTGCGCCAACAACGGCCTCTTCTGCCAGCTCCCCGGAGGTTCCTGCGCCTTCGCGACGCGGCCCGTGCCCGATGGCTTGAGCTGCGGCGCAATGAGCCAATGCCTCTCGGGCAGCTGCACCGCGTCGAGCGTGCTCAAAGACTCCGCCTGGCGCATCGGTTCGTGGAGCGCGTGCACGGGCTCAGGCACCACCCGCACCCGCACCGTTCGTTGCGAAGACGAATTGGGCGGGTTGGTGGCCGACGCGCTGTGTGCTCTTCCGATGCCTTCGGCGACCGGCACCTGCCCGTAGGTCATTCGGCGGCGAGCTTCACGTACCGGGCTTCGCGCGCGTCGCAGGCGTGGCACCGCCTCGAGAGCACGGTGATTCGTTCTTCCCCAAGCCGCACGGTCTCGGGACTTCCGACCTCTTGCCACCCGTGACCTCGAGGGCAACGCGCGCTGGTGAAGAGGGCGGTCGCCGCTTCGAGTGACGCGACGGGCACGGCGTCCGCGGCCACCTCACCGGGCACTCCGACCAGCCTGTCCTTGAAGCGGGGCGCTGCCCGGGCCGCGGCCCCGCGGGAATTCAGAAAGAACGCCACCAGGACGACCATGAACGCGAAGCCGCCGCCGGTCGCGAGCAACGTGCCTGTGTGGGTCTCTTCCAGGGTCACCGAAGGCGCCTCGAGGTCATCGAGCACGCCCGGGGAAAGCGCGGTGGAGGCGTTCACCGTGTAGCCGAGCTGCTCCCACGCCTCGCCGATGGCCGTGCGGTAGCTCTTCACCTGCGCGGGGAGCACGCGGTCCTTGAGCATGCGCAGTTCCCAGTCGAGCTCGAGCGTCTTGCCCGTCACGCGCTGCCCCACCTCGAGCTGAAAGGTCTCGTGCTTCACGGTGCGATTGATGAGCTCGTATTCCGACCGCCGCAGCGTCTCGGGGCCGTCGTACCGAATCACCTCGCGCACGCGCAAAGGGTAGAAGAGCGCGAAGGGCCAGCGGCGTTCCTGATCGTCGAGGCGGCGCAGATCTTCGCCCACCACCAGGGCGGTGAAGCGGTGCGTGCCGCTCTCGAAGAAATCAGCCGCTTCGTATTTTTCCTTGAGCACCATCGAGTCGGCGCCTTCGTCGTCGGTCCAGGTCAGCTCGATGGGCTTGAGCTGGCGTTGCAGCACGTCTTCGCGTGAACGGCGCTGACTGCGCGCGAGCTCGTCCTGGGTGCTGCTCTTGATCTTTCGCCGCAGCGTCGCCGCTTCCCAACCGCGCGCAGTGGTGGTGACCGTCAGCTTCGCGATGCCCGTGGCGGAGGGCCGCTCCCAATGCTGCTCCACTTCCCAGGTGGCGAGTTTCGGTTCCTCGAGGGCAATGGGCTCGAGGCCGGTGACGCCCTCCTTCACCACCAGCGCGTGGTGGTAGCGGGGCTGCGAGCGCCCTTCGAGCGACCCGCGCTGCAGCGTCACCGTGGGGTCGAGAAACCGGGTTCCGCCCGCGAGCGAGAGCTGGACGATGGCGTGATTGAACACGTCAGGTGACGGCACCGCCTTGGGAAGGCGCTGACCGCCGGTCGCGTGCACCAGCGCAGGCCAGGCCTCGAAGCCTGCGGCGCGCAGCAGCGAGACGAGCAGCAACGACTTGTCCTTGCAGTCACCGAAGCCGCGCTCGAGCACCCAGGCAGGCGTATGGGGGCGATGCGAGTTCTCCCCGATCTCCACCCCGACGTAGCGGACGTCGTCTTGAACGAAGCGGACGATCGCACGCGCGCGCTCGGGCTCGGGCAGCGCCTTGAAGCGCTCGACCTCCGAGGCGAAGCGTTTGCCGTCGGGCGTGATGGCGAAGAGCGACTGCGCCCAGGTGACGACCTCGCCCCAGTCCCGCCAGTCACTGAACTCGACGAAAGGCGCCGGCTCGACGTCAGCGGGCATGCCGCCTTCGAACTGTTGCGCCTCCAGGCCCGAGAGGGCCCAGCGATAGACCGAATGCCCGTCCTCGGTGGTGAGCGCTGGCGCCTGCGCGCCCCCGTGCGTCTGCACCCGCAGCATCCGCGGCCGTTCCCACGAGAGGCGGAAGTTCGAGCGCTCGATGTGTTGACCCCAGGCCTGGAATTTACGGCTGGCGTAGCGGCCTTGAAACACCGGGTTCTCACCGCGCGTGGTGGAGGCGATCTCCACCACGTCACCTTCGCGGAGGTCGCGCAGTTCGATGATCAGCGTGAGGCGGCCGTCGTACATGCCCTCGTCGAGGCTGCGCTCGCGCTGAATCACCCGCGCGTCTTCCGTCTGCCACGCCTCGCGGCGAACGCCGTCGCGCCAGATCCACACCCCGTTGAGCGTGAGCTGCTCGAACGACGGGTCCCACTCGAACTCCTGCTTGGCCAGCTCAGCGACGCCGGTCTGCGAAAGCACCTTCCACGCCTGGTGCTCGAACTGCTCAACCGTCTTCTCGACGCGAATCTGCGTGTCCGTCAGCAGCAGCCGCGTCGAGCCATCGGTCGCGACTTTCTTCGTGGGAACTTCGATGGGCTCGACCCACGCGGGCACCGGCCCCACTGGAGGAAGGGGGAGCGCCGCCAACGCCGCCAGCAGGAGCCCTGTCATGTCGCGCAGTATGCCGTGCAAGGCGCTCGGCGGCATGGGTGGTTAAGAACGACGATGACGAACGGCTTGAAAACATTGCTGGTGGGGCTGGGGGTTGGGCTCGCTTTCATTGGCCTGATCACCACGATGCGGATGGTGGCGGCGCGATCGCGAGGCCAACTGCGAGCGAAGGAGAACGGCGTCGATGAAGACGCTCGCGCCCGGATGGATGCGGAGGGTGGCGCGATGCAGCCGATTCCCACCCACATCCACTGAGACGCTAGGTCGTCCCCACCAGCAGCTCTTCGCTGCCGGGCCGCAGGCCGTCGGTGCGCCCGGCGAAGTAGCGCTGCTCGAGCTGGGCCGCTGAGACGTGCTGGGCGTCTTTGAAGCCGGCCTGGCGCGCGAGCGAGAGGATCTCGGCCGGTGCGAAGTCACTCAGGAACGGAGTGCCCGCCGCCTTCGCCCCGCGCGCCGCCGCTTCGATGCCGGGGCGCTCCGAGGGCTCGAGCAGATCGAGCGGCAACATGAACGACATCACGAAGGTCGAACCCGGCTGCAGCGTCGCCACCTGCCGCAGCGTGAGCAGGTTCGCTTGTTTCGTGAGGTACATCGCGACGCCCAGTGACGAGATCACCGCGGGCTTCGCGGCCTCGAAACCCGCGCGAACGAGCGCTTCCCACCACGACTGCTTCTCGAAGTTGACGGGCACCAGGTGCAGCCAGTCGGGAACGCCGTAACCCAGCTCCATCAAGCGAGCCCGTTTCCATGCCTGGGTTGCGGGCTGCTCGACTTCGAACACGTGCCTGCGTGAGCCGAGCTCGGGCCGGCGTTGCGCGAAGGTGTCGAGCCCCGCGCCGAGCAGCACGTACTGCGAGCTGCCGCTCGACTCGACCAGGTCTTCCACGAAACGCGCGCACGCGACGATCGAAGCGCGTGAACGCTGCATGCGAACCGGGTGCATGTCAGGCCGATTTCGCCAGCCCTCATCGGGGGCCAGCAGCTTCAGCCCCACTGTGTCTTCCAACACGTGCGGAGGCGAGTCGAGCTCGACGTGCAACGCACGCCAGAGCGCGACCCGGGCCGCGGTGTTGTCGGGGATTTGATCAGGCACGGGCGCGGAGGAACTTTTCGAGCCCATCGAAGGCCGCGCTGAGCACGTTCTCCTGCGGCAGGAACACCACGCGGAAGTGGCGGGTGCCGGGCTTCTGACCGAACCCTTCGCCGTGCACGAAGAGCACGCCGGTCTCGCGCACCAGCTCGAGCACGAAGGCCTCGTCGCCGCCGGCCCATTCGCGCGTGAGCGAGGGCAATGCGTAGAACGCACCCTGCGGCTCGACGATGGAGACGCCTGGCATCGCGCGCAGGCGGGTCACCATCAGGTCGCGGCGCGAGCGCAGCTTCTTCATCACTTCGGGAATGTGATCCTGCGGGCCGGTGAGCGCGGGCTTGACGGCGTACTGGAAGGGGCCAGGTCCGCAGAGGCGCGCGTCGGCGAGGCGCTGCACCGCGGTGGCGACGTTCGCGAGCAGCTTGGGGGTGTTGAACGCGAGCCAGCCCACCCGCCAGCCCGGGCAGAGGTACGCCTTCGACAGGCCGTTCAAGGTGATGAGGGGCACGTCGTTCGCGAGCGTCGCGGTGGGGATGTGTTCGCCGGTGAAGAGCAGGCGATCGTAGATCTCGTCGGAGAGCACCACGAGGTTGTGCTTGCGCGCGACGGCGAGCACCGCTTCCAACTGCGCACGCGTGGCCACCGCGCCGGTCGGGTTGTTCGGGTTGCAGACCACGATCGCCTTGGTGCGCGGCGAGACCTTGCTGGCGATGTCGTCCGCGTCGAGGGCCCAGCCCTTCGACTCGTCGAGGAAGTACGGCACCACCTTCGCCTGCAGCCGCGCGGCGATGGCGTTGTAAAGCGGGTAGCCGGGGCTCGGCAGCAGCACCTCGTCGCCCGCCTCGAGCAGCGCGGTGAGCGCGAGGTCGAGCGCTTCGCTCACGCCGGCGGTGACGAACACGTCTTCAGGCCGCACCTCGGGCTTCATGTGCGCGGCGATCGCCTCGCGGGCTTCCTTCAGGCCGGCCGAGGCGACGTACTGGTTCTTTCCGTCACGCAGCGCCTTGGTCACCGCCTCGATCAGGTGGGGCGGGGTCACGAAGTCGAAGCGCAGCGGATCGCCGATGTTGCACGGGAGAATCTTCATTCCCTCGGCTTCCAGCTTGGCCGCCTGGGCGGCGATGTTGCGGATGGCGTACTTGACGTTTTCGATGTGCTTCGCGGGCTGAATCATGGGCGGGTTGCTACCGCTTCTTCGGCCGCGAAAACAGTAGGCTGGTGGGGCGTCACCCAGCAGGTCTCGACGCATTGCGACAACGCCCCTGTGAAGTTCCTCCGCTCACTGCTCGATGTCATCGACTTCAGGAAGAAGCCGGACGAGCCCGCGGCCGCTGCTCCGAAGAAGGAGCCTCCGCGTGTGGCCTATCGGAGCCCGTTCAGGCCTGCCGCGGGTGGTGATGGATTTGAGGCGGGAGCGCGGAAGCCGGTCGATTTGACGGGCGGGATGAAGGTGCAGTTTGCGCCGCCTGAGGAGGAGGTTGCCGAGATGGCGCCGGCTCCGGAGTCGGACTTTGCCGCGTCGCTCGAGGATCTCGGGTTGCTGATGGAGGGGCACGAGCAGGTGTTGGATCAGCCTGATTCGTCGGGGTTCACGGCGGATCCGTTGGATGTGTTCGAGCCGGCGGAGCCGTTTCAGCCGATCGATTCTTTCGAGGAAACTCCGGGCGCTGCCCAGGTCATGGACCGCGAAGTCTTTGCGCAAGTCGAAGCCGCGCCGCTCGCGGATCTCGAAGGCTCTGCACCCGAAGTCGAACCGCCCGCCGAGATCCAAGTCGCTCCGCCTCTCGCCCCGAGCGCCGTCGAGCCACCCGCGGGTGCAGCGAAGACCTCGCCCGCGCCCGACCCCGTCGTGGCTCAGCACACCGTCGCGCTCCTGATGCCGATCGAACCTCAGCGCACCGTCGAACCGCGAGCGATAGAGCAGTTCAGCACCCTCGACTTGATGGACATCGTCGAACAGCTCCGTACCGACGAAGAACCCGCGAAGGTCGAGGAAGCCCCGGCTGCCAGCCCAGAACCACTTCCGCTGGCCGACAGCACGCCGAAGAAATGACCTTCTCGCTGGAAGCCCCTCCACGCGGGCCTCTCACTGCGAGACTTTCTTTGCACCAGGTCAGCGTGGCGATGAGCCAGTGAGCGTCCGGGAGCGAAGCGTGGAAACAGCAACAGGTCACCTCCACGCTCCCGCGAAGCGCCTCGCCCATTTCGCGCTACCCTCTTCGACATGGGACTCCTCTGCCACAATCAGCCTCGGGCCTGCGCACAGTGAGGAGTTCACATTGGGTGCTCTTGGGCTTGGTGCTCCTCTCAGCGAGTGGCTGCATTCGCAGATTGCCGCGCCTGCTCGCGGGATCAGAGATTCCGCCCGACAAGATCCTGATGCTCGGACGCCTGGCGATGGACCCACCCGTGGACGTCTTCATCGGGCCGAACACGGCGGACGTGGGCGATTTTCTGAACAAGGTGAACCTGCTCTTCACAGACAAGCCGAAACGAACCTTCAATGACGTCTCGAACGCCGACTTCTACGCGGCGACCCCACCCGGGAGTGCGTTCGCCGTGCTGGTCGATCGAAAGAGTCTGTTCCTCCGGGGAGTGCACATGGTCTCGACCTTCCACGTCGGAGTTCAGGGGCCGGGCCGTCGGGTGAACTCCGAAATCAATTCCGTGCTTTGCGTCACCGACCTGGTGGTCGAGCCCCAGCAAGGCGACCGAGCGATCTACGTCGGCTTGATCGTCTGTCATCACGACCTGGAGACACCCACGGCGCAGGTCTACGACGAATGGCGCGACATCGAGCCGACGTTCAGGACGCGCGTCGACACCTCGGTCGTGAAGATGCGCTTTCCACACCCGCGTCAGTGAGGCGCTCCGCGCCAAGATGGGCTCACGGCCCGAACAGCGAGACTTCCTTGATCCGGGCGAGCCCCGAAGGGAACTGCAGGGTCACTCGCGAAGTGGAGGTGCCCGCGTCGAGTGGGATGACCATGTAATTCGGCCGGAAGGCAGCGTAGCCACCGTCGCTGATTCGCACGTACGAGACCCCGGACGGGAAGGCGCTTGGGTCGGGCTTGCGCACGGTGGCCTCGAACTCGCCACCCAGCCCTCCATCACTTTGAGTGAGCACCACGTGGACCACATCGTCCGCAACCCAGGCGTCACGCAGCACCACGGCTGAGAGGATCTCGGGCGTGGTCAGTTTGAACGACACCTCGTTGATCATCCCCGCGTCGACCTCGGCGAGCTCGCCGTCAGTGAGGGGACACGGCGTGGCTACTTCAGGGCAGGCGAGCCCGCGACTCACGGGGACGAGAGTTCCGTGAAGTGCCAGCTGATCGCCGGCGGTCATTCGGGTCGCGAATGTTCCTGAAGAGAAGAGCGGAGTCTCCTCATCAGGGTCGAAGAGATAGGCGTTCAGCCTCAGCTTCCCCTCGAAATCCTCGAGCCGAATCGCATCGAGAACCAGTGGCTCACGTTCGAGCTGGTACCCCAAGTACTCAGAGCCGCCGTCGAGCAACGGAAACCGATCTTCCGCTTGCCAGGCAACGCCGCCATCTATCGTGAGCAACTGCTCCTGGTGCGCGAGCTGAATTCCCACATGCGTGACGGCGCCGATCCGAACCGGAGGCAGATCGTCAGGCCAGGGAACTGGCGGATCGAATTGCAGCACGCCTCCATCCAGGCCCAGAGCGGCTCGCCAATCGAGCAACACCGGCAGTTGCGTCTCAGGGGCGTAGGAGCCGAACTCCGACCAAGCGACACTCCCCGAGGGAAAGTGCGCGTCGACTCGAAAGCAAATCGCATTTCGCGTCTCCACCCGAAACAACTCGAAGCTGTAGTTCCCTTCCGCATCCGCTCGTACCTCCTTTAACGGAGTGGCGAGCGAGCACGCGTTGGGCACGAATTGGTATTCCAGAGGATAGAGGTACCGGAGCACCCGCACCACCTGCCCTTCGACTGGATCGACAGACGCGACCGAGCCATGCACGGCAAGGATGTCGTCGGGGTTCGTGCATCCTGCGCACGCCAACGTGATCACGACGAAGCGCCACATCAGTACACCACCTTCACGCCGAGGGTCGGCAGCACGATGGGAACGCTGAAGGCCTCCTTCGCGGGAGTCGGTTCCCCCGTGAAGAAGTTCACGTTGGTCGAATAGCGATACCCGTACACCTCGGGAATCCCGAGCGTGTTGAGAATGTCGAGATACAGCTCAGCGCTGAAGTTGCTGAAGGTGATCGTCTTCGACGCGCGCAAATCGAGTCGTGCGTACGCGGGCAATCGATCGACCTGGTTGAGCGGAACCTCGGCCCAGCCTTGAACGCCGGTCTCGGGGTTCTCTGCGAGCCGCGAGGTACGTGAGCTGAACTCACCCGACTCAGGCCGCCCGCTGTTGAAATGAACCGATGCACTCAACCGGAAGCCCTTCGGCAACACGTACCCGAGGGTCAGGTTGAGCGTGTGCGTCTGGTCGAACGCGAACGGCAACATCGCGGTGGTGTCCTCAGCGACGGTGAAGTCAGGCGTGAAGAGCGCGAACCGCCGCAGCCGCTCGCTGCGCATCAGGGTGTATGAGAGCCAACCGAAGAGCCGGCTCTGCTGCGGCAGACGCACCATCAACTCGAGGCCGTACGCGCGGCCCCATCGATTTCCGGAGAGGCGATCGTCGAGCGTCGAGCCGCCGGTGACGAACTGAATGATGCTGCGCTCGCGCGCCTGGAAGATGTGGTTGTAGAAACCGTCGCCTGAAATCTCGAGCCCGAGGCCGGGCAACGTGCCGACCGCGCCGAGACTGAACTGCGCGACCTCCTGGAGCCCCGACCTCAGCGCCGCGGTGTCCGAGACGGGCAACGAGAGCAGCAGCATTGGCGCCTGGTGAGCGAGCCCTGCACTCGCGCGCAGCGTGAGCGCGTCGATTGGTTTGAAGCGAACATCGACGCGTGGATCGGCTGAGACCAGCGTGAAGTCGGGAGGCAGATGCCACGTGTCGACCCGCACGCCCACCACCCACGTCCACTGCTTCGAGAAGAACGCGGCCTCCACGAAGGAACCGGTGAACACGCCCATCACCCTCGGCTGCTTGAGAACGTCTTCGCTGCCGATGCCCGCCGTGTTCTCCACATCAGAGACCTGGCGCTCAAAGTCGAAGCCCGCCTTGAGCTGCACGTGTTCGCCGAGCTCGACCCGGTAGCTGATCCGCCCTGTCCACAGAAAGCGGTCGAGCTTGAACGTGTTGTCTTTGCCGCTCACGCCCAGGGACATCCCCATCGTTTCCCAGCCCACCCAACTGCCAGCCTCGAGGACTCCGGGACCGATCGGATATTGCGCGCGCAGATCGATTCGGTGAAAACGCGAGGTGCCGAGGATCGATACGCCGCCTTCTTCGTCGTTGTGGTCGCGCACTCCCGCGTAGTCGCTCGAGCCGAACGCCAGCAGCCGGATGTTCCCGCGGCCAATCTTCTGTTCGATGCGCGCTTGATAATCGTACGACTCGAAGACGGGCCTGACGCCCCTGAACACATCCGCGGCCGCGAGTGCCCCCAGCAGCCAGCCCGCGTAGTTGACGCTGCCAGCGAGCGTGATGTTGGTGCCGGTGCTTTGAATGGGCAGCTCGACGAGCGCATTCGATTGCAGCAGGTCGACGGCGATGGTGGCGTGAAGTCGATCATCGCGCGGCTTGGCGACCTCCGCTGCCACCACTCCGCCGGAGATGCGCCCGTACCGGGTCGGCGCGTTCGCCGGGTAGAAGTCGATGCGATCGATGAAGTCGGCGTGCACGACCGAGTTGGCCGCCATCAAGTGATACAGCTGCGGCATTCGCACGCCGTCGAGAAAGTAGCCGGTCGCCGCGGGGAGCGAGCCGCGCACCACGGGGTAACTCAAGCCGGACGCGGGCGTGACGACTCCCGGAAGCAGCATGACCACCCGCAGCGGTTGCCCCCCCGTGCCCGCCGCTTCGTGCAACTCGGCGCCGGAGAGCGTGACGCGTGAGAGCTCGGCGCGATCGCTCTGCCCACGAATGACGGTCTCGTAGGGGCGCACGTACGTGGGCTCGAGCCGGTAGAACACGTCGAGCCGTTGGCCTGCTGCGAGATTCTCTTTGAAGACGCGCTTCGTGTGACCCGAGGCGATGACCTCGACTTGCATCGGCCCTGTCGGGACTTCGAGCGTGAAGCGGCCGTCCTTGTCAGTCTGCACGGGTGTAACCCCGCCATCGGCGATCGAAACCTGCGCGAGCGTGACGACCTCTCGCCTGCCCTTGGTCATCACCATGCCGGTGAGGTGAGCGCTCCCTGCGTCAACGTCTCGCGGCGCTTCGAAGTGATAGCGATAGGTCAGCATCACGCTGACTGCTCCGCCGTCCAGCGTGGCCGGCGCGAAGAGGAGACCTCGTGCGGCCGAGGAAGCAGAGTTCGTGAAGGCCTCTCCTGGCGATGAGTTCACCTGGACGTCGGTGACGACACCCGTCGCGTCGACGGTGAGGAGCAATTCGACATCGCCCCCGGTGCCGGCGTCCCCAGGCCAGGAAGAGGGCGATGACTGCATCAACGCCGGGGGAATCACGCCGTCAGGAGAAAGCCCAGCGTCCTGCGCGAACGCGAGGGTGCCCACCAATGTCGCGCCTACCGCCCACGCCCGTAATCCACTCACTGCCCGCCCCCTCAGCAGAAATAGACGCCCCGGGCCACCACACGTAGCAGGCTGCGAACGATTGCCGTCTCAGGCGAAATCGCTCCGGAAGCGCAGAAATAGCAAGCGGTACAGCTCAGGGTGCGGATTGATCAGCACTGTCTCGTGTGGCCGTCCGTCTCGCGTGCAGCCACAGCCCAGGTTAGCGCGGCGATGAGCCATGCGCGTCCAGGAGCGAAGACATCACTCTCATGGATTCTTTTGACAACGCGTGAGTTAGCGCTGCACGTCTGACTTTCAGAACGAGGCATCGAGCGCGATGCGCGCGACGTGGCGCCCCGAGGTGGTCGCCGGGCCCCAGAGGTAGAAGTAGTCGGCCTGCAGCTTGAGCGCGTGCCCGTTCAAGTAGACGTTCGCGCCGGCGCCCAACTGCCGGCCTTGCGTCGAGGCGAGGGTGATCAAGGCTGGGTCGGTGCCGGGCAACGCGTAGAGCTGATCCCACCGCGCGGTGACCTCGACCCACTTCGAGACCAGCAAACCCGCCTGCACGAAGTAGCCCCAGCCCGAGCGGCTGTACTCGCGCGCCGTGGGCGACTCGAGGAAGTCGGTGGAGCCCTTGCGGTAAACGCCCTCGGCAAGGAACGAGAAGCCTCGCCACTTGAAGACCACGTCCACCGCGGCGTGCACGTAATCGAAGGTGCCCAGGGTCAGCGTGTTGCCGAATGTGCTCTGGGCGCGGTTGGTGCGCACGTTCCACGCGCCGGCCACGCCGATGGACAGGCGTGGTTTGGGCTCTCGCTGGAGGTCGCCTTCCACGTCGTCATCGAAGGCCCCGAAGGGCCGCAGCGCCAGGCGCCCCACCAGCAATGGCCCGAGCACCTGACCACCGATGCGGTTGCGGCCTTCTCCGCCGCCGATGAACAGGTTGTAGGCGAGCAGTTGTTTGAGCCCAAAGAGATCAGAGGACGACAGCATCAGCCCGACGTCGCGATCGAGCGTGAGCTCCCGCACCGCGATCTGCCGATCGACGAACTGCAAGCCCGACTCACGCACCGTGCGCGCTCGATCGAAGGGCACGAAGTACTGGCCCACCCGCACGTTCAAGTCGCGCAGCCCGGTGTACTCGAGGTAGGCGTCGAACAGCGGAGAGGGGTTGCCGGTCTCGTAGTCGCCGGTGCCGAAGGCGAGCTGCACGAGGTACTTGAGGTCGGGCGTGAGCACGTTCCCCTGCACGTAAAACCGCAGAGTCTTCAGGTTGAGCTCGTTGGTGCTGGCGGCTCCCTCCTGGATGAAGGTGTCGCGCAGCTGCATCCGCGCACGCAGGGTAATCGCGAAGTCGCCCTCGGCGCTCTTCACCGTGAGGCCTTTGCCCGGACTGACCGTGAGCCGGTCGTCGAAGAGCTTGAGCGTGAGTGCAGTCGACTCGTCTGCTCCAGAGTCTGTGATGCCGGCATCCTCAGGACTGAGGGTCAGCAGAAGGGCCAGCAAGACGTGCATGGGCCGGGTGGTTACCGCTTCCGGACACGTGAAAACAGCAGCAGGTACACGTCGGGGTGCGGATTGATCAGCACCGTCTTCCCAGCCTTCGACAACGCCATCGCGCCGGCGAACCACGGCTGTTTCAACAGATCCTCATCCGTATCGACGTACTCGGGCACCAGCAGATCGAGCTCGACCGTGTGGCCATTCGTCTCGCGCCGCAGCCGCGGACCGAACGAATACGCGCGCCATTCAGGGAGCGGCTCGAGATCGTTGTGCAGCGCCCCGCCGTAAAGCAGCAGCACCTTCTCCTTCGTTCCCGCTTCTTCGTTCTCCAACACCTCGAGCGCCTTCTCTTCGACCTTTCTCTTCACCAGCAGCAGGCTCGCTTCACCATCGAGCTCACCCGCATCGTCAGTCATCGACCGGTAGTCATCGCAGTCGATCAGCAAGATGTGATTCTTCACGCCCATCTTGAAGGAGTGATCGAGCAGCGTGGTGAGCTCGTCCTCAGTCGAGTCGGGCCGCTGCGTGGTCTTCGCAACGGCGGCGGTCGCTTTCTTCTCGGTCTCGCCGCACTTGCCGTTGAGCATCCACGTTTCCACCACCAACGACGCAACCTTCCCCTTGAGCGCGGGGAGCAGGTCGGTGGTGAAGCGGCGAATCGCGCTGGGCACCTTCGGCGCTCCATTCACCTCGTGGTACTCGCCCACCGCGAGCACCGTGGGTTCACGCGCGAGCACGCGTCGAAATCCATCGAGGGGTGTCGGCACCACGGTGCAAGGCTCGCAGGGAGGCGCAGCAGCGAGCACCATCAGAACGAACCACATGCATCACCCTAACGTGCCCGGCCGAGTTTCCGCGATCGAGGTGTCGAACGGTCAGTCAGCTTCGATCAGCCGCACCGAACAACCGTAGGTGGGGTTGGTGAGATCGACGACATCGAGCGCATTGGTGGTCTCGTCGAACCGCCCCGTCACTGCTGGCATGCGAGGCCCCAGCGGCCGCCCAGGATCGTCCGGATTTCGCGTCTCGTGATTGAGGCTCGAGAGCGCGCTCAGCCCGGCCATCGTGATCAATCCCGCGGCGGCCCGCACCCCGCCGTCGATCTCGGACCACTTCAGCTTACGGCGGAACAGCATGACGCCATCGAAGCGCCACACGCTGCGCAGGGGGCGCGTTCGCGACCCTCCATCGAAGGAGAACGAGTGCGCCGCGGCGCGTGATCGCTCCAGCACCCAGGCATCAAAGGGTGCCAGGCCACTCGGCCAAATCAGCTTTGCCGAGGCGCCAGACGGCAGTTCCCGCACCTCGACCAGCGCAGTGAGCCCCAGGCCTGCTCTGCCATCGGCAAACTCCTGGAGCCGTGCGCCTGCAGCGAGGAACTGGGCCATCGCCTGCGCATCTTCGTCACCCCTGGCGACTGCCCTGGCCAGAAATGAGGGCAGTTCGATCGTCGCGAGGCGGCCCTCAGGTTCGGCATAGGGCGCGCCTGTCCGCGGTGGCGGCGCGCAGTGCTGCACCGAGTTCCCCATACGCCGAATCGACGAGCCCTCCGCGCGCGCGAGCCCCGCTCACGTCACCCGAGAGCCAGGTGCCCACGATGGAAGAGACTCGCTGCCGCTCTGTCACCGTGTCTTCGTCCGCTCCTGCTGAATCATCAAGGCGCAGAGCGCTCACTGAGTCAGCAAGCCGGGGCGTCAGCACGGCGAGACGGGGGCTGTCTGATTCGCGTTGAGTGTCCTCTGACTTCGAGGGCAATTTCGCCACCAGGCTTTCCACCTGTTTGCGTGGCGTTGGCGGCGGACGAATCGCAGGCGGCGGAGGCACACTCTTCTGCACTGCAATGAGCGAGGGTCGTGGCGCCTCCAGCCAGATCAGATTGGCCATGAAAGCTCGGCGCGATGGGGTACTCGCAGCCGGCGTCCACGAGAGCACGCACAAGTGCGCCAACAGCGACGCGGCCAGCGCGACGAGCCACCACCGGCTTCTTCGTAAACGCATCGACGACGCAGATACGAGCAAACGAGCAACTCGATTGCAGGCCGCCGCCGCTCAGAAATTTTTACCGCTTGAGTAAGGGAGCATGCCTCCCCCTCACCCTCACAACACGCCCGAAAGCGTCACGCCTCCGCCGTGGCTGGAGACGTTTCGGCGCGATGGTCACGGGCGCCCGAATTTTGTGGAAGACCAGAGGCACGATGAGCCCATCGCCGAGCCGAGCGCAGCGCCCGCGAGCGATCAAAGCCATCGTGTCGTCACCCATGCCGTCACGGTGGGAGGAAATCGCTGCGGCGAAACAGCGGGCGCTCGGTCAAGATGCGCCGTGATGAAGGTGCTGATCATTGGCGGAAACCGGTTCCTCGGAGTCGAACTCACAGCCCGCCTGCTCGCGCGCGGCGACGACGTCACGCTGCTCAACCGCGGAACCTTGATCGACCCGTTCGGCGCCGGGGTCACGCGGCTGCGCGCCGATCGCGGGACCGACGAGTTCGACGCGGCGCTCGCCGGCACCCACTGGGACATCGTCTTCGACTTCGCGTTGTTCGACGGCGCGCAGACCGAACGATTGACTGCTTCCTCAACTCGAAGTGGATGTCGGCGCTCGATGCCACCGCGGCGCGACACGAACTGGGCTTCAGTCACCCACCCCTCGAAGCCTGTCTCGCCCAACTGACACACGCGTGGATCTCGCGTTCCTGACCCTATTCAACTGACGAAATGTCGGCTCTGCTTCCGGTCCATGCGGATCCTGGTCTTCACCTCGCTTCTGCTCTGCGCCTGCACGGGCTCACTCAACGGAACTCCAGACGCGAGCGAGCCGATTCCCCCCGGTGACGGAGGGACGGGGTCGGGCTGCGAGGTACTCACGCTGCTGCAGACCCGCTGCGTGCAGTGCCACGGCGACGTGCCCACCGAAGGCGCGCCGATGCCCCTCACCCGGCTCGAAGATCTCCTCACTCCTTCTCTTCGCGCTGCTTCTGAGTCGAACCTGCAACGCTCCATCGCTCGCATGCGCGACCCGGTGGTGCCGATGCCGCCCGCTCCCAACGCGCGCGCGACGCCCAACGAAGTGGCGCTGCTCGAAACCTGGCTGAGCAACGGTCAGCCCTCGTGTCAGAACCCCGATGGCGGAACTACCGATGCGGGCCCGCGCGTAGAACCCGACCCGAACCTCATTCCCCAGGGCGAGCTCTTCACCTGCACGCCCGGGGTGCAGTCAGACGCGCCGCTGAGAATTCGCCGGCTCAATCGCTGGCAGTGGACGCGCAACGTCGGCGGCGCCGTGACGCGAAGCTGGACTGGCTTCAGCTTCTTCGACAACCCGTTCGATCCCAGCGCCGGTGAGGCCTACAGCACCTGGGCGTCCGACGAGACGCTCGACGACTCGACCGTGGAGCTGTTTCTCCCCGTGCTCACTGAAGCCGGACCTCCGTGGGCAGGGCCGTACACCGGCAGCAATCGGCTCGAGCGGCTGCGCAACGATTCGTCACTCCGGTGCATGTACAACGATGCGCGTCCAACGCCTGCGTGCGTGCGCCACTACCTCGCGGAGTTCCTCGAACATGGCGTGCTCTTCCGCCCACCGCGCGTCGACGAGCTCGATCGCCTGCAGGTCTTTGCCACCACCGCGCTCGCAGCCGAGCCTGTTCCTGATGGCGGCAGCGACACGCGCACGCACACCATCACCCGCATCTCCAACGCCGCGTGGCTGACGGCCGGCGCCTTGTTCCGCGAGGAATTGGGTTCGCCGACTGACGGTGGCCGCAGCGCGCTCACCGCCTGGGAGCTCGGCCAGCAGCTCGCCTATGCGCTGGGCAATCGCGCGCCGGGAGCGACGCCCAGCTACGTGTACCCCGACTACTCCGCGCCTCAGGAAGGGCACCTCGCAGATGTCGCCGGCGCCGCGCGCGATGGAGGCATCTTCGTCTCAGCGCAGGTCGACGCGTTGCTGCGCGCGAACTTTGGCGGCACCGACCCCACGCGCTTCGATCTCGTGCAGGACTACCGCCTCGAGAACCGCACGCGCCGCGGTCAATACTGGCTCGCTGACGGCATGGCGGGCTTCTTCCGCGAGTGGCTCGGCTACGGAAACGTGGCGAACATCTTCAAGGAACGCCCCGAAGCGACCTCGCGTTTCGACGACGGCGGCACCAGCCCCTACCGCCCCCAGCTGTCCGCGTACGGCAACCTGATGAGCGGCTACTACGGCTACGAGCCCACCCTGGTGCAGCAGATGGATGACGCCATCGCCCGCGTGGTGGTGGCCGACACCGACGTACTCAAGACCCTGCTCACCACGAGGCAGTTCTATCTGGCGTCGAACGCGAGCCCTGGCAACGCGGGCGCGGCGATCCTGTACACCGGTCAGATCTACGGCACCGAGCAGGCCATCGCGGAAACTCAGACCTCGCGGTGGATCACCTTGCCCGCGACCGAACGCGCCGGCGTGTTGACGCACCCTGCCTGGCTCGGGGCCCACGGCGGGAACTTCGAAGACGATCCGTCCATCGTGCATCGTGGCAAGTGGGTGAGGGAGAACCTGCTGTGCGGCTGGGTGCCACCGCTGAGCTCGGTGCGGGTGGTGGCGCAGGTGGGTCCGCACGCGGCCAACAAGAACGCGCGCGCGCGACTCTTCGAGGCCACCGCGGGCGCGGAATGTCAGGGCTGTCACTCGCTGATGAACCCGCTCGGCGCGCCGTTCGAGATCTACAACCAGGCCGGCTACCTGCGCCGCAGTGACCACGCCGCCGATGGCGGGTGGGGCCCACCCGATGGCACCAGCACGCTGAGCGGCATGCCCGAGCCCGGCCTCGACGGCCCGGTGCGCGACGCGGTGGAGCTCAGCGAAAAGCTCGCCGACTCGCCGCACGTCAAGCGCTGCTTCGTGCGTCACGCCTTCCGCTACTTCATGGGCCGCGCGGAAAATCGCAGCGACGCCTGCACGCTCGCGCAGATGGAACAGGCCTACGACGCCAACTCCGGCTCGTTCCTCTCGATGGTGAGCGCGCTGGTGACCAGTGACACCTGGAAGACGCGGCGTGTCCCCGCGGAGGGAGAGTGACCATGACGCGCTTCGAACGACGCACGATGTTGAAGGGCCTGGGCGCAGGGTTGCTCGCGCCCTTCTTCAAGGAAGCCTTCGCGCAGAACGCCACCCCCGCGCGACTGGTCATCGTCATGGAATGCAACGGCGTCTATCCAGAGACGCTGCTCTCGATGGGCGGACGCACGGCCCTGGGCGCCGCCGCCATCGGCACGCGCCACAACTTCGCCGACGTGTACCCCTCGATGCCGCTGACGCTGATGGGCGATTCGCTCTCCTCGGCGCCGTGTCTGGGTTCGCTGGCGGCCAGCGCCGGGCAGGTCTCGCTCGAGGCGCGCGCGGCCGTGGTGCTGGGGCTGTCGAGCACCATCACCGGCGGCGGCCATTCAACCGGCACCGGCGCGCTCAGCTGCGCGGTCGATGGCGCGGCGCCGACGTTCGATGCAGTGATGGCTCCGCGGCTGAAACGCACTTCGCCGTTCGACGCGATTCGCCTGGGCACCAGCTCATCGCTCACGCCCATCGTCTACCAGTCGTGCAGCTTCGGGCCCCGCAAGCCCGCCGGCATCCTGGTGAACCCGACGCTCGCGTACGACACCTTGTTCGGTTCGCTCTCGGGCGGCGCGGCCGCGGGGCAGGAACGCAGCCAGCTCTTCGACTTCGCGCGCGAAGACGTGCGGGTCGCGCTGTCGACCTTCCGGGGAAACTCGAACGAGCGGATCAAGCTCGAGCGGTACTTGAGTTCCCTCGACGCGCTGCGGGACCGCGAAGGGCTGTTGATGTCGATGGCCTCCTCGGTGCGGCCGCTGTTGCCGGTGAGTCCTTCGATGAACCCACTCCTCAGCGGCTCGGGGACACCCGACTCCCTCAAGTGGCTCGAGGCGCAGTTTCAGATCGCCACCGCGAGTCTGCTCGGCGGGCTCACCAACGTGGTCGTGCTCGCGTCGGGGAGCTCGGGCTTCGACGTGCACTACGACTCCGTCATCCCCAACGTGGGACGGCATGATCTGCAACACGGCATCGGCGTGGCCTCGAACTGGACCGCGATTGCCGGCGTGACCCGGCGCCACATCGAGTTGCTCACCCAGCTCGCCCGCACGCTCGAAGCGACGCCCGAGGTGGGAGCATCAGGCAGCATGCTCGACCACACCGCCATCCTCTATCTCTCGGACAACGGCGAGCAGCACCACTCCACCGCGGTCGAGTGGCCGATGTTGCTGGTCGGTGGCAATGCGCTGGGGCTCAAGACCGATGGGCGCACGGTGGTCTTTCCGCGCGATGGCGCCCCGCAGAACCGGCAGGTGTCGAACCTCTTCAACACCCTGGGTCACGCATTCGGCGACCCGACGTTCGATACCTTCGGGCTCGAGGGCCCTTCGCGCATCGCGCCGGGACCGTTGAGTCAGCTGATCTGATCAGTCTTCGTCGGGCCAGTGCAGTTGTTCATCGAGCCACGCGTGGACCTCCTCCAGCGCGGTGAAGGCGGCCTCAGGGAACGAGGCGTCGTGCGCAGCCGCGGAGGTCGCGCGCTGCACCACCGGCTCCACCCCGGGCCAGGCCGCGCGGAGAACCTCGATTCGCCGCTGGGCCTCGCGCACGCTCTCCAGCGCCGCCTCGAAGCCGAGCTCGCCCAGCTCGAGCCTGCGCCCCAGGCGACAGACGTAGGCGCGGCAACTGGAAGGCCGCTTTTCGTACACGGTGCAGCACCGCTGCTCGAGCTTCGCGCACGGGAGCACCATCGCCAGCCGGCCCGATTGCGTCACCACCGGCAGCGCGAGCGCGCGCAGCGGCTCCACCTCATCCGCCTCGACGAGGAGAAAACGGAACAGCGAGCCGTCGCAGCACAGCCCGCACTCCACGCACAACGCTGAGAGTTCACCGGTGGCCAGAGCCGTCACCCTACCCTTGCGCGCGCCGTGGGCTACTCTCCCGGCCCCATGGCCATCGTCATTCCCAAAATGAACTGAACGAGTTTTCCCTGCCTCGCATTTGCGTCGCCACCGGCCAGCCTGGACAGGTGACGTTTCAGAAGGTGCAGTTCCAATTCGTCCCGAAGTGGATCGCGATCTTCGCGCTGGCTCCGCTGCTGTACCTGGTCTTCTTCATGCTCTTTCGGAAGAGCGCCACGGGCACGCTGCCCTTCAGTGAGCAGGCGTGGAACGACGTGAAGACCGCGCGGCGCAACGTGACGATCTCCGTGCTCGCGATGATCGGCGCAGCGGTGCTGAGCGGCGTCATGATCGCGCAGGCGCCCAACGCCGGCCCGGTGATGATGTTGGTCGCGGTGTTCGGCGGCTTGATCGCGATCGTGGTGACCTCGATGCGAATCAGAAAGGTCTACCCGTTCGCTACGTTGATCGACGACCAGGCCGTCACCTTGACGCTGCCCTCACCCGACGCCGAGCGGTTGCTTTCCGCGCACCTGAGCGCTGGGGCCCGCGGCCGCGCATGACCATCGCCGCGCCCGTCACGGGCGAATGTGCACAGCACCCGGGTACGCCTGCGCACTGGGCCTGTCAGCGCTGCGGCACCTTCGTGTGCAGCGCATGTGAGAACCGCACCCGCCCCGAAGCGCCGCCGCTATGCCCGAAGTGCTGGGCCCTCCGCTCGCAGGTGGTGCAGGAACAGGCCGTCACCGAATCGAGGAAGCTGCAGATCGCCGGGCTGGTGATCGGCTTTGCGTCCTTCCTTCACCCGCTGGTGATGGTGGCCAGCCTGGTGCTCAACATTCGCGAACTGGTGCGGGGCAGCGGAGGCACCAGCCGATGGCTGAACGTCGCCGGCGTCTCGCTCACCGGCGTCGCGATCCTCACGTGGACGACGTTGATCATCTTCGCCGTCACCTCGCGGTAATCAGCGGCGCCGGCGTCGCAGCGCGAGCAACACGAACAGCCCGATGCCCATCGGGTCGACCACGCTGCAGCCGGCCGCTCCGGTCTTCGTGAGGTCCTCCGGGCGTCGAAAGGCTGCATGCACCGACGCCGTGTTGTCGAGGCTGACGACCGGCGCACCCTCTTCCGAGAGCACCGCAACGCGCAACGAAGCGGGCTTGATGGTGGCACTCGGGGGCGGCAGGCCCACGCCCGGGTTCTCGACCACCCAGCCCTGCTCTGTTTCCAGATGCCGCGCTCCGCAGTCGATGACCAGCTTCGCCACGTGCTCGAGCTTCACCTCGGGCAAGCCGGCGTTGAACGAGAAGACCGGGTCGGCGGTCATGTCTTCGGGTGAGAGCGTCGTGTACAGCCGCGTGAGCGTGGGGAACTCGGAGAAGAGTTGGTTCACCGCGCGCAACGGCGTCACGTACTTCTCGAACACCAGCTGCGCCAGCGAAGGCCCGTCGTACGAGAGCGTGTAGCCGGTGAAGAGCGAGGGGTTCGCGGTGCGGAAATCGCCCAGGTAGTAGCCGAGGCTCGTGAAGAAGCTGGCTCTGTCGATGCCAACCGTCGCGAGCGCGGGCGGGTACGGAATCTGCGTCTCGAGCAGCACCAGCACCGGTGAAGGCAGCGCGCCATTGACGCCAAAGTTGCTGGCATTCAAGGCCTCGACGAAGGCCCCGGGCGTGGGGCTCGAGGCGAGCGAGGCTTGCGTCCCAAAGCGGCCCGGGGGCGCGAGCTGGCCCTGCATCACGCTGCTGGAACCCGCGTACTCCGTGACGAAGGCGTGCTTGTCGGGCGCTTCGGCGACGGCGTCCGTCACCAGCTGCGAGTAGTTCTGCGCGCCGTTCATCCAGTCGAGCAGCGCGTCGTTGATCACCACGTGGCTGAAGTTGCGCGGAATGCCGCGCCCCTCACCGAGGAGCCACACCTGAATGCCCATGTTCTTCTGCGCGCCGACGCTGGTGAGCACGAGAGGAATCATCGGCAGCGACGAGGCGTAGTGCAGGACGATCGGCGTCACGTCGCCGGTGCCAGCGCCCGCCTTGAGCTTGAGCGCGAGAAAGTAGGCGCCCGGGTTGATGTAGCGGCCCACCGCGCTCTGAATGCCTGTGGGAATGAAGAAGCGGTTGTCCTGCAGCCACTGCAGCATCGCGGTCTGATCATCGGCGCGAAGCACGGCGTAGTCGTAGGGGCCGACCGACGACGCGATGACGAGTGGGTTGGGCGCACCGGCGTCCTGAATGGAGTCATCGAAGCCGCTCCTCGTCGCCGATGCCCTGGCACAACCGAGGAAGAAGGGCTGCGGGCTTTGGGGGCAGCTGTTCCGGAACTCGTTCTCGACCCGGTAGGTGGGCTGGGTCGCCGCGCCGAGACGGGTGAAGAGCTCATCACTGCCGACTTCCAACGTCGGCACCGACGGCAGCGGCAGCAGCCACCCGAAGTCTTTCGCGTCACCCGCGTACTGAATCTGAATGTGGGCAGTGACCTCGCCGTTCTTCACCGAGAACAAGATGCGCTCGCCGGCCTGCACCACGGGCTCGGCGGGGCTGGGCGGCGCGAAACACCCGCACGCCTCAGCGCGTTGACTCGAGGAAACCACCGCCACCAGCACCACGACCGCACAACGAGTCAGC
>JAYVNA010000185.1:0-2003 GCA_043758715.1 Archangium sp.
CGCCTTCCACGCGCGCATGCCGAAGGTGACCGGGGGCATCAAGCGCCTCACCACCGAGGGCTACACCTTCTACGAAGCGCGGTACGAGGCCGCGCCCACCATCACCTCCGTCGGTCACGCGACCTTGATGACCGGGGCGTACGGCGAAGTGCACGGCATCGTCGGCAACGACTGGCTCGACGCCGACACCGGCAAGCCGAACCTCTCCACGCAAGACCCCGCGTACAAAGTCCTCGGCCGCGAGCCGAAAGAACGCGACGGCACCGCCCCCACCTGGCTGCGCGTGCCCACCCTCGCCGACGCCACCCGCGCGTCCGACGAGAAGGCCCTCTCGCTCTCGGTCTCTGCGAAAGATAGGTCAGCGATTCTGTGTGCTGGCCGCGCCGGAATGGCCGTGTGGTTCGACGCGGAGAAGCCCTTCTTCACCACCAGCACCTTCTACGCGAAGGAAGCGCCGGCCTTCCTCGCCCCCGTCAATACCCGTATCGCCGAGCAGGTGCTCAAGGGCGCCTTCGCCTGGGGACTGCCGGGTGGCGGCATCACGGGCAAGTCGCCGCAGCTCCCGCCCGCGGGCCGCGTCGACGACAGCGAAGTCTTCGCCGAAGCCGCCGCCAACCAGGCGCCCCTCGACACCGCCGAAGTCGACGTCGCGCTCGAGGGCGTGAAGGCGATGGGCCTGGGCAAAGACGAGATTCCCGATCTGCTCACCATCAGCTTCAGCGGCCACGATCGCATCGGCCACGCATTCGGCCCCGATTCTCCCGAGGGCCTGACGGAGTACCTGCACATCGACGCCGAGATCGGCCGCCTGCTCGCGGGCCTGGACACCCTGGTGGGCAAGGGCAAGTACGTGGTCGCGCTCAGCTCGGATCACGGAATTTCCCCGGTGCCTGAAGTCGCCACCGCGCGCGGGCTCGATGCAGGCCGCGTCGATCTGAAAGCGCTCCAGACCCTGCTCGACAAGGAGCTCGACGAACAGCTCGGCCGCCAGGACTGGTTCGCCGGAAACAAGACGCCCGGGTTCACCTTCACCGCGGCCCTGCGCGCGAAGGCCCAACCTCAAGTGGAGCGGCTGCGCAAACTCGCCCGCACCCAGCCCGGCGTGCTCGATCTCCTCTCCCTCAACGCGCTCACCGAGACCCCCGAGGGCCGGCTCTTTGCCCGCGGTGCCTTCGTCGGCCGCTCGCCTGATCTGATCGTCGTCACCAGGCCCTATTGGACCTACGGCACGCACGACAAGACGGGGCACGCTTCGGCCTGGCTCTACGATCGTTCGGTGCCGCTGGTGTTCTTCGGGCCCAACGTGAAGAAGGGTGAGGGCGGCACCACCGAGCCCATCAACCTCGCGCCCACCCTCTCGCGCCTGCTCGCCATTCCCTCGCCGGCGGCCGCTCAAGGCCGCTCGCTCGACGAAGTCTTCCGCTGAACCCGAAGGAGAAGCCCCGCCATGTCGCTCGCATTCGTGCTGTGCCTCGCGCTGACCCAAACTCCCGTTCAGGAGAACTCCACCCCGCTCGCGGTGGTGCCCGACGCCGCCAAGGTCGAGGTCAACGCGCCGGTCGCTGAGTCTGCGGTCAAGCCGCAGACCGAGTGGTGGCAGCGCTTCACGCTCAGCGGCTTTGCCCGCATCGGCGTTTTCTACACCTTCCCCCTGCAAGACGATCAGCTGGTCGGCAGCAACGGCGGCTTCCGGGTGGCCGACTTCCGCCTGGGGCTCGCCTTCCACCCGGTGGACAAGCTCACCATCGACGCCTCCGTCGAGCTGGCCGCGCCGCTGGTCGATGCGCTCGACCCGCTCACCGGCCGACGCATCGTCGATGTGCGTGACGCCTTCGTGCAGTACGACATCGCCAAGTTCCTGCAGGTGCGCGCAGGTCAGTTCCGCCCGCCGTTCTACGCAGAGATGCTGCAGTCCGACGCCTCGATTCCCTTCATCTCGCGCTCGGTGATCGCCACCGGCTTCAACCCGCCCGAGGCCTACGGTCCCCGCTCCGGCCTCGCGC
>JAYVNA010000186.1:0-6413 GCA_043758715.1 Archangium sp.
TCGTTCAAGATCACCTGGGCGCGTTTGGTCTGCGCATACGCCGCCACGCCGTCGTACTTTTTCACTTTCCCGCGCAGGGCCCGAAGCTCGAGCTTCACCGGGTACATGCCGCCCGAGGACACCGTCACGACGCGGCCGCGTGCGACACGCAGCACCGGCAGCAACCCCTGCGTGAGGGCGACCGGTCCGACCACGTTGGTGGCGTACGCGAGCTCGAGCCCTTCACTCGTGGCCTGACGCTCGGTGGGCAGGAGGCCTGCGTTGTTGATCAACACATCGAGGGGCCGCGACCCCCAGGCCTTCACGAAGCGGGCGACGTCGGCGCGTGACGAGACATCGAGCGGGAGCAGCTCTGTCTTCCCTTCCAGGGCGGCGCGGGCCGCTTCGCCGCGCTTCAGATCGCGGCACGCCATCACCACCGTCGCCCCGAGCTTGGCGAGCGCCTTCACCGTCGCGAGCCCCAGGCCTGCGTTGGCGCCGGTGACGAGCATGGTTTGGCCCGCGAGATCGACCGCGAGGTCTGCCGGGTCGAACGCGCGCGCATGCCTTCGAAACCCGTTGCGATCGAACGAGAACAACACGGTGGCATCGAGCGCGGCGGCGATGAGCTTCATGTCAGCTCGTCTTCGTCACGGGAGATCGGCGCCGACCGCGTGGTCGAACCGAACGCGCGCGATGCGGGCGTCGATCTGCGCGTTCAACGCCTCCAGCCGGGCGCGCGTCAGCTCAGTCTCGGAGTCGATCACCTCGACCGCCGTCGAGCGCCCGTTGACGAAGAGATCCTGCCGCACCCGGTAACCCTCTTCAGCCGACGCCTGCGCCTTCTTCGTCGACTCGAGCGCGACGTCGGTCTCGCGCAACCCGAGCAGCGCCTGCGTCACCTCGACGCGCAGCGCCTCTTCCACCGAGTGCAGCTGCGCCTGCGTCTGCCGCACCCGCGCTTCGGCGGCGTTGAGCTGGGCCAGCCCGGCCGGAATGTCCGAAGGCTGCCACGAGAGCCCGATGCCCACGTCCCAGGTGAAGTGCCATTTCCCGTCGTTGGGGATGTAGCGCTGGTTGGGGTTTGCGTAGAGCAGGTTCCCGGTGGCGTCGAGCCGCGGCGCCAGCGTCGCCCAGTTCGCCTTGCGCTGCGCTTCCAACGCGAGCCGGGTGGCGTCGAGCGACTTGAGCTCCAGCCTCGAGTGCGCGGCCCGGCCGACGAGCGCCTCGATGTCGGCGGTGTCTTCCGCAGGGGCCAGGGTGTCGAAGTCACGCGGGGCGATGCTCAACGGCTCCGAGGGTGGTGCACGAATGGCCTGCCGCAGCTGCGCTTCGGTGAGGCCCGCCTGGGTCTGGGTGCGGGCGACCAGCAACCGCGCCTGCTCCACCAGCGAATCCGCGCGAAGCACGTCGGCCCGCGAGCCATTGCCCACGTCGAACGCCCGCTTGATGTCTTCGGCCCGCAGCCGGCTCTGTTCGAGCGTCTGCTGCGCCACCACCTGCTGCCCCCGGGCGCGCACCCAGGAGAAGTACGCCAGCCGCCCGTCATTGGCGGCCTTCACCTTTGCGACCCGGGCATCGAGCTCAGCCGCTTCGCGCGCCTGCGATGCGCTGCGCAGCTGCTGCACCGTTCGCAGCAGGTAGTCCGAGATCGGAATGACCAGCCCCGCGCGCAGCACGTAGTTGTCGAGGAAGACGGGAAAGCTGATGTCGCCGGCGGCGAACACCGGGCGATCGCCCAGCGGCCCCGCGGGCCCGGTCGTCACCAGGAAGCGACCCTGGTCACCCAGCCCCAACGTGGGCGGGGTGATGTCAGAGAGCCGGGTGTAGCTGACGCCGCCCGTGAGGCGCGGAATGAAGCCGACGCGAGCGAGCGTCAGCTGCGCTTCCGCGCCCTCGAGCGCCGCTTGCCTGGCTTCGAACTCCCGGCTCGATTGGGCCGCGCGGCGCGCCACTTCATCAGCGGTCAACCCGCCCGGCACGAAGAGCGCGCGCACCTTGGCGTCGAGCGCGTTCTCAGCAGCGGCCTGGCCCAGCACACCTACCAACACGACAACACTGAGGTTCATGTTCGGCTCGTCAATGGGCCGCGGTGGTGTCGACGCTCGCCTGAGGTTTCGCGAGAAAGAACACCACCACGAGGGAAATGAGGAAGAGGGCCGCCAGCGTGGTGAAGCCGTCGCTGAAGGCCATCGAGAGTGACTGCAGGTTGAGGCGCCCGCTCATCGCGCCGTAGGAAGCGGCCACCGGGTCGGCGACGCGGCCGGCAAACCCGCCCTGCATGGTGCGCAGTTGATCCTGCGCCACCGAGCCGTAGGCGTCGACGTGCTCGGAGATATAGGTGTAGTGCACCTTCGCGTTGGAAGTCAGGCGAGAGCTCATCCACGCGGTGCCGATGCTGCCGCCCAGCTCGCGGGTGGCGTTGAAGAGCCCGGTGGCGCTGCCTCGCTCACGGGGTGGAAGGCCTGAGAGGGCCACCACCGTCAGGGGCACGAAGCAGAAGCTCAAAGACACCGCGCGAACGAAGATGGGCAGCGTCATGGTGAACGAATCGGCGGCCGGCGTGAGGTTCGCGTTGAGCACCGTCGAGATGGTCACGCCCACCAGGCCGAAGAAGATGAAGTAGCGGCTGTCGACCTTGCCCAGGGTGCGGCCGACGATGGGGAGCAGGAAGAGCTGGATCCAACTCCCCTTCAAGAACACCAACCCGATGTCGAGCGCCCGGTAATGCATGATCGTGCCGCAGTAGAGCGAGTAGAGAAAACTCCCGCCGAACAGCACGGTGCCGATGAGGAAGTTGAGGATCGTCGCGGCGGTGTACTCGCGACTCTTGAACACCCGGAGATCGACCACCGGGTTCTCCACTTCGAGCTCGTGCACCACGAAGGTGACGAGCGAGATGACCGCCACCACCAGCATGAAGGCAATGAGCGGGCTCTCGAGCCAGCCGTCGCGGTTGCCCTCTTCGAGCACGTACTGCAGGGACACCATGCCCACGCCCAGCAACACCACGCCCCAGCGGTCGATGGGATGCTCGTCGACCTCGAAGCCGACCTCCTTGATGCTCGTCCACGCCAGCGCCGCGCCCAGCAGGCCGATGGGAATGTTCACGTAGAACATCCAGTGCCAGGAAAGGTTCTCGATGAGGAAGCCGCCGATGGTCGGCCCCAGCAGCGGCCCGGTGATGGCGCCCAGGCCGAAGAGCGCGCCTGCCATGCCGGCTTGTTCGCGAGGGAAACGCCCGAACAAGGTCGCCTGCGCGGTGGGAATGATGGCCCCGCCGCCGACGCCTTGAATGATGCGGAAGACCACCAGCGCCGGGAGATTCCACGCGAGGCCACACGCCACGCTGCTGGCGGTGAAGAGCAGGATGGCGAAGGTGAGCGTCTTGCGAATGCCGTAGCGCCGCTGCAGCCAGCCCGACATCGGGATGACGGTGATGTTCGCCATCGCGTAGCCGGTCGAGACCCACGCGATTTGATCGAGCGGGGTCCCGAAGCTCGCGCGAATGTCAGAGAGCCCGACGTTGACGATGGAAATGTCGAGCACCGACATCAGGGCCGACGACATCGCCGCGAGCGTGATGGCGACGATGTTGCCCGTCAGCTGCCCGGGGTTTCCTGACGAGAGCTTCCGGGCCATCGCTCACTCCTTGACGGTGACACGCACGACCGCGCTCATGCCGGGGCGCAGCGTGAACTCAGGCAAGGCGTCGAAGCGCAGCAACACCGGCAGCCGCTGCACCACCTTCACGAAGTTGCCCGAGGCGTTGTCGGGGGGCAGCAGCGCGAACCGGCTGCCGGTCCCTCCGGCGAGGCTCTCGACGTGCGCGCTCAACTTCTGACCCGAAAACGCGTCGACCTCGATGGTCGCCTTCGCGCCGGGCTTCATGTCGCGCAGCTGGTCTTCCTTGAAGTTCGCCACCACCCAGACGTCGTCGAGCGGGACGATCGCCATCAGCGGGCGCGAGGGGTCGACCAGCTGACCTATCTCGACGCTGCGCCGCGCCACCACCCCGCGAGCCGGGGCGCGCAGGTGGGTGTAGCCGAGGTTCAAGTCGGCCAGGGTCTTCGCGGCCTCCGCCTGCTTGACCCGCGCCCCTGCGACGCCGACCGCGGCCTGAGCGGCGGCGAGTTGCTGCGGCCCGGTCTGCGCGGCCAGAAAACGGCCCTTCGCCAACGTCACGCCGCCCACCGAGCTGTCGATGTTCGCGCGCGTGCTCTGCAACCGGGCGCGCGCCTGCTCGAGAGAAGCGCGGGCCTGGTCGGCCTGGGCCTGGCGATTGTCGAGGTCGGCGCGGGACACCGAGTTCGTCGCCGCCAGCGCGGTGCTGCGCTTGAGCTCGGTCTCGGCCAGCTGCAGCCGCGATTCGGCCGCGGTCACGTCGGCCTTCGCTTGATCGAGGCTGGCCTTCGAAGCCTCGACGGAGCCGGCCGCCTGGCTGACCCCGCCTTGCGCCTGCGCCAGGTTCGCTTCGATGTTCTTCTCGGCGAGCGCGAGCTGCGCTCTGGCAGCGTCGAGCTGGGCCTGGGCCGAGAGCAGGTCGGCGGCGGCCACGTCAGCGCGGGCCTGGAGATCGTTGGGGTCGAGCTCGACCAGCGGCGCGCCCTCTTCGACCAGCTCGTTGTCCTTGACCAGCACCCGGGTGACCTGCCCCACCACCCGCGAGGCGACCGGCATCACCCGGCCTTCCACGAAGGCGTCGTCGGTCGACTCTTTGCCAGCGTTGGCGATGCGGTACGCCAGGGTGGCCACGGCCGCGAGGCCGACCAGGCCGATCGCGACGAAGCGCGCACGGTTGGGTTTGCGAGCGGGGGCTGCACTCACGTCTGCGGGGGTTGCGGTCTGGCTCGCCATCTTTTGGAAATTCCTTCGTCGGGATTACGGCGGAGCCCTTGTAATCAGGGCCCTAACTATCGTGCCAACAAATCGACCGGGCTACGGGTTTTCGAGCGCAGCAGCACCCCGGTAGAGCTTCTCGCTGAGCTTTTTCAAGGTCTCGAGCTCGGCGGGCGAGAACTCCGACATCAGCTTCATCAGGCGCTTGAAATGATCGGGCAGCATGTGCTCGACGAAGCGGCGCCCCACCAGGGTGAGCCGCACCTGCACCGAACGGCGATCTTCGGGGTCGCTCTCGCGCTCGACGTGCCCGGCTTTTTCCAGGGTGTCGACCAGGCCGGTGATGCTGGCGCGGGTGATGCCGCAGTGCTCGGCGAGCTGCGCAGGAGCGAGCGAATACCCCGCGGCGCGCATGAGGTGCACCAGCACGAGGTAGCGGCCGAACGAGAGGTGGTGGCGCGCCAGGTGCGTCTCGAGCGCCACCTCGACCCGGGTCTGGGCCCTTCGCATCACCACGTAGGCGTGCATCGCCTGGGGGTCGAGTCCCGGGTAACGCTGCGCGATCTCCTCGAAGGTCTGGAGCTTCGGGGGCGGGTGGGGGCGTTCGCGCGGCGCGACCATTTGGACCCTTACTAGTGGCCCGAAGGCGTCTGGGCAACAACATCACCGGAGTGAGGTGAACGGCGGGTCAGAACGTGGTTGAAGGCGCGTCCCCCGAAGACGCCGTGGAAACCCCTCCTCCTCCTCAGCCCGCGACCCTGCGCACGCTGCTCACGCTGGCGGGGCCGATCATCATCAGCCGCTCGAGCCAGACCATCGTCGGGCTTTCAGACGCGTTGATGGTGGCGCACCTCGGCGCCGCCGCGCTCGCGTCCACCGCCACCGGCAGCCTCAACTCGTACACGGTGATGATCCTCCCGATGGGGATCACCTTCATCATCGCGAGCTTCAGCAGCCAGCTCTTCGGCAAGGGCGATCTGGCCGGCGCACGAAGGTACGGCTGGTACGGCCTGCTGGTGGCGCTGGCGACCTTCGGCCTGTCGATCCTCGCGCAGCCCCTGATTGACCCGGTGCTCTCGCTGTTCCCGTACCACGAGGATGTGCGCGTGCTGATGGGCGGCTATGTGCGGGTGCGCCTGCTGTCGGGCGGTGCGGCGATCGGCATCGAGGCGCTCGCGAACTATTACGGCGGCCTCGGGCGCACCTCGCCGGGCATGGTGGCCAACCTCTTTGCGATGACCTTCAACGTGCTCGGCAACTGGCTGCTGATCGATGGCCGCTTCGGCCTGCCCGCTCTCGGAGTCACCGGCTCGGCGTGGGCGAGCACCATCGCCACCACCATCGGCTTCGCCGGGTTCTTCTTCTATTTCTGGAGCGAGGGAAAACCCGAGCTGCGCGCGAAGCTGCAGCTGGCCGAGTTTGGCCGCATGATCCGCTTCGGCCTGCCTTCGGGCTTCAACTGGCTCTTCGAGTTCGCCGCCTTCGTCTTCTTCGCGAACGTGGTGGTGGGCGGCCTCGGCACCCCCGCGCTCGCCGCGATGAACTCGGTGATGAACATCACCTCCGTCGGCTTCATGCCCGCCTTCGGGCTCGCC
>JAYVNA010000187.1:0-6413 GCA_043758715.1 Archangium sp.
TCGCTCGACGCGGCGTGCGCTGATTCCATCGACAAGCAGCACCTGGCGATTCGCGCCTCGGGCGATCTCGATCTCGTGCTGCTGGTCGGCACCGAGAAGGCCGAGTTGTTCACCCTGCAGATCCGCAAGGGCGTGAGTGTCGCGGCGATCGTCGACCTCGCCCGCGCCACGGCGGCGATGGCGGCGCTCCAGACCGCGCAGTCGGGCGCGGCGGTCACCTACACCTTCGACGCCAAGGGCAAGGTCGAATGGCGCCTCACCAAGCAGGGCGCTGGCGACTTCACCCTCTCGGCCTCGGTGCTCGACCCCGTCACGTACACGATGACCGGCACCGACGGCGTGACCCGCTCGGCCACCATCGGCGCGAAGAGCCCGGTGGCCTCGCTGCACCTCGAGGGCCCGGCCAAGCGCGCCACCTTCCAGTACGGCTATGGCGAGGTGCGCTACACCGGCCTCCTGCGCGATTACTTCACCACCGAGACCACCAGCACGCGCCCGCTCGAGGTCTTCCTCTCGGGCGCCGGCTTCTCGTTCGTGTTCGAAGACGGCAAGACGGCGCGGCTCGAGAGCGCGGGCCTGGGCAACGGCACCTCGACCATCAAGTCGGGCGCCGACACGCTGCTCTCGATCGACTTCAACAAAGACCAGGGCCGCACGGTGGCCGCCACCTGGGAGCCGACCGCCGCTGGCTTCAAGCTCAACTTCACGCCCGGCCTGCAGTTGAACGCGCACGTGGGCCTGGGTGCGATCGCGAGCCAGACCTACGTGGTCGCGCCGGAACACCGCGACGCGACCTACACCGCCAGCTTCCTCGCCCCGGGCAGCACGCCGTCGGTCGAGTTCTTCACCCACCGCGCCGACACCGCGAACGCGCCCTTCGCGCGCCTGGTCGCCGGTGAGCTCAAGCTCGCGGTCGATGATGCGGCCATTCCGGCGCGCAGCTTCGCCGCACCCACCTGCCTCGCGTCGTTCAGCGGAACCCGCACGAACACGTACGTCGAGAGCATCACCTCGGTCGACTGCCCCTGAAAATCCTTCGTGTCAGTTTCGTCGTGTTGCTCTTCGCGGTCGGCGGCGTCTTCGCGACGCTGTCGATCGCGAAGTACCGTCTGGCGAACGCGCGTTACACCGAAGACCTCGCGGTATCGGTGAGCGCGCCGGGGTTCACGCTGGGCGCCCTCGAGCGGGAAGTGACCAATCGCCTCGAGGAGTCGCTCAGCCAGGTGAACGGACTCGAATCGCTTCGCAGCACCACCACCGGTGACTCGGTGGTGATCAAGCTCAGCGTGACCGCGGTCGGGGTCGATGCACCGACCCCGACGACGCTGGTGCACGACGCCGTGCTGCGACCCTTGAGTTTCCTACCGCGCGAGGTCGCGCAGCCGATGGTGCAGCACGTCGATCCGAGCTCGGTGACGCAGCACTTCGTGGTGCGCTCCGAGACGTTGACCCGGGTGGAGCTCTCGCGCTGGCTCGATGATCAGGCGCGGATGCAGCTGCAGCTGCAGCTGCAGATGCAGATGCAGAACGGAGTGCGCGAAGTCAGGCTGTGTGGTGCCGCGCGGCCGGAGCTGCGAATCGAGCTGGACCAGGCTCGACTGCGCGCGCTCGGCCTCAGCACCACCGAGGTGATCGACGCGCTCGAGAGCACCCGGCCCTCGGGGATCTCGAACTCAGGCACCACCCTGACGGTGCGCAGTGAGCGCCTGACGATGGACACCCTGTAGGACCTCGCGTTGAAAACCGGAGCGAAGTTGCGCGACGTCGCTCAGCTTCAACTCAGCGCGGAGCCCGGTCGCTGCCGCGCGACGCCTGACGTGTTGCTGTCCGTGCGCACCATGCCCGGCGTCGAGCTGAAGCTGCCCGAGCATGTCTCATCGTAGCTGTGATTCAATGGAGCCGCGATGACGACCCGAACCACGCTCCTTTTCGCCGTCACTCTCCTCGGACTCTCCAGCTGCCGTGGCCCCAAGGGGTCGCCTGACGGCAGCGTGAAGTCGTTCTACAGCGCGGCGGTGGCGGAAGACTTCGAGGCGATGTCCGAGATCCTCGCGGCCGAGTCGCGCCAGAAGCTCGGCAGCCAGGCGACGGGCCGGCTCGGGCAGATGTTTGGCGGGTGGAAAGACGTCGACCTCACCATCGACGACAGCAGCGAGGACGCCAACGGGCAGTCGGCGACCGTGCGCTACACCTGCATCGCGTCGCAGATCGAAAACTACAAGCTGCTCAAGTTCGACTGCAGCGACACCGTCGCCCTCACGAAGGAAGAAGACGGCAAGTGGCACATCATCCTGGCGATCGGGCGGACGCTGCGCCCGATGTGAGCTCGATTCGCCACGCAGCGAGCGGCAGCAGCACGTAGAGCGCGAGCCCGCTGAGCGCCATCGGCACCACGCCAGGCGGCGTGGGAACGAAGAAGCTCCCGACGCACACCACCGTCATCACCACGCCCAGCGGCAACCACTTCCGCCCCGCGGCGAGGACGAGCGCGAACGCGGACCCGGCGACGAGGCTCGTTTCCACCAGCAGCGCGACCGTCTTGTGGTTCCACAACCCGAAGCCGAGCTTGAGCGAGTCATTGCCCACGAGCGGCAAGTCGTTCACGTGCACCACGAGATCGAGCAGGTAATGAGAGGCGACCGCGAGGGCGATGGCCCCGGCGGCGAGCCAGCGATCGCTCTGCGCGCGGCGCCAGAAGGCCACCACGGTGAACGCGAGCAGCGACCAGCCCACGGTTGCAACCAGGCTGTGTGACCAGGGCATGTCGTAGAGGTCGAGGGCGTTGCTCTCGTTCATGGCCGGCACGATGCGCATGCGCTCGACGCCGGTGAGAATGAAGATGCTCCAGAGGTAATCGAGCACCTCCACCCCGATGAAGAGCGCCCAGAGCGGAAGCTTCGGGGTGCGCGTCTTGAGCAGCAGGGCCGGCGCGTAGTGTCCGATGAGCATCGGCGGTTTGTAGCCGGAATGGTCACCCGTGACGCCTTCGTTGCGGGGCCGCCGCGGTGCTGTCGCGGCCCTCACCGACAGTGCGCTTCCGATGAAGTCGAGACTCGCGCACTTCTCTGATCTGCACCTCGGCCAGCACCCCGGCTTCGTGGACGCCGCCAGAACGCTGGTGCGCTCCGTGATCGACGAAGACATCGACCACGTGGTGGTGACCGGCGACATCACCCACGACGGTACCCTCGCGCAGTACCAGACCTGGCTCGACGTGTTCGAGCCGCTGCTCACCGCGCACAAGGTCACCGTGGTGCCGGGCAATCATGATCGAGGCGGTGACGACGTCGCGGAGCTCCTCAGCGACGAGCTGCGGGTGTCAGTCGATGGCCGAGCCGGACTCTTCATGGTCTGCATCGATTCCACTGCGCCGCACAACCGCACGGCGTTTCGCAGCCACGGCGAGCTCTGCGAACGGATGCTCGAGGCAGTCGACGGCGCACTCGACCGCGCCCCCGAGGGGTGGACGCGCGCGGTGCTGCTGCATCACCACGTGTTGCCCCTGCCGGTCGAGGGTTTCGGGGAGTGGTTCGCCGAGCGCATGGGCTGGCCGCACGCCGCCGAGCTCGCCCTGGGCCGCGAGCTGCTTCGCCGCGTTCACGGCCGCGTCGACCTGGTGCTGCATGGTCATCGCCACACCGCCCGCGAGTCCGTGCTCGAAGGGCCGCGACCGCTGCGCATCGCGAACGCCGGCTGCTCCACTGCGCTGGGCGCCTATCGCGTGTTCGAACACGAGGGAGGTCAGGTGCAACCCGGAAGGTGGCTGCGAGCCGCAAAACCGGTGCGCGTTCCCCTGCTCTCCCGGGTGCTCTCGGGCTCTGGCTCTGTGACGCACGTCGTGTAGCCTCGCGCGCTCTTGTCGCGCGCATTCTGCTGCAGGTCTGCAACGCGCTTCACTACGCGCACTCGCGGGGCGTGGTGCACCGCAACGTGAAACCCGACAACGTGATGGTGGGGGCCTTCGGCGAGGTCTACCTGGTCGACTGGGGCATCGCGTTGGCGCCGGGCCCTGCGCCTTCGCTCGCGGGCACGCCCGTCTACATGGCGCCCGAGATGCTCGGAGGCCCGGAAGCCGTCATCACCCCGCGCACCGACGTCTACCTGCTGGGCGCGGTGCTCTTTCAGCTGCTCACGGGCAAGCCGCCGCACCAGCCCTCGTCACTCGCAGCGCTCGCGCAGAGTGTTCTCGCGTCGGCACCCTCGTTTCCGGCTGACGCGCCCGAGGAGCTGGCCGAACTCTCTCGCAGGTGCATGAGCGCTGAACCAGCAGCGCGCCCCGCGAGTGCCTTTGCCGTGCGTGTGGCGTTGGAAGATTTCCTCGCGCATCTCGGATCGCTGGAGCTCACCGCACAGGCCGAGCGGCGTCTGGCTGAGCTGAAAGACCTGCTCGGCGTGAAGGAACCCGACGCGCGCCGGGTGTTCGACCTCTTCTCTGCATGCCGCTTCGGTTTTCAGCAGGCGCTGCGTGACTGGCCGAAGAACACGCGCGCGCGAAACGGCATTGATGGAGCCGTGGGCGGGATGGTGCGCTACCAGCTTGCCGCCGGTTCAGCGCGCACTGCACAGTCGTTGCTCAGCGAGCTCGTCTCGCCCGACGCCAGCTTGCTCGCGGAAGTCGAGGCGGCGGTGACGGCCGAAGCGGCAGAGCGCGCCCGCCTCAACGAACTCGAGAAGAGCATCGACCCGAGCACCTCCGCGACCCAGCGCAATGCGGTGGCGCTGATCATCAGCATCGCGTGGGTGCTGGCGCCGCTCGTCGGCATGCCGTTGGTGGCCCGCTGGCCCGAGGTTGAGATGCTGATGTCGGCAGCCGTCTCAGGCTTCAGCATTCCCTTCGTGCTCGTCGCCGCCTGAAAGCTTCGGAGCGCACGCACCAAGCTCAACGAAGCGCTCGTGCGAATGCTGCTCTTCACGATGGCGGCGCAGACGGTGGGCTTGTTCGTCATTCACTTCAGCGTCGGCGAACTGGGCGTCTTCACCACGCCGGTGCTCGCGAGCTACTGGTTCCTGCTCGCGGGGATCATCACGGTGACGTGGCTGCGCGGCGCCTGGCCCGCGGCGGTGGGTTACCTGGCCGCGGCCGTCTTCTCCTACGTCTTCCCGGTGTGGCGGCACGAGATCGCCTCGCTCGGAAATCTCGTGCTCGCGGTGACCGCGGGGCGGTTGCTGGGACGACAGCTCAAGACACCGGCGCGGAAGCCGGGCTGAGCACGGCCACCCGGTAGAGCAGCACGCTGGGCCAGCACGATCAGCCGCAGGAGGTGAACACGAGCACGGTGAGGGCGACGAGGAGGGTTCGGGTCAGGTTCTTGGCCTCTCCTACCCGCGGGCTCCGAACTTCTTCAGTGCGGGCCTCATTTCCTCGAACCACCTGTCTTTTCCGAAGGTAGCGTCGGGCTTCCCACCCGTTGGAGGCTCCATGCGTCGACTTTCCATCATCCTTTCCGCGCTCATTTCCGTGACTGCCTTTGGCCAGGCCCCCAAGCCCGCCGCAGCGCCCGTGCAGACCGCGGTGCTGGTGGGCGTGGTCGCCGCGGTCAATGACGAAGTCGCGAAGAAGCAGGCCGACGCGCTCGCGAGCTTCGTGGCCATCGCGCTCAAAGAGACCACCCTGCCCCGCGTGTACCCCGACCAGGAGGCGCTCGCGGTGGCGGTGAGTAAAGGTGAGGTCGACGTCGCGCTGATGGGCCCGCTCGGGTACCTGCGCGTCGACCCCAAGGTGAAGACGCAGCTGATGTTCCGCACGGTGCGCAACGGCAAGAGCACCTACCGCTCGGTGTTGTTCGCGCCCCCGAGCAGCAAGCTGACGTCGTTGGATGCGCTCAAGAAATCGAAGACGCCGCTCAAGGTGGCGTGGGTCGAGACCTCGAGCGCGACCGGCTATGTGATCCCCAAGGCGCTGCTGCTGCAGGCGGGCATCAACCCAGCCCAGGCGTTCGAGGTGCAGGATTTCCTGGGTTCGCACGACGCGGTCTGCAACGCGGTGATGGCCGGCAGGTACGATCTCGGCGCGACCTTCAGCGACCCTGCGGTCAACGCCTCGAAGGTCACCGGCTGCGTGAACGCGCTGGGCAAGCGGGTCGACACGCTCAAGGTGGTGGTGATGTCGAGCGAGGTGCCCAACGACGTGATGGTGAGCGCTCCGAAGTTTTCGCAAGGCAAGGTCGACGCCATCATCGCGGCGGCGAAGGCCGCGGCCACCACGGCCGATGGCAAGAAGTCGCTGCAGTCGGCGCTCCTGGCCGAGGGCGTGGCTGAGGTGAAGGACGAAGACTTCGCCCCGCTTCGTAAGGCGCTCGACGCCTTCGTGCCGTGAAGAGCCGCAAGGCGCGCGTCGCGCTGGTGATCGGGGTGCTGTTGGCCGCCGGGTACTGGTGGCTGCTGGTGCAGAGTGGCAGCTCGTCGCGGACGTA
>JAYVNA010000188.1:0-46526 GCA_043758715.1 Archangium sp.
CAAGAACCACGCGGCGACGTTCTCACTGCTCGATCGCCTCTTCGGCACCTGGGAACCCGAGACCGAGCCCTGCGTGTACGGCACCACGCGGCCGCTCAATTCGTTCAACCCGCTCTGGGCGCAGGTCGAGAGCTACGTCGAGCTCGTGCAGCTCGCGCGCAAGGCGCCCACGAAGCTCGACGCCTTGAAGGTGTTCTTCGCCTCGCCCGCCTGGCGCCCGCAATGGATGGGAGAGGCGCTCCAGCGCGACTTCTCGCGCAAGTACGATCCTCCCGTGAGCCCGGGCACCAGCCGCTACGCGCTCTTCAACTGGCTGCTGTTGCTCGGCGGGGTGTTTTGTTTCCTGATGTGGGGCGCGGCGCTGTCGGGCGCCTCGAAGAGCGCGTTCGTGGCGCTGGTGCTGCTGAGCGTGGTGTCGCTGCCCTCGCTGGTCGAAGGCCGCACCTGGGCTCGCGCACTCGAGGGAGCTCGCCTGCTCTCGCTCCCCCTGGCGCTCGGGGTGATGGTCGTGATGCGCTGAACGATCAGCGCATCAGGCGCGCTCGGGCCACTTCCAATTGAAGAGGCCCATCTGGAGCTCTTCGCGGGGCGCGCGCACCGAAGCGGCGACCTTGGTGATCAGCTCATCGTGGCGCTCGTACTGGTTGGCGATGAACTTCACCGTCTTTCCGCTCTTCAACAGGAAGACGAGGTTGAGGCCCTCGTTCATGTGGTTGAGCTTCATGCGCGCGAGGTAGCCGCCGAGGCCGCCGGCGACCACGGGCACGTGCAACACCCCGAAGCGCTCGACCTGATCGAACTCGACGCGGTCGGTGAGGAAGCCGAGTGCTTCCAGACCCGTCGCCGTGAGCTTCACCTTCATCTGGCTCAAGCGAACGAGCAGGTAGATCGCCGCGGGGAAGGTGACGCACAACAACATCAGGAGCACGGCGACCACGGTGAGCGACGTGCGAGCGGGCTTGTGGATCGGAAATTCGAGTTCGTTCATGAGCCTTCCCCCTTGGAATGGGCCCTTCATAGCCCTACAAGGCGCCATGCGCGTTTCTCTGTTTGCAGCACTCGCCGCCCTGACGATGTGCACCGGCTGCGAGAAGAAGCCGACGGCGACCGAGGCTCCCAAGCCGGCCGAGGTGAAGCCGACCGAGGCTAAGCCCGCAGATCCTCAAGCGGCCGCTGACGGCGAGGTGATCCTCCTGGGCGAGATCGGCTCTCTGACGGGCAGTGAAGCGGCCTTCGGCATCTCGACCCGCAACGGCATCGAATTGGCATTGGAAGAGGCGAACGCCTCGGGCGGCGTGAAGGGCAAGAAGCTCGCGGTGCGCGTGTACGACGACTCGAGCAAGCCCGAAGAAGCGGCGTCGGCCACCACCCGCCTCATCACGCAGGACAAGGTCGTCGCGATTCTCGGAGAGGTCGCCTCGTCGAACTCGCTCGCCATGGCGCCCAAGGCCCAGGCAGCGAAGATCCCGATGGTCTCGCCCTCTTCCACCAACCCCAAGGTGACCGAGGTCGGCGACTACATCTTCCGGGTCTGTTTCATCGACCCGTTCCAGGGCTACGTGATGGCGAAGTACGCGCACGACACGCTCAAGTTCAAGCGGGTCGCGATCCTCACCGACAAGAAGAGCGCGTACTCGGAAGGGCTGACCGACGTCTTCCAGAAGAAGTTCACCGAGATGAAGGGCGAGATCGTCGGCGTGGTGGCGTACTCGAAGGGCGACACCGACTTCCGCTCGCAGCTGACCAACGTGAAGAAGCTCAAGCCCGAGGGCGTGTACGTGCCCGGCTACTACCAGGACGTCGCGCTGATCGCTGAGCAGGCCAAGGAGCTCGGCCTCAAGGTGACCATGATGGGCGGCGACGGCTGGGACAGCGACAAGCTGTTTGAGCTCGGCGGCCAGGCGGTCGAAGGCAGCTACGTGTCGAACCACTACTCCGCTGATGATCCGTCGCCGCGCGTTCAGGACTTCATCAGGAAGTACCAGGCGAAGTTCGGCATCGTGCCCGACTCGCTGGCCGCGCTCGGTTACGACTCGGCGCGGGTGGTGATCGATGCGCTCAAGCGCGCGCCTGACACCTCGGGCCCGGCGCTGCGTGACGCGATCGCCGCCACCAAGGACTTCCCCGGCGTCGCTGGCACCATCACGCTCGATGAACACCGCAACCCGGTGAAGCCGGCGGTGGTGCTCAAGGTCGAAGGCGGCAAGTTCAAGTACGTCGACACCATTTCGCCCTAAGCGCGCCGATGTACGAATTCATTCAGCACCTCATCAACGGGCTCGCCGCGGGCACCATCTATGCCCTGGTCGCGCTCGGCTACACGATGGTCTACGGCGTGCTGAAGCTGATCAACTTCGCCCACGGCGACGTGATGATGGTCGGCGTGTACGTGGGTTATGCAGTCGCGTTTCTGCTCGGGCGCGACAACCTCGGCACCATTCCCGGGGCACTGCTGGTGTTCGCGGTCTCCCTGGGCGCCTGCGCGGCGTTCGGGTACTTCATCGAGCGTTTTGCGTACCGCCCGCTGCGCGACAAGCCGCGCCTTACCTCGCTCATCACGGCGATCGGCATCAGCTTCGCGCTCTCGTACGGCTTTCAGCTCGACCTCTCGTTCACCATCGCAGGTCACTCCATCACCGTGCTCCCGGGCGCGGCGTCACGGCGCTTTCCCGCCATCATTCCCCCGAAGGAATGGTTGGTGCTGGGCGACAACGACGTGATCATCTGGAACTGGCAGGTGATCTCGTTTCTCATCGCGATCACGCTGATGGGCGCGCTGCAGTACCTGGTGTTTCGCACCCGGTTCGGCAAGGCGATGCGCGCGGTCTCGCACGATCACAAGGTGGCCGGGCTGCTCGGCATTCCGGTCGACACCATCATCGCCGGCACGTTCATGCTCGGCAGTGCGCTCGCCGCGGGCGCCGGCATCCTCTACGCCATCAAGGACAAGTCGATTCAGCCACTGATGGGCGTGATGGTCGGGCTCAAGGCCTTCGTCGCTGCGGTGATCGGCGGCATCGGCAATCTGCCCGGCGCGGTGGTGGGCGCGTTGCTGCTCGGCCTCTGCGAAGAATTCATCGTCGGCTACACCGCGTCGAGCTGGCGCGACGCGGTGGCGTTCGGGTTTCTGATCGTCGTGCTGCTGTTCCGCCCCGAAGGGTTGTTCGGGCGGGCGCAGGCCGAGAAGGTCTGAGTCGATTCAGCGCGCGCCGAAACCGCGCTGCAACGAGCCGTGCCGCGTCACCCAGCCCCGCGGCGCCACGTCGAGCCCGCGCACGTCGTAGGCCACCAGGTCGCCGCCCGTTTGCACGTACGCGCGGCCGCGGATGATCGCCGTCGCGCTCTCGACCGACGTCGCCAGCGGGCACTGCAACACCTCTTCACCGCGTGCGTTCACCGCCCCGAGCACGCCGGCATCGGGGAGCTGACCTGTCCACGCCACTCCGCCCCCGTTGAGCAACTCGAACTCGAGCGCGGTGCCTTGCACTCCGTTGAATGTGAACGCGTGCATTCCCGTGGTGAGGTCGACCGAGTGCAATGATCTCGCATTGCCGTCGAAGAGCACCAACTGCTGCCCCGAGAGCAGCGGCTGCGCCCACGAGCCCACGCCGGTCATGGTGGTGAGATCGCTCGTGAGGTTCAGCACCTGGTTCATCAGCTGCAGCCGGCCGTTGCTCGAGCCGATCGCCACGCCCTCGCCGTAGATCGAAGGAATCCACGGCACGAACTTCACCGCCTGCTGCTGCCCTGCACCATCGAGCCGCGCCATCTCACCCGCGGGCGCCCAGCAGTTCGCAGACGAGGTCCACAGCTCGCCATCTGACGAGACGCCGGTGCCGTAGAGGTGACCCTTGCGATGGAACTGCCAGCGAAACGCGCCGTTGGTGCGATCGAACACCTGCACGTACGCATGGTGATCGCTGAGGCCTTCGATCACCGGAACGCCCACGTCGTCTGCTCCGAGCAACATCGGCGGCGAGGTGGAGAACGACGCGCCGCCGTCGGGTTTCAGATCGTACGAAGGCAGCCCGTTGGTCGGCACGGTCGACCACAGCAGGTTGCCGCTGTCGCTGTTGAATGCGGAGGTGGTGCCCTTGGCATTCACGAACACCCGATGCCCCGCGGAGTCGACCGAGAACCACAGGCCGCTGACGCAGTTCGGGCAATCGGTGGTCACCTGCACCCGAAAACGCAGCACGCCCGCGGGGGTGAGCGAGATCAGGTTCGTCGGAATCGGAATGGCGGACCGATCTTCGAACGCGATGCCCGGCGAAGCCGCGTTGCCATCGGCGTTGCGCACGAACGGGCCCGACTCGGTCGCGTACAGATTGCCGAGATCATCGACCGCGCCGAGGAACGCGAGGGTCACACCGGTCGGCGGCGAGTAACGCCACGAGGGCTGCAGCTCGGTCGGTGCGGGGAGCGCGCATTGCTGGCCGTGGCAGACCCCCGGAGCGCGGCAACTGGTGGCCGCGGCGCACTGAGAACCATCGGGCGCCGGCCGCGCCACGCATTGACCGGTGATGCACACCTGCGCAGTGACGCAGTCATTGGCACCACACGAAGCGCCATCACCCGCCGGAGCAAAACCACAGCCGGTCTGCGGCGAACACACCGCCACCTCGCAGACGCGCTCCGAGGCAGGGCAGGTCACCGTCTCGTGTACGCAGCCCGCGGTGCGATCGCACGCGTCCATCGTGCACGCATCGCCGTCACCGCAGTCGCGCGCACGGCCCAGGCAGGTACCGGCCGAACACGTGCCTTCGAAGATGCACACGTTGTTCGCGCCACAGGTACTGCCGTCGGCCTCGAGCGTCTCGTCACACGCCCCGGTGAGCGGATTGAAGGTCACCACCCGGCAATCACGCGCAGGGCAGTCTGGGGGCGCGGCGACCTCGGCGCGAAGCGGGACGCGTTGGGTGGTGCCATTCGCGCTGACGAAGAGGTTTCCGGTGACCAAGCCCAGCGCAGTGCCCGTGACGCCCAGCTCGACCTCGAGCTGCTCTCCGCCGCCCAGGTGCACGGAGCCCGGCGCATCGAACGGATCCTCCGGCGTCAGCGTCACGTCGATGCCACTGCGAGCGGTGTTCTGCAGCGAGAGCTTCGCGGTGGCGCGGTGGCCGAGCCAGGTGCTGCCGAAATTGACCGACGATGGGTTCACCAGCAGCTCGCCCTCAGCCATCGAGACCGCGCCCTGGCGGCAACCCGCGCACACGACCAGCAAGCTCAGAATTCTGAGACGTTCCATGGGATGCCGGCCTTTGTGCAAGGCACGCACCCTTCGGGCTGTGCGCCGGTTCGCGGGGTTGGCGCGAGGCGCACGCGCGAACGCCAGTAATCCGGCGAGGCGGGAAAGGCCGAAGACACCGTATTATTGTCGGCTCTGGAGGCCTGCCCCATGTGCCGCAACATCAGAACCCTGCATCACTTCGATCCCCCCGCCACGCCGGAGGAGATTCGCGCGTCGGCGGTTCAGTTCGTGCGGAAGTTGTCCGGCGTGCAGAAGCCGTCGAAGGCGAATGAGAGGGCGTTCGATCGCGCGGTCGAAAAGGTGATGAAGGCGACCGAGGAGCTGTTCGATTCGCTCGAGGTGCACGGCCCTCCGCACAATCGCGACGAAGAGAAGAAGAAGGCCCAGCTTCGCGGCCAGAAGCGCGATCAGCAGCTGCGCGCCCGGCTACTCGCCACCTCGTAGTCGCCGGGTCGGGTACGACTCTCTTTTCGCGCCGGGGGTCGATGGCACATCGTGGCGATCCACCTCAGCCCGGGGGCCATCGTTCTTCGGCTGCTAGTGGTGGCGAAGCATGCGCAGGGTGTCCATCAGCTTGCTGCGTCCATGAGAGTCTGCACCCCGTGACAGCGCCTCTTGCACGATCGTCACGATCTCATTCGTCTCGGCCGATTGTTGTTTCTCTCGCATGGCGGTCGCGAGCAGCAGGGTCGCGCTCTCCAGGCGCGTCACCTCGGTGCGGGCGCGATGAGCGCGCGCAACGGCAATGACCGCTCCGAAGAGCAGCGCCAGCGTCAGCAAGCTGAGCAACGCCACGGCGAGCCACAGCCAGGTCGAGACTCTCGATCCCACCTCCTTTGCACCGTCGGAGCTGAGCCAGACTTCTTCGATGCCCCGGTTTGCGCCGAGCACGGCGTTGTACCCCACGGTCCGGGCGGTGGTGCCGAGGGCTGGCTGGAGCTGCGCGGTGAGCGCTTCTGAAACGCCCGGACCACTGTCGCGAACGAACTCCACCATCGCAGGCGTCAGCTCGGTCTTGAGCCGCATCGCCACCTGTTCCATCACGGCGGCCGTGACCGAGGCAGCCAACATCTGGGTGAGCGCCTCGATTTGTTTTGATGAACGCTCTGAGCTCAATGACCGCAGCACGCCTTGCGTGAGCCGATCGGCCAGCTCAGTGGTGGCCACACCGATCCGCGGGTCGTTGAGGGCGTCTGCGACCCCGCGCAAAGAATCGTCGCTCGTGACCTGATCGACGGCCTCGTCGACCGCCGCTGCCGAAGCCTCGCGGGCAGCGCCCCGAATCGTGGGTGCGCATGAAAAAGCCATCGCGCACAGGCTCAACGTCAAAGTTCGCGCCAACATGGCTAGTGCGATTGCAAGGGCCGAGCCCGCGCCTGTCAGCGGCTGTGTGGCGAAAGGGTCACTGCGAGCAGCAGCAAACAAGCGGCGCAGGCCGCCACTCCGTGGCCTGCAGAGAGCCCGGTCGAAAGCGAAGCCAGCCCAGGAAGGTTCAAGACAAACACTCCTGAGGCCGCGACCACTCCGAGGGCGCCGCCCACCACCTTCGCGACCGGAGACAACCGTGCCGCGTGGCGACGGTGAGCCTCTCGCTCGAGGCGCAGCGTCGAGCTTCGTTCAGAGAGCGCGCGCCTCATGCCTTCGAGCGTGCGGTTGAGCTCGACCAGCTTGCGGCGTTCCTCGTCTTCACCAAACAACGGCTGCGGCTGGTGCTGGCGATAGCGCGTCCACAGGTCGGCGACTTCCTGCTTCAGCTGCGAGAGCTCCGTACTCATGGCGTGGTCCTTTTCAGCGGCGGCAAAGGCCAACGACGGCGATGACGCTGAGCATCGTCGCGAGTCGAAGAGGGTCATCGAGGTGTGGTGAGGCCGTGACCGCGGCCATGCCGATGACGAAGAGCACGCTCGCGGCGACCAGGCCGACCCCACGCGCGAAGCCCGCCAGCCAGCTCGTCAACGGGGGCCGGGGCTTCGCGTGCGAGCTGACCGCGCGCTCGAGGCCCGTCACCTCGCGTTCCAGCCGGGGGAGTTCCTTTTCCAACAGGGCGATGCGGTGGCGAAGGGCGTCGGCCGGCCCCTCCCGCCGCCGCTGCGCCACCTCGGCGCGGCGCGCCATCCACGACTTGAGCAGCTGGGCTTCGGTCTTGAGGGAAACCAGCAGTACCTGTGTCCTGTCATCCACACGCGTCGGCATGACGAGCGTGAATTGCAGTGCGCGTGCCGCCCTCGTGAACGTCAGGCCTTCTTGAACGCGCTCGCGTCGGGCAACCCGCTGCCCGTCAGATCCGCACCCATGGCCGTGAGCACGCCCGAGAAAATATCAGGCTCGTTCGAGGTCATCTTGCCCGGCACCGCCGCACCGGTCCGCGCGTCGAAGCCGTAGGTGAGGCAGGTGTTCGGGTCGACGCCTCCCAGAATGGTGTTGCCCTTCACCATCGGGGAAATCAGCACGAAGCCGTTGTTCAAATCGTGCCCGCTGCCGAACACCGTCGCGTTGTTCGGGCGCACCTTGGTGCGGCCGAAGTCGGTGGCCACGTAGATCATCGTGCGATCCCACATGGTCTCGCCGGTGGCGGCGTCGAACGGCTCCGCCTTGAGCAGGTCGATGAGCGCGTCGACCGTCGACATGATGCGCGACCACATGAACGCCTGGGCGCCGCGGTGATCGTTGTGGCTGAAGTCGAAGGCGAGCGGCGGGTTGGCAAGACCACTGCTCCCGCCGAGCACCACGTTGAAGTCAGGCCCGAGCGTCACCGAGACCGCCACCCGGTGCTTGAGCAGCAGAAACGCCAGCGCCGCCTGCCCCTGAATGGGGTCGGTGAAGTAAGCGGGGTACGCGTTCCGAACGCGCGCTCCGTCGGGCGAGCTGTCGAGCCCGAACTGCGTGAGCGGAATCTGGGGCGGCATGTTCGGCAGCACGTTGAGCCTGGTGATCAGGTCCATCGCTTCGATGCGCGGCTGTCCCACCGTGCGCTGCTCGTTCCACCGCTTCATCGCGTCGGCGTCCCGGAAGGTCTGACCGAACACCGATTCCGCGTCGATGCGATTGCGGGTACCGCGCGCCAAATCCATCACGTTGCGTGGCGGCGCGCCCTCGATGCCCCGAGTGCCATCGAGGCCCAGCGGCCACAGTGAGGGGCTCGTCACCACTTCGCTGAAGCAGGACGCAGGCAGCGAGCCGTCCGTGCCCCGCTCGGCGTAACCGGAGACGCCCATGTTCACGTTCGGGAGCGGGAAGCCGCTGCCAAACTGCAGCGCGACGATCTCCTGCAGGGTGCGGCCGCGCCAGGCGGCGTTGCCGGTCAGCGAACGCTTCTGGGCGATCACGTGATTGACCGAGGTGCCCACCGAGGTCGCCACCAGCATCTCGTTCTTGTGCTTGGTGACGAACGCGAGCTGGTTCGCGTTCACGGCAATCGGAATGCTTCCCAGCGAGCTGCCCGAGTAGCTCACCGCGCGGAACGGGCTGTTCGGCACCGCCTGCACCGAGGCATCGGGGAAGGTGTTGAGGCCCGCGGCATTGCTCGACTCCGAGGCGCGCACCGCCAGCAGGCTGTCGATGATGCTCGCGCCACCGGCCGCCGAGATCACCACCAGGAACTTCGGCTTGCCGTCGAGCGCGTCGCGGCGCCCGCCGATTCGTTCCAGCGATTCCGGGGTCTCGAGCGCGCCCCGGCAGCCCGACAGAAACGGGGCCAGGGTGGTGCTGCCAGCCGCGCACAACGAGAGCGCGTGGAGGATTTCGCGACGGGACAGGCGACCATTCTTCTTGAGCGTCATGGCTGTTTCTTCCTCAGTAGAAGACGGACTCGGCCGACGTGAACGCCGCGAAACACGCGGCCTGCATCCACACCTTGGCGGGCTCGGCGACGCCGGTGGCCTCGATGTCGGTGTTGAGCTGGAGCATCAGCGCCAGCTCGCCTTCGGTCGGATCACGAAGCCACGCCCGCTGCGCGAGCTCGGTGAGGGCCAGCCGAACTTCGGGCGCCTGGGGGTTGCTCAGTCGCCCCGCGGTCACCGGAATCGACTTGAACACCACCGCGTTGGCCGGGGTGGCGAGGTCGAGGGTGACGCGCTTGACGCACGCGGCGAGGGCCACCCGCTCCACCACCAACGGGGTGGTCGCGCCCGTCACCGGCGCCGGCTCGAACAGCCCCTTGCCGTACGGGTCGACGCCCCCGAGCGCCACCGGGTGGACGATGAAGGAGCACGAGTATTGCCCCAGCTCGTTACACACCTCGAGCAGGGGAAGACCCAGCGCCACGGAGTAGTCGATGGTCAGCCGCTCGTTGCCTTTGAAACGCAGGTTGCCCTTGGCGGAACGCGCGTAACCCGCGTCCACCACACCGCCTCCTCCACCGCCGCCCGTGCCGCCGCCCGTGGCTTCACCGCCGCCACCGCCGCCGCCCGTGCCCGCGTCTTCGCCGTTCAGCTTCCCGGGGCAGGCGGTCAACACCAGCGCCAGCACCACCAGCAATCTTTCAGGGCGCACCGTAGGCCTCCGTGCGAATGAGTTCGTGCAGCATCGGCTTGACCCGGTAGTTGTGAGTGGTCTTGAGCGCCTGCCACAGCGCGACGAACTCAGCGTTCTCTTCCGGCTTCGGCGGGTGGCCGAGCAGCAGCTTCCAATAATCAGTCACCGTCGCGCGCAGGAACGCGTCGGAGTTCGCCGCCACCTGCGCCCATTGCTGCAGCGAGGTGACGGGCTGCCCGAAGATGACGCCCGACTCGGGAGTCATCGCGAGCGTGGGGCCCTGGCTCGAGAAGAGGGTCTCGAGCCGGTTGGGCACGTAGCGGCCGAACGCAGACTGCCCCCCGGAGAGCCCGTTGTAATTGCGGTACACGTACGAGAGCGGGTCGAGGGTGGCGTGGCACGCGGCGCAGGCGGCGGCCTGCACGCCCTTGGCGTCGTAGTCGCGGGGCTCGGTGGGCACGCTGTAGATGCCTTCCTGCTTGGCGATGTCGAGGCCCAGGTAGCCGCGGTACATCTGCGAGGCGGCGTTACGCGGGAGCGCGGTGAACATCACGAAGTACGTGAGGGTCCACGCGCTGGTCATGTTGCCGGCGCGGTGCGCCTGGTCGACGGCCTGCGTGCCGACGTTCGCCGCCGAGGTGTAGATGGTCGGGTTGCTGCCGGTGCGCTGCACGAAGAAGTCGGCGGTGATCACGCTGCGCACGTCGTGATCGTCGGTGTGCGCCCAGGTGAAGAGGTTGTAGTCGTCGTAGTAGTCGGCGAGCGGAATCTGGCCCTGGTCTTCACCCGCCTTGAGCGAACCGACCGGGCGGATCTTCGGGTGCGCGATCTTCCACAACGCGCCGTTCTTGCCGCGCCAGAAGTCAGTGCCCAGGCAGCGATCGAGCTCCGAGTCGAGGAAGGTGCGCCGGAGATCGTCGGTCGCGAGCGACTGGAACTGCTTGATCATTCCGTACGTCGGCGAGAAGCCGCAGAAGTCGAGCAGCATCTTCCGGTACACGTAGCGGAGGTCGTACTGGCACACCTTGAACTGCGGGTTCGCACCGCCTGCGCAGGGCACGTCGGCGGGGAAACTGTTCGGATCACCCGGCAACGTGCCTCGCTGGATCTCGGCGAGGTTGCTGACGTTGTCGCCGTCGCTGTCGAGCGCTTCCACCGAAGACAACGCGCCGGGCAAGGCCATGCCGAAGTCGGTGTCAGAGAGCGGGCGTGGTGCACCCGGCGCGACCCAGACTTCGATCGCCGCGCCGAACACGTTCCGCTGCGGCGCCGCCACGTGGCACATGGTGCAGGGCGGCACGGTCCCGACGCACGTCGGCGCGGTCGGGTATTTGGCGCAGAACAACGCGGGCGCGTTGGGCTTGGCCGAGGCGGTGGCGGCCGCGACCAGCAGCAACGCCACGAGCCGGACGGGAGATGAGGAGAGTTGCAACACGCGACCTCCGCTGCAGAAATGCACTGGGGAATGGACACGCTAACCCGCGCAGAACGCAAAAGGAGCGGTGGAGCCTTGATCAAGAACAGCCGCGACCTCGACCCAAGCCGCTGGAAACGCGTGTCATCGAACCCCTCCTCAGATAAAGATGACCGATCGGTCTTGAAATATCGCGGCGGGTCGAAGACCCTCGGCGCCATGATTCGAGGGCTCATTCCGGCCGTGATGGTGGTGCTGGGCGCGTGCACTCCGGCGCCCGGGTCGCAGGCGACGACGTGGCACAAAGACGTCGCGCCGATCATTCAGCGCAAGTGCGGCACCTGTCACGACGTCGGCAACATCGCGCCGTTCCCGCTGCAGTCGCTCTCTGATTGGAAAGCGGTCGAGCCCGCGGCGCTCGACGCCATTCGCGGTGGGCGCATGCCGCCCTTCCCTGCGCGGAGCGACTGCAACGACTACGCGCCCACCCAGGCCCTCGCTCCCGAACAGCGCGAGGTGATCGAGAAGTGGGTCAACGAAGGCTCGGTCGAAGGCAACGCGGCCGACTTCGCGGCGCTCCCGGGCGCGCCTGATCGCCTGACGCGCGTCGACGTCTCGTTGCCGATGAAGCAGGCATTCACGCCGACGCGGTCACCCGACGAGTACCGCTGCTTCCTCATCGACTGGCCCTACGACGTGCCGAAGTACATCACCGGCTACGAGCTGCGCCCGGGCATCAAGGCGATGGTGCACCACGCCGACATCTTCTTCTTGAACCCCACGGTGGTGGCCGACTGGCAGGCGCGTGATGACGCGGAGCCGGGCCCGGGCTGGGAATGCTACTCGATTCCGATCGGCCAGGAGGGCTCGTGGATCGGCACCTACGTGCCCGGCAATCGCGGCGTCGATTTCCCCGAGGGCACCGGGCTCAAGGTGCCGGTGGGCGCGATGATCTACGTGCAGGTTCACTACAACACCGCGAACGGCGAAGTCGGCCCCGACCTCTCGACGCTCGATTTGCGATTGGAAGACAAGGTGCGGCGCATCGCGGGCGTGCAGGCGGTCAGCGACCCGAGGTGGGTCACGCAGCGCACGATGACGATTCCGGCGAATCAGAAAGACGTCACGCACCGCTTCGACATCGACCCCACGATGTTCTCGTCGATCATCAACCAGAGCTTCGTCGATGGACGGCCGCTCAAGCTCTACGCGACCACCATGCATCTTCATCAACTGGGGCAGGCGACGAGCCTCAAAATTCTCCGGGCCGATGGGACCACCACCTGCGCCGTCGACATTCCGCAGTGGGATTTTCACTGGCAGCTCGCCTACACGATGAAGGAACCGATCGTGATCAACCCGGGTGATCAGCTCTCGGTGTCGTGCACGTGGGACAACACGGCCGCCAATCAGCCGGTGGTGAACGGCGTGAAGGCGACACCCCGAGACCGCAACTGGGGTGCGCGCACGCAAGACGAGATGTGCGTCGCCGGGATCTACGTCACTCAGTGACTCTTCAGCAGCTCGCGAGTGAGCGCGGCAAAAGCCGTCGCCGCGCGAGTCGCCACACTCGGCAGCAAGATCCCAACCATCCGCCGCTCCGCGCTCACCAGAGGCAACGCAATCAGCCGCTTCGTGCTCACTTCACTTCGCACTGACAACGCCGGCACCACGGAGATCCCGAAGTCGAGCTCCACCAATCGCTTGAGCACCTCGAGACTGCTCATCTCCATCGCGACCCGGGGACTAAGCTTCTCCACCGCGAAGTGCCGCTCGAGCCAGGCGCGCGAGGCGGTGGTGCGATCGAGCAACACCAGGGGGAACCTGGCGAGGTCCTGCAACCGAACCTTCGACCGACCCGCGAGCGCGTGACCGCGGGGAACGATCACCACGTCGCGTTGCTCCATCAAGGGCACCTGCGTGAGGGCCTGCACCGCGGCCGACCCGCGCGGTAACGGCAACGACACCACCCCGAGGTCCAATTCGCGCGCGGCCACTTTCTCGGCGATGGCCGGCGAAGTGCGGTTGTCGAGATGCAGCTCCACCTGAGGGTGCGCGCGTCGAAATGCCGCGAAGACCGGCGGCAACACGTGGGTCGCGAGGGTGTCCGTCGCTCCGAGCGAGAGCGTTCCGGTCACCGCGTCATCGAGCTGCTGCAACGCCGCGCGCGTCTGGTCGAGCGCATCGAGCACGCCGCGCGCATGGCTCTCGAGCGCCCTTCCCGCTTCGGTCAACCGCAGCTTGCGGCTCGAACGATCGAACAGCAACTGGCCGACATCGGCCTCGAGCGCCGCGACGCCCTGGCTGACCGACGACTGGGTGAGCTCCAGCGCGCGCGCGGCGGCGGAGAACCCGCCCCGCCGAACGACTTCGACGAAGAGGTGCAGGCGATCGCTGCGCAGCTCGAGCTTCAGGCGGTGCCTCCCTTGCGCGCGGGCCGGCGACGTTCCAACCAGTCCAGAGGGCGATCGAGCACCGACTTCTCGCTCAGCACCACCCCACCCCGTCGCACCGCCTTCTCCGGATCGAGGAGCTGTACCTGACCCTGCTGGCTGACCTGCGCAATCAACCACCGCCAACCATACCGTTCGCCATCGGCCTTCATTCGCTCCCAGGCAGCCTGGGTGAAGCGCAAGGGCAGAGGGCTGCGCTTGACTTGAACCGCGAGCACCCAGGCGCCGCGCGTTGCCAACAAGTCGAACGCGCCACGTGAGCCCCGCGATTGGTACACGAGCTCGAAGCCGAGGTGCGCCAGGGTCTGGGCGGTCGCGAGCTCTGCCTCGTCGCCGACCAGCTTCATCGGCAACACCGAGCCTCCGGGCTGGCGCCACTGCAGCCACAGCCCGAAGGTCGGGTCGGTCAGTTCCCATTGGCCGGCTGCGTTCTTCGCCACGGCATCGTGCAGGCGCGCCAGGTAGCCCAGCGTCGCGCCAGCGGCGCCCTGGGTGGCCCTCGCGACGTCGGTGAGCGTGCGGGGCCCCTGAGCCAGGGCGTTGAGCGTGGCCGCGAGCGTGGTGGCGCGGCCGACCAGGCGCTGGAACTCGTTGAGGAAGTAGAGGGAGAGGCGCCCCGTGTCGGAAAACAGAACCCGCTGAAGGGCGCTGCGCAGCCGGGCGTCTGCTGCGCCTGACTCCAGCCCGACGGCCTCGCCCATCACCTGCAGGTAGAAGGGGCTGCCGCCCACGACCTCGAAAATGCGCAGGGCCAGGGCACGGCTGATGCGCTGCGAGTCGTCGCGGCTGCCCCTGACCAGCAACTCGACCGCGTTCGCCTCGTCGAAGGGCGGCACCTCCATCACCTCGAAGTGCTGGAAGAAGGGCGAGCTCTGAGAGGTCGCCAGCTCGAGGAGCGTGCTCCGGGCGGACCCGGACACGAAGTAGGTGGTGCGCCGGTGGCGCTGCCAAACGCTGCGAAGCAGCGACATCACCTCTGGTGCTCCCCGAGCGCCAGAGAGCGCAGCCAGTTCCTGAAACTCGTCGATCGCCACCACCAGGTGGGCTCCCAGCGCCTCGGCCAGACGCTCGGGAAGGTTCAACACGGCTGTGAGGGCCGCGCCCTCGAGCGGTGTGGTGGGGAGCTCGCCCAGGGCAGTCTGCAGCTCTGACGGAAGGCCGCGGAACCGGTTCGACTTGACCAGGGCCGAGCGCCATTCCGCGGGCGTACCGGCTTCGGCTGCCAGCGAGCGCCCTGCATCACGAGAGAGCAACACTTCCACGGCCTGAATCGCCACGACACGGAAGAGTTCGAGCGAGACCGGCATGGTCTCGAAGACGTCGATCACTACGAAGCCCGGGGCGCGGGCCTGGGCGCGCCCACGTCGCTCGAGCTCCCTCAACAGGCTCGTCTTGCCCACCTTCCGAGGCCCCACCAGGCACATCCACTTGGGGGCCCCTCGCTGAAGCTTGCTGACGGCGTCTTCGAGCAACGCGAGTTCAGCGGCGCGATTGAAGAAGCCCTCGGGCGAGGCCGGGGTGCTGGCAGAGAACAAGGGCGAACTCCGGAAGCAGGTCAGACTTAGCAACCTTGCTAAGTTTCAAGTTTGCTAAGTAGCAAGCCCGCAACATCGCGTCAAAACCGCGGGCCCCTCTCCCAACGGGAACCACGACTCGAGACGCGCTGGCTCAGGGCTCGGGGGGCGAGCTGGTGTTCTGCGGTTCTCTCGCCGCCCGGGTGACCCAGTCAGCCGCGTTGTCGTTGCTGTCGCGCCCGTTTCCGGCGGTCGCCTCGGTGCCGATCATCGTCGCCGGGGTCGAGGCCGCCGAAGCCTTCCGCTCGATCGACGCCCCCGCGTACGGAGCGCTCGCGCCCCACGCCCCCACCGGGGCCGAGGCCCCTTCGCCGTTGGCGCCCGTGCCGTACCCGACGGTGTCGCTGATCAGCGGGTCGGTGTTCGAGAGCGTGGTGCCCGCGCCGGGCAACCCGAGCCGCACGTTGCCGCCGGTCGCCGCGAACGAGAGGGCCTTCACCACGCCCGAGCCGGAGCGAGCCACGAAGTCGGGCGTGGTCGCAGCGCTGTAGCCGCCCGCCGCCGTGGTCGAGGTGATGAGATAGAAGCCGCGCGCGGGAATCGAAGCCCCCGCCGGTAACAGCGTGGTCGCCTGCCAGCTCGAGGTCGACGGCACCGCGCGGTACTGCAACACCCAACCCGCGAGCGGCACCGCCTGACCCGAGGGGTTGTAGAGCTCGACGAACTCGTCATCGGCCCCGCCCGGCCCCGCTCCCGCGACCTCGGAGATCACCAGGTCACACACGTCGCCGCGCCCGTCGCCGTCGAAGTCGGTCTGGTTGGGGCTCGAGATGCTGGGGCAGTTGTCGCAGGCGTTGCCCCAGGCGTCGTTGTCATCATTGGCCTGCGAGGTGTTGCTGACGCTCAGGCAGTTGTCGCAGACGTCGCCGCGGCCATCGCCATCGCCGTCGGTCTGGGTGGGGTTCGCAACGCCCGCGCAGTTGTCACAGGCGTCACCCCGACCATCGCCATCAGCGTCGGTCTGCGACGCGTTCGCCGCCGCGATGCAGTTATCGCAGGCGTCACCTTTGCCGTCTGCGTCGGCGTCGAGCTGGTTGGCGTTGGCGAGCAGAGGACAGTTGTCCGTCGCGTTGGGGGCGCCGTCGTTGTCCGCGTCGGCATCGCAGGCATCGCCCTGCCCGTCGTTGTCGCTGTCGAGCTGAGAAGGGTTGGCGACGTTGAGGCAGTTGTCACACGCGTCACCACGCCCATCGCGATCGGTGTCGGTCTGGTTCGCGTTCACCATTGCCGGACAGCTGTCGCAGGCGTCACCGAAGCCGTCACCGTCGCCGTCGAGCTGGTTGGTGTTGGCCACCATCGGGCAGTTGTCACAGGGGTTGGCCACGGTGTCGGTGTCGGGGTCGACCTGGCTCGCGATGCATTCGGTGCTGTCACCCGAAGCGTTGCAGCCCAGCACGCCGCAGCCGGGCCCACTCAAGGTGCAGCGCTGACCGAGCCCCGTGACGTCGGGTTGGCCGCAGGCGTTGCAGTTGTTCCTGCCGGGGCCGCCGCAGACCGAAACGATTCCCGAGGGTGCGCAGCTCAAGGTGCCCGCGCAGCCACCGGTAGTGCAGTTGCTGCCGATGCCCGCCACCGCCATGCCGCCGCACACCCCGCAGTTGTTCTTTTCCGAGGCGACGCAGACGGGGGTGGCGCCTGCGTCGGGACAAGCCGTGTTGCCCGGGCAGCCGTTCCCGCCGACGCAGGAGGTGTTGAGCCCGGTGACGTCGGCCACGTTGCATTGGCCGCAGTTGTTGAGGTGGCCTCCGCTGCAGCTGACGCCTTCGCGGCCGGCACACGCGTACGCCCCGCACGGAGGACAGGCCTCGCCGGGGACGTGTTCGAGCAGCGTGCAGCCGCCGCAGGCGTTGGTGACACCCTCGTCGACCTGGCCGTTGCAGTCGTTGTCGTCGCCGTCACACAGCTCGGCGGTGGGGACGATTTCGCCTTCGCAGACGCCCAACTTTCCGGCGGCCATGCAGAGGGCCGAACCGCGTCGGCAGACGCCCACGCCGTCGGTCCCCGCGGGGCCGTTGAAGCAGGAGTACGTCTTGCCGGGATCGCACTCGACTGCCGTGGGCTTGTCGCAGGCCGCGGCGAAGGCGGCGCAACAGAGGATCCCGAGGCGGAGTCGAAGCATCAGTTCGATACTCCGCCCCGGCAGCGGCTGGCGCAAGTCGGCGACCTTCACAGGCCACAGCGAAAGGGCCTCGAGGAAGGCGGTGTGTCAGTTCGTACTCCGGGCTCGTACGCGGGCTGGCCTCGCGAGCTTCGCACTCCGCTGGCTCAGGTGACCCAGGTGACCTGGCTTCGTGATGGTGAAGTCGCGGGGGCCTACCAATCAGTGTCCTGACCCTGATTCGCAGGCCCCGGTCGAACGGAACGTGGCGACCAGGGATCACGAGGGTCCTCGCCCGAAGCTCGAGAGCCCGTCGGCGACAGGCACTTCCTCAACCCCTCAGCCCACCTTCTTCGAGGCCTTTCCTGTGCGCATGCCGCATGCTCTCTCCCCGATGGACGTACCCGAGTTCAGCACCCACGAAGAAGCGCTGCTGGCGGCGGAGCGGGCCTTCCTTCCGCCAAACTGCGAGTGGGACCTCAACCACACGCGCGTCAGCTGGGACGCGGTGAAGCAGGTGCTCACCCGCTTCGGCGCGCTGCCCACCACCATGCACTTCGGAGCCACCGAGCTCGACCTCCAGCAGGGTGAAGTGCGCTTCACCGATCAGGATCATCGCGACGGAGCTGACTTCCTCCTCCATCGCGCGCCGCTGCCTGAGGCCTGGCTGACCCGCCTGCGCGCGCTCGTGGGAACCTGATTCACCCGCCGGTGTCTGGGAGGCATGGGGACCGCACGCGCACTCAGGGTCGCGCTCATTCAGTCGGGGCGCATCGTCGAAGACCGCACCTTCACGGGCCGCGCGAAGATCACCGTCGGCACCGAGGCGAAGAGCACCTTCCTGGTACCGATGGCGGACGTCCCCGTCACCACCGCGGTGTTCGACGTCACCAAGAAGGGCACCACCCTGCTCTTCGACGCGCAGACCATCGGCCGCGTTTCTCTCTCCGGAGAGGAGACCTCGCTGCAGGATTGCGCAGCCCAGGCCTCCCCGCGCGGAAAACAGCTCGCGTTGCCGCTGACTGACGACGCCAGGGGCCGGCTGTCGATCGGCGAGGTCTCGCTGCTCTTTCAGTTCGTCGACGCGCCGAAAGCGCCCATTCCCGCCCAGCTGCCCCGAGGGGCGCGCGGGCTGCTCGCGCAGGTCGATCGCTCGTTTCTCGCCATTCTGGGGATCTCGCTCGCGGCTCACTTCGCAGGCGCGGGCTGGCTCTCGAATCAGCCCGTTCCCGAGGAGCGCGATCTCACGATGGAGGAACTGAGCGTCGATCGTTTCGCGGGCGTGCTGCTGATGCCGATTCCCAGGCCGAAGAAGACCGAGCCCGAGTTGCCCTCGGCCGCGACGCCCCCGAAGTCGCCTTCGAATGAACCCGCCAAGCCGCCGCAGGTGGCGAGCAATCGCCCCAGCCCCGCGTCGATGAAAGAACGGGTGCGCTCGATGGGCATGGTCGGAATCATCGGCTCGCGCGGTGACGGTGAGGGTGGCTTTGGCGACATCATGAAGGACACCGGCATGACCGATGTCGCCACTGCGCTGCGGGGCGCGCAGAACGGCTTGAAGATCGCTTCCATCGATGACGCCACCGCCACCCAACGCCGGGGCAACGACACCGGCGGCACCTCTCAGATCGATCCCATCTCCACCGAGCGGGTGAAGAACGTGAACCTGCGGGAGCAGGGGCCCGCGATCCTCAACCCGCGCGTCAGCAGCGAGAAGGTGCAGCTCGACACGCCTGACATCGACGAGCGCGCGCTCACCGTCTGGCTCAACGCCCGCAAGCCCGCGATTCAGAACTGCTACGAGCGCGAGCTCAAGCGCAGCCCCACCCTGCAGGGCCGCATCGTGTTGCGCTTCGCCATCACCAACCGCGGCCGCGTCGGCGGGGTCGGCTTCAGCGAAGACACCCTGCGCAGCCGCCCCGTCGAGCAGTGCATCGCCGACATCATGCGCGGCTGGGTGTTGCCCTTCACGCCCGAAGACGACGTACCGGTCTCGCTGCCTTTCATCTTCGCCGCCGGGCAGTAGCAAGGCCGAGGCTACACTGGCGCTCATGCCTTCCGAGCGCAGCCAGCCGCCCCGGCAGTACGGGTCTGACGAGGTGCAGGAGATTCTGCGCCGCACCTCGAGTCTCGAGCGAAAAAAGCAGCTCGAGCGCCCCACCCTCGCGCTCTTTGAGATCGAGGCGATCGCGAAAGAAGCAGGCCTCGACCCGGCCCTGGTACGCCGCGCCGCTCAGGAACTGGAGCAGAAGCAGGGCGAGAAGAGCCTGGCCACGAAACTCGCCGGTGCGCCGCTGCGCCACGTGATCGAACGCGAGGTCGAGGGCGAGCTGACCTCGGCCATGCACGAGGCACTGGCCGCGGAGATCCGCTCGGTGATGGCCTCGGCCGGTGCCATGAGCCAGATCTCATCGGTGGGCCGCTCGCTCACCTGGAGCAGCTTCTCTCGCAAGGGAGGTACCGCCGAGCTCAACATCTTCCCGCGTGAGGGGAAGACGGTCATTCGGTTCGAGGTGAACACGGGTCAACTGGCGGGCGGCCTGTTCGGCGGCCTGATGGGCGGGTTCGGGGGCGGCCTGGGCACCAACCTCGCCTGGATCCTGCCGGTCGTCGCGCACCTGCCCTGGTACGCGGGCGCCGCGGGCTTCGGGGCGTCGCTGGTGGGCGCCTTCGGCCTGGCGCGCTTGATCTACGGCCTGGCGGTCTCGCGAATGGACAGCCGCATCGAGACCGTGATGGACAAGCTCGAGCTGCGCGTTCGCGAATCGGTCAGCGGCGCCGGTTCAGTGACCACTTCAGAACTGGCGGCGTGACCATGGTGGTGACGATCACCATCGCCACCACCGCCGAGAAGATCTGCGGGTCGACCACCTTTTCGCCCTTCACCGTCAACTGGCTGCCGATGCTGGCGAAGATGAGCCCGACCTCGCCCCGGGGCACCATGCCCACCCCGATGCTGAAGCGATCGAGCTGCTTGCCCACCGCACCCAACCCCGCCACCAGCTTGCCCGCGACCGCCACCACGCAGAGCGCCGCGGCCAGCGAGAGCACGCCGGGCGCGAGGAACGACTTCAAGTCGGTGCGCATGCCCATCAGCACGAAGAACACCGGCACCAGGAAATACGAGATCGGGTGCACCAGCTGCTCGAGCGTCTCGGGTTCCTTGTCCTTGAAATCTTTGAAGTGAACGTCTTCCAGAATGAGCCCCGCCGCGAACGCGCCGACGATGGGCGCCAGCCCGATGAAGTCGGCCAACCACGCGAGCGAGAAACAAAACCCCAGGCCAAACGCGAGCAGCACCATGCGCGCCTTCAGCTGCGAGGCGAGGTGGAACAACTTCGGCGAGAGCCAGACGCCCAGCACCAGCGAGCCCACCAGGAAGCCGATGGCCTTGCCCAGGGTGAGCGCCACTTCACTCATCGCCAGTTCCCCGCCCCGATCGGCTGCCGCGATGATGCCGGTCACCACCGCGAGAATCACCAGGCCCAGCACGTCGTCGATCACCGCTGCGCCCAGCACGATGCGGGCCTCGGGGGTCTGGCTCTTCTGGAGATCTTTGAGCACGCGCGCGGTGATGCCCACCGAGGTGGCGGTCAAGGTCGCGCCGATGAAGAGCGCCACGTACTGCGAGTGCTGGGGAAGGAGCGCGCGCGTCACGAAGTAGCCGAGCACGAAGGGCACGACCACTCCGAGGCACGCGACCAGGAAGGCCGAGACGCCGACCTTCATCATCTGCGCCACCGTGCTCTCGAGGCCCACCTCAAACAGCAAGATGATCACGCCCACCCGGGAGAACATGTCGATGAACGCGTTGGTGGCGATGGGCTCGAAGACCTGGATCCCGAGCAGCGACACGTTGCCCAACACCACGCCCAACAGCAGCTCGCCCAGCACCGCGGGCTGCCCCACCCGCACCGCGACGTCGCCGCCGATCTTCGCAGCGACCAGGATGATGGCGAGCGCGAGCACCACCGGCGCCGCGGGGTCGGAATGCCCTCCCCCTTCCGCTAACGCAGGCACCGTCGCGATCGCGAAGGTGAGCGCGAGCAGGCGTGCCACCACCTTCGAGCGTCTCATTTCAACCCGAGCTGCTTTGCCAGAAAGGTGAACGACAGCGCCATCATCTGCGCCCGCTGCCCGGCATCTGCCGCCCCGCCGTGCCCGCCTTCGATGTTCTCGTAATAGAGAACGTCGGCGCCGTGCTCGAGCATGCGCGCCACCATCTTGCGCGCGTGACCGGGGTGCACCCGATCGTCCTTGGTCGAGGTGGTGAAGAACGTGCGCGGGTACTTCACGCCCGGTTTCACGTTCTGGTACGGCGAGAACTGCGAGAGCGCGAGCCAGTCATCGGGGTTCGAGGGATCTCCGTACTCCTCCATCCACGAGGCGCCGGCGAGGAGCAGGTGGTAGCGCTTCATGTCGAGCAGCGGCACCTGGCAGACGATCGCGCCGAACAATTCCGGACGCTGGGTGAGCATCACGCCCATCAGCAGGCCGCCGTTGCTGCCCCCCAGAATGCCGAGCCTGGGGCTGCTGGTGACCTTGCGGGCGATCAGATCTTCCGCGATCGCCGCGAAGTCGTCGTAGGCGCGCTGGCGGTTGTGGGTGAGCGCAGCGCGGTGCCACTCGGGGCCGTACTCGCCGCCGCCGCGAATGTTGGCGAGCGCGAACACCCCGCCCTTCTCGAGCCACGCCGCGCCCACGGTGGCGTCGTAATAGGGGGTGAGCGAGACCTCGAAGCCGCCGTAGCCCTCGAGCAGGGTGGCCGCGGTGCCATCGAGCACCAGCCCCGCCTTGCTGACCTGAAAGTACGGCACCTGGGTCTTGTCTTTCGAGGTGGCGAAGTGCTGCGTCACCTCGAGGCCGGCCGCGTTGAAGAACGCCGGAGTGGTCTTGAGCACCTCGCGCTTCGTCTTGCCCACCGAGCCCAGCGACAGGGTAGACGGGGTGGTGAAGCCGGTCTCGGTGAACCAGTAGTCGTCGTTGACGTCCTTGTCGTACGCGCTCACCGAGAAGGTGCCCAGCGCCGGAGTGTCGAGCTTCTTCTGCTCCCAACCCTTCTTCCCGCGGGTCGCCACGAAGATGACCGTCTTCACGTCTTCGAGGGTGGTGATGAACAGCGCGGTCTTCGTGCCCGCGAACGACTGGAGGGCGGAGTGCTGCGTGGGCTCGAACAGCACGGTGAAGTCGCGCTTGCCTGCCTTGAGCCCCTCGAGCGGAATCGCGAGCAACGAGCCCGCCTTGTAGATCTTCTCGTTGATCACCCAGTCCGAACGCAGCTGCAGCAGCGCCTGATCGTCCCAGCCGGACAGCGAAGCGTCATCGGGCTTGTCGATCTTCACCATGGTGTCGCCGATGCGCAGCGAGGTCTCGTCGCTGAAGAACGTCTTGGCCCGGCCAAACCAATCGCGCGTCTTGCCGTGATCGAACTCGCGATAACCGAACACCGCGACGTCGCCCGTCTCACCCTCGAGCAGCAGCTTCGCCTCGGACAGGGCGGTGCCGCGCTTCCATTCCTTCACCTGGCGCGGGTAACCCGAGCTGGTCAGCGTGCCCGGGCCAAAGTCGGTGGAAACGTAGAGCGTGTCGAGATCCTTCCAGTACGCCTCCGACTTCGCTTCCGGGAGGGCGAAGCCGGGCTCGACGAAGGCCTTCTTTGCCGCGTCGAACTCGCGCATCACCTGGGCGTCGGAGCCGCCGGGCGAGAGGCTCACCATGCACCGCTCGTACTTCGGGGGCAGACACTGGGCTCCGTGCCACACCCAGCTCTTGCTCTCCTTCACCCCGAGCGCGTCGAGATCGAGCACCACTTCCCAGTTCGGCGCGGGCTTCTTGTATTCAGCCAGCGACGTGCGGCGCCACAGCCCGCGCGGGTGCGTCTCGTCTTTCCAGAAATTGTAGAGGTACTTCCCGTGCACTTCAGCCCCGGGAATGCGGTCTTTCGAGTCGTAGATCGATCGCAGTCGGGTGCGCAGTTCGGTGAAGCCCGGCGCGCTCTCGAGTTCCTTCTGCGAAAGGGCGTTGCGTTCCTTCACCCACGCCAGCGGCTTTTCGCCGCTGACCTCTTCGAGCCAGAGATTCGGGTCTTCCACCTTCATCGGCGGCGGGTTCGACGGAGGCGCGACTGCCACGGGCTCGGTCTTCACAGCAGGGGGCGGCGTGGTGGTGCTGCTGTTCGACGAGGTACAGGACAGGAGGGCGACGCCGCACAGCGCGAGGGTGGTTCGCATGGCGCGCACTACAGCAAGAGTGCGCCGGGACGTCGACACAGATTCGCGTAGATTGCGCCGCCATGAAGCGATTGTTCCGGCAGCAAGTGACGCTCGTGATCGGGCTGATCTCCTGCGGCTGCGCGCATACCTTCCCGGCGCGCTACGACCTCGAAGCGCTGCGCGCCGATTCCGCTCAGTGGCCGGGCGAGGCGCTGGTGCACTACCTCTCGCGCCCCTCCGCGGACGCCACCGCCTGCACGGCGGCCAACTTCTCGCGGCAAGATTCGAAGCTGGTCGAGCCGTTCGTCGAGAGCCTCGACTCGAAGCGGGTTCCGCTGACGCTCTGGGCAGCCTGTGCCCAGCGGTTGTTGGCTTCGTTGCCTGCACCTTCGCGGGCAACGTTCATCGAGCGCCTCTCGGGGCTCGCCGTCACCTTCCTCGAGCGCCCCGACGTCGCGAGGCTTCAAGTCATCTCCGACGTGCTCGCCAGGCGGCCGCGCGAACGCGCACCGGGCATGGCGAAGTTGAGGTCACGGCTCTCACAGCCGGGCTCGAAGCCTTTGGGCGGAGTAGTCGACTCGCTGCGCGCGTTGCTCGAGCTCGACGAAGGCAACGTCAATGGCCAGCCGCTCACCGAGGCGGGCGTGCTGCAGCTCAATGACGAAGCCCTCCTTCGCCGCATCGACGCCCGCGTTCCCGACGAAGCGCTGCGCACGGCGGCCAGGCGCAGAATCGTGCGGCTTCACCTCGCGCAGTGCTCGATGCGGGAAGTGTGCGAGCGGGCGGCCGAAATCGAAGAAGCCGTGCTGGCCAGGGGGCGCTGGGCCCAGCCGGTCGCGTCACTGTCGGCTCCCGTCCCGCAACCTCCGCTCGTGGCTCCCGTCGACGTGAGAATCTCGCAAGACATCGCAGCACAGCTCGCGTCTCCTTTCCTCGCGGGCGATGAAGAGCACCGTGCGCCGGCGATCGACCTGCGCCCGCTGCTGCGCTTTCACGTGGGGTGGAGCGAGCCGCTGGCGCTGTGTGAAAGCCCCGACGCGCTCGCGGTCATGCCCTGCATCGACCCCGCGCAGGTGAGCCTGGGCACCGGCTTTGCCACCCTCGACAAGGCGGGCGTGCTTCACCTGGGCACGAAGTGGGCGATGGCCGACGCGATCGACCTCACGCGCACGGGCCAGGGCCTGGTGGTGCCGGTGAAGCTGGGCGATCGGCTCTCGCAAGTGGTGCAAGTGCCACTGACCGCGCAGGTGCCGGGGTCGTTCTGCTTCGAGGGCGAGCCCACCGGTCGCGGGCCGCTGGTGAGCGCGCTCGTGGTGCCTGCGGTGCAGGGGCTGTTGGTCGAGGCGGTCGACGAGAAAGGCCGGCGCGTTCAGTTCGTGTTGCCGCACAGCGCCGCGGGCGTCGAGTTCGGCAGCTGCGGTGGCCGGGGGCGCACGGGCACCGCGGGAACCCGAGGCATGAACGGCTCCTCGGGCAGCTCGGGGAGCAGCGCCATGTGTCCCTCTTCGCCCGGCGGCCGCGGCGGGAACGGCGGCAACGGCACGGCCGGCAGCGCGGGCGGCGACGGAGGCCCGGGTGGCGAAGGCGGCGCGCTCCGGGTCGAGCTGCGATGCGGGCAGGCCTGTGAAGACGAGGCGCTGGTGCGCGCGCTCTTCAGGTCGCGTGGCGGTCTGGGTGGCGACGGCGGCCCCGGCGGCCCGGGCGGGAGCGGCGGCGCGGGCGGGCCGGGAGGCTCGGGCACGAGCTGCTATCAAAACGGGAAAAGCAGCTACGCCTCGGGAGGCAGCGCTGGCTCATCGGGGTCACAGGGCCCACAGGGTCCGAATGGACGGCGCGGCGCACCGGGCCGGGACGGTTCCGTCGAGGTGATTCGAAGGTGATGGCTGGAGCCGAGGTTCGTCTGCATGATGCGCGCATGCGTCGCTGCGGTTGGTTGGTGCTGCTCGTTTCCTGCGTGGCGTTCGCCCAGACGCCGACCCCGCGCGCGCTCTTTGACGAAGGCACGGCGCTCTACAGCAAAGGCCAGTTCGCGGACGCGGCGGTGAAGTTCGAGGCCTCGTTCGCGGCGCGCCCGGTGCCGGTCACCAAGTTCAACATCGCCCGCTCGTGGGAACAGGCCGGCGAGACCTTGAGGGCCATCGACGCCTGGCAGGCGTGGTTGGTGATGAGCCCCGCGGCTCCCGAGCGGCCGGCGGCACAACAGTCGCTCAAGGCCCTCGGCGACAAGCTGGCGAAGCTGGGCGTGCAGGCGGTCACCATCACCTCGCTGCCGCTGGGAGCGCGCGTTTCCATCGACGGCGCGTCAGCCGGCGTGGTGCCCCTCACCCTCGAGCTGACGCCGACCCGTCACCTCATTCGCCTCGACGTGGAAGGCCGCGTGCCGATGGAACGCACGGTGCTCGTGCAGCTCGACCACCCTGCCGTCGAGTTCTTCGAGCTTGCGCCGCTCGACACTGCCTCAGCGGCGCCCCTCGCGCTTGCGGGGCCCCGGCCGCTCCCCTCACCCACGGTGCCCCGACCCACCGATCCCGAGTTTGCCGCCTCTCTGTCGGACGACACGGTGCAGGTGCACATCATTTCGAAGGACAAGGAAGTGCGGCTCTATCGCGCGAACGGCAACCCCAATGGCGAGTGCCGGGCGCCGTGTGATGCGCCGGTGACCCGCGCGACCGATGCCTTCATCATCGGCGGAGCGGGAATCGTGCCTTCGAGCGCATTCGTGTTGATCGATCACGCCAGGCACGGGCGCGTGAACTTGAAGGTGAAGTCAGGCAGCGCGGCCTGGTTCTTTGCCGGAGGAACCTTGCTCACCACCCTGGCGATCGGTGCGCTGACGATCGCGACCGTGTTCGGGCTCAGCAACCTCAGCACCGACAAGACGCTCCCGGTGGGCCTCGGGCTCGGCCTGGGTGTGCCTTCGTTGATCGGCGCGATCGTCACCTTCGCGACCAGCGGCACCTCGGTCAGCTTCGAAGAGTGAACACCTGAGTCAGAGCCCGTCTGCGGGAAGCAACGCGGGGGCGGCGGGCGTCGAGGGTTTCACGGGCAGCTGCTTGGCGACGGGTCGCTTCCGAACTGGTGCAGTGCCGGCATCGACTGCCAGCTCTGTGTTCACCGCCACCTGCAGCGGAGGTGAAACGGGGATCACGAGCTCGGGCACCGGCCGAACCACGATCGGCGCCGGCACAACGGAGACAGGTTCCACCGAGGGCACCACCACCGGCCCCGTTCGCCATGCACTCCAGGTGCTGACGCCCAGCACCGCGACCAGCCCTGCGCCCACCAGCGCCCCCACGAGCCGAGAGTTCGGCTTCGACATCTGCCGGGGCACGCTGGCGAGCGCCCCGAAAACCTCGGCCATCGTTTGCGGGCGATCGGCCGGGCTCTTGGCCAGCATGCGATTGAGCAGCGCGCGAAGGGTCGACGGAAAGCCCGCGGGGAGCGGCGGTGCCACCGTCGAGATGTGGGCCGACATGATCAGCGCTGGGGTTTCGCCAATCAACGGAGGGTGGCCCGTCAGCAGCTCGAAGAGGATCAAGCCCAGGGCGTAGACATCGGCGCGCGCGTCGATGGGAAGACCGGCGGCCTGCTCCGGCGCCATGTACTGCGGCGTGCCCATGATGAGGCCGTGGGTGGTGAGCTTGCGATCGCCCGCCTCGACGACCTTGGCGATGCCGAAGTCGACGACCTTCACGAACGGCTGACCTCCGCGATCGAGCACGATGACGTTGTCGGGTTTCAGATCGCGGTGCACCACGCCCGCGCGGTGCGCCACCTCGAGCGCCTGGGCGATCTGCGTGGCGAGCTCGAGCGCGAGCGGCAGCGCGACGGGCCCTTCATCGGCGAGCGCCGAGAGGGTCTTGCCGTCGAGGAACTCCATCACGAAGTAGAACTGGCCGTCTTCCGCGCGGCCCGAGTCGATGATGTCGACGATGTGCGGGTGACCGAGGCGGCTGGCGGTCATCGCCTCGCGGCGAAAGCGTTCGATGAAGCTGGTGTCCTGACTCAGCTCAGGGCGCATGAGCTTGAGCGCCAGCTTGCGCCCCAGCTCGACGTGCGTGGCCTGGTACACCTCGCCCATTCCCCCGGCGGCCAATCGCGCGTCGAGGCGGTAGCGCCCGGCGATGACGCGGCCCAGCGCAGGGCGATCGCTGGGCTGGGTGGACTCGAGCCCCGGCGTGGCGCGCGCTTCGGCCGGATTTTGATCCGCGGGCGGGCCGAACTTCTTGTCCGCGTACCACCCGAGAATCACCACCACGGAGTTGAGGCTCGCGACCACCTCGTCCTTCCCCACGTGCACGCCCGACTCGTCGAGGCTTCCGGCGTGATCGTGGGCCGACAAGTTCCCCCACGCCTGCACCGTGCCCATGTGCGCGAGGATGTTCGGCGGCACGATGCCCGCGTTGGCTTGTTGCCGGAAGCGCGCCACCAGCTCTTCGAGCATCGCCTTGCCGGGCGTCTGCTTGAGCTCTTCGGTGACCAGGGACCGCAGCAGGGTCTCGAGCACCAGCCGGCCGTTCTGCATCACCCCGCGGTAATCCTGCGCCCGGCCCCGGCTGACGATGGCCTCGAGATCCACGCGCGCGCGGCCGAAGCGGGGGGCGAGCGCCGCCAGCTTGCTCAACAGGGGTTCGATGTCGACGGCCATGGCGCGGCTCGAAGTCTGGCTGTGCGCGCAGAGGACGTCGACAGCGATTCGCGTAGATTGCGCCGCCATGAAGCGATTGCTTCCCGTTCTGATCCTCGGCCTGACCTCGTGTTCCATCGTCAAATCGGCGCGCGTGCGCGACGACTGGGCGCAAGGCGACCAGCGCGCGGTCAAGCGCCTGGTGGTGGTGGTGCAGCCCCTGCCCGATGGCAACGCGAAGGCAGGCGGGGTCTTCGCCCGGGTCGCGCGCCGGTACGTGAACCAGAAGCGCGATTTCCTGGTGAAGAAGGAAGTGGTGCTCGCCGAGCCGCCGAAGTGGTCCGAGCTGTGCGGCGGCGAGGACGCGATCGAGGGCGTGTTGTTCTTGAAGCCTGCGCTCCACGCCGAGGGCCTGGGCTTCGAGGCCGAGCTCGACGCCTCACTGGCGCGGTGTACGGACGGCCGCGAGGCGTGGACCGGCAAGGCCGCGGGCAGCTTCCCCACGAAGGACCCCGGGCTGGTCGAGGTGACTCACGTCTATGTGCAGGAATTGGGGGCCGACGCCGAGCGCTACGTACCGCCCGCGCTCAACCTGCTTCGCCCGCTGCTCGATACCCTTCCCCAGCCGATCCTCAGCGAGGTCGATCTCGACGAGAAGCTCACGTTGGACTGAGCGCGGTCGCCGACAGCAGGATCCCGTCGTCGTCGCTGGAGAGCCAGTGCCCCGGAGTGAAGGTGACGCCGCCGAACGAGACCGGCACCTCGAGCTCGCCCGCGCCGACCTTGCGGCTCTTCTTCGGGTTCGAGCCCAGCGCCTTGACGCCGAGCTTCAATTCCGCCAGCGCCACGGTGTCGCGCACCGCGCCGAAGATCACCACCCCGCTCCAACCATTGCTCTGGGCCAGGCCGGCGATCAGGTCGCCCAGCAGCGCGGTGCCGAGGGAACCGCCCCCATCGACCACCAGCACCTGCCCCGCGCCGGGTTTGCTCAAGACCTGCTTGAGCAGCACGTTGTCCTGAAAGCAGCGCACGGTCGTCAACTGGCCACTGAACGCGCGCACCCCGCCGAACTGCCGGAACTGGGTTTCGCAGCTCGAGACCTGCGCTTCGTACCGGTCGAAGAGGTCTGCGGTCGAGAGGGTCATGGCCCCTCATAACAAGCGGGGCTCGCAGTCCGCCTCGGGTCGTGAAAACTTCTCACCCGTGAAGCGCCTGCTCCTGTTCCTGGTGATCGCCCTGACCGTCGTGGCCCTCGGCGCCGGCGGGTACGTGTTTCAGCTCAACAGCCAGGCGCTCGCGCCGGGCCCGGGGACGGGTGACATCGAGTTCGAGGTCCCCAAAGGCGCGAACGCGCGCAGCGTCGGCCAGCAACTGCAGAAGGTCGGCCTCATCAAAGACCCCATCGTCTTCCGCTACGTGGTGTGGAAACGAGGCGGGCTCGCGCTCAAGGCCGGCAAGTTCAAGCTCGCCAGCAGCCTCTCTGCGGTGGAGCTGGCCTCGGCGCTGGAAAAGCCGCCGCTGGCCGAAGACGAGCCCTTCGTGGTGGTCGAGGGCTGGCGCATTCGCGACGTCGACGAAGCGCTGGCCGCCGCGGGCCGGGCCGATGCGGGCGCGTACATCAAGGCCGCTTCTTCGCGCATCGGGTACACGGCGCCCTTCACGCTCCCCGACAGCACGCTCGAGGGCTACCTCTACCCAGAGACGTACTTGTTGCCCAAGGGCCGCATCGACTGCCACGTGCTGGTGCAGAAGCAGCTCGATCAATTCGCAGCGCGCGTCTTCACGCCGCTCGAGCAAGAGGTGCGCGGCTACAAGCGCTCGCTGCACGAATTGGTCACCATGGCCTCGATGCTCGAGCGCGAGGAGCCCACGCCCTCCAACCGGCCGCTGGTGGCGGGCATCTTGTGGAAGCGCATCGATCGCGGCTTCCCGCTCGGCGTCGACGCCACCAGCCGCTACGAGCTCAAGCAGTGGAATGACCGGTCGGCGTTCCTGGTGAAGCTGCGAGACGAGAACGACCCCTACAACACCCGGCACAAGAAGGGCCTGCCGCCCACGCCCATCGGCGCGCCCACCTCTGCCTCGCTGGAAGCTGCGCTGCGGCCCACCGCGAGCGAGTTTCTGTATTACCTGCACGACGCGCAAAAGCAGCTCCACCCCTCACGCGATGCCGCGGAGCACGAGGAGATGCGCAAGAAGTACGACGTGCACTGACTACGCGGCGCGCATCGCCAGCCGGGCCTCGAAGGCCTGCGGGTCCAAGTGAAGCTGAATGAGGTTGCCGGTGTGAGAGAGGTGCTGCGCGATGGCCAGCGTGAGGTTGATCACGCGCGAGCCGCCCAGCAGCACCACCCGCTTCAGGTTGTTCCGGTTCTCGGCGAAGAAGCGGGTCCATTCGCGGCTGACCGCCACCGAGGCGCTGGTGACGGCGCGCGCGTCGACGAAGAGCTCGAGCGGCTTGTTGCGCATCAGCTCAAAGCGAATTTCATCGAGTGGCGCGGTGCCCAGCTCGCCCCGATCGTCGCCGGTGATGGTCACCAGCAGCGTCGCCGATGGATATCGGCGGAAGACGAACGAACAGACGCCACTCGAGAGACGAAGCTGTCCATCGGGGAGCAGCTCGCGAATGAGTTGTGTCATCAAATCCTCCGGGACTCCTGAGTCGCAAACCCAGGGCCGGCTCGCAACACGGGTTTTGGGAGGTGTGGCGCAGGTAACGATCAGGGACCCAAGCCGAAGCGCACCGGTACCGAGAAACACCGAGTGCTCGCCTCCGGGGGAAAGGGGGCGGCGTTCTCCAGCACGCAGCCCCGCGCGGCGGCGTCGAGCAACTCAGCGCCGCTGGACTGGGTCACCGAGGTCGATGAGGTGCCGCCCCGGTCGTCAGTGCAGAACGAGAGCTGCACGGTGCCTCGTTGTCGAAAACGCCGGGCGGCGGCGGGGTAACAGCGTTCGGCCGCCGCGGCGAGGCGCGCGTGCACGAGCGCGATCACCTCGGCCGAAGGATCCACCGGTCCGGATCCCCCGCGGGGCTGCTCGGGACCGGGTGCGGCGGGAGCACCGACCCCGGGCTTTGGACCGGGCTCTACAGCGGGCGCGCCATTCTCGACGGCGACCGGACTGTCACTGAGCGCTTCGACCGCCACGGCCAGGGAAGGAACCGCGACGTTCGCCTTGAAGGCGCGCGCCGGTGCAGGAGCGACTGCTTTGGGCGGCTCCGCCACCGACACGGTGGTGAACGACACGAAGCCATCACCCCGCTTCGCGACGGGCCGCGGTTCCGGCGCGAGCGCTTCTGATCGAAACGCAACGGCGATGGCCAGGTGCAGCGCGAGCGATACGCCCAGCGCGAGCACCCACGGCTTCACTTCGCCTCCCACCGCGGCACGAACACCTGCTCCGACTCGGCGGCCGGGTGCATGGCGATCTCGAACAACGCCGACAACGCACTCGCGGTCAGCACTTCCCGCACCGGCCCCTGCGCGACGCTCTTCCCGTCCTTCAGCAGCAAGGCGTGGGTGGCCACGTGCATCGCGAGGTTCACGTCATGCAGCACCGCGAGCACCCCGAGCCCGTCGGCGAGCCGGCGTTGCACCGCGCGCAACGTCTCCACCTGGTGCCTCACGTCGAGAAACGCCGTCGGCTCGTCGAGCACCAGCAGCTTGGGTTGCTGCACCAGCGCGCGCGCCAGCCACACTCTTCTGCGCTCTCCGCCTGAGACCTCGGCCAGTGGGCGCGCGGCCAGGTGCGCCACGCCCAGCTCTTTCATCACCGAGAGCGCGTTCTCTTCATCGCGGGCGCCCGGCAGCCCCCAGGCCGACAGATGCGGCGCCCGGCCCATCAACGCCACCTCGAGCCCGGTGAAGCCGGTGGCGTCGTCCATCGTCTGCGGGACCCACGCGGCCACCTTCGCGAGCGCCGCCGAGCTGGTGCCGGGCACCGGCAGGCCGCACACGTTCACCCTGCCACCCGAGGGCGCGAGCAGCCCCATCACCACGCGCACCAGGGTCGATTTGCCTGCGCCGTTGGGCCCGAGCACCACCCACGCCTGGCCAGGCTCGATGCGCAGCGACACCCCGGAGATCACCGGCGTCTGCCCGTAGCCTGCACGCAGTGAGTCGAGATCGAGGAGCGGCGCCATCGCGCTGACTCCCTTACTGCTGTTTGGCGAGCGCCGTCTTGACCTGCTCGTGCAGGCTTTGAACCTTCTTCACGAAGGCGGGATCGCTGCCCCTGGCATCGACCTGGCCCTCGAGCGCGCTCACCTGCAGGCGGAACTTTCGTTGCACTGCTTCGTCGACCAGCTTCGCGAAGTCACCTTGCAGTGAACGCAGCGCCAGCTCGCCCGGGGTCCCGTCAGCTTTCGCCCGGGGCTGAGGCGGCGGCGATTGCGGCTTCTTCTTCGGCGCCTCGACCTTCGGGGCCTCTTCCTTCGGCGCTTCAGGTTCGGGCTCGCGACGCGGAGGCGGCTTCACTTCCGGAGGGGGAACCTCGGGCACCGTCTCGGCTTCCACCGCGTCGGCCTGTTCCTGCCGGTGCATCTTGTCGGAATAGACGTCCCACCCGATGAAGGCGGCGACCGCGGCGAGCGCGAGCGCGGGCAGCACCAGCCAGATCAACTTCGAGCTGCTCTTCTGCGCGGGCGCAGGGGCGCGCTCGGACACCGCGGAGAGCACCTGAGTGTCGGTGCGCTGCGGCGGCGGCGGCTTCGCCCTGGGCATCGGCCGTTCACCCGAACGATCGGCTTTCGGTTCTTTCGCCCGCGGCGGCTTGCTGGCCTTCTTCGGCGCCCGGGAGATCTTCGAGGCGCGCGCGGCCGGCGGCGCCTGCGGGGCCACGCCCTGCTGCGCGGGCATGTCGAGCTCGGTGCGCACGGGCTCCGAAGGCAGGCCGTCGATCACGATGCTTGGCAGCGGCGCGGGCTCGGCGATCGCCGGGGTGGAGGCCTCGGTCGAGTCTTCGTCGAACGACTTCGCCAGCACGCGGGCGCGAATCTGCTGCGCCTGTGGGGGCGGCGAGGGGGCCGTGGGCGCAGGAGGCGGCGTGGGCTGCGGCAGGGGCGCCAGCGGCACGGTCTGAAGATCGGTCTTCAGCTGAATCGAAGGCATCGTCTCCTTCTCGTGCACCTCGAGGGCCTTGCGGCTGCCGGTGGTCGGCGTTCCGGCCGGCTTGCGCGTGGGCTGGAAGGAGAGGGCCTCGGGCTGCAGCGCCGGCCGCCCCAGCGGCGTCTCTTCGGCGATGCGAATGGTGATCGCGGGCATCGCCAGCGGCGTCGGGTGGGTGGCGAAAGGCGAAGGCGCGTTCTGCTGCGTCTCTTCGGGCGCGGCGGGCTCAGGCTCCGGTTCCTCGACCTCGAGGGCCTTGGCCTGCTCCTTGACCGTGTTCAACATGCGCCGCTCGGCCTGGTACTCGGCGGAGAACGCGTCACGCATGAAGCGCGAAGTGCTCTCGGCGCCGGCCTGCGGGTCGATGTCCTGCAGAATGCTCTGCAACCTGCCGCGGAACTCTTCGGCCGTCTGGAAACGCTGCGCGGGGTCGAGCGAGAGCGCCTTGGACACCACGTCTGACAACACCTGCGGGCACAGCGGCTCGATGGTGTTGAGGGGTGGGATCGAGGGGTTTGCCACCTCGCCCATCAGCGCGCCCTGCGGCACCTCTTCGAACGCGTTCTTGCCGGTCACCAGCTCCCACAGGCACAGGCCCACCGCGTAGAGATCGCTGCGGCGATCGACCGTTCGGTGGCGCGCCTGCTCGGGCGCCATGTACATGAACTTCCCCATCACGATGCTGGGGTTGGTCTTGGAGAGCGAGAGGGCCGACTTGGCGAGGCCGAAGTCGATCACCTTGACCTCGCCCTCGTAGCTGATCAGCACGTTCTGAGGGCTGACGTCGCGGTGCACCAGGTTGAGCTCTGCGTCGTCGTCACCGCGCTTGCGGTGCGCGTAGGCGAGCGCGTCGAGCACCCGGGTCATCACCGAGAGCACGAAGGAAAGCGGCAGGGGCAGCTGCCGTTCGCGCATGCGCGAGAGCACCCGGCGCAGGTCTTTGCCGTCGACGAACTCGAGCGCGATGTACGGCTCGTGCTCGTGCACGCCCATGTCGAGCACCTGGGCGATGCTGCCGTGCGAGAGCTTTACCAGGATGTGGGCCTCGTCGACGAAGCGGCTGACGAAGTCCTGATCCTGCGCGAGGTGAGGGAGGATCTTCTTGATGACGCACAGCTTGTCGAAGCCGTGCGAACCCTCGAGCCGCGCGAGGAAGATCTCACCCATGCCGCCCGTGGAGAGGGGCATCAAGAGGGTGTACCGCCCGAACCGGAGCGGCTTGAACGGCCTCAAACGCTGGCTGGTCTGCCCCTGGCTCATGGGTTGAAAGGTGCGTTGATTCAACACTTAAAGACGACGCATCGCACCAACCAAGGTTGTCGGCCAGAACGCGTTCGGCGTTGCTTTCCCGGTCAGATCGGCAGCCATTGAGCGGTGGGCTGAACTGTCCCACCCACCCGGTGACCGGCGCAACCGACGGAATTGGCTTTCAGACGGCCCTCGTCGGTCTCACATGAAGTCGTCGCAGGGCGTGCCCAGCCGCTGACCCGAATAGGGGCCCAGATCCATGTAGACCATCTTCGCGTTGTTCAAGCTGTCGAGCGAGACCTCGACCAGCGGGGTGGTGGCCTTGCCCTGAATCCACTTGCCCTCGAACTTGCCGTCGGAGCTGGTGACCAGGCGCAGATTGCCGTTCCTGGTGGCGAGGATCAGGCCCTGCTCGTCGTCGACCACGTCCTTCAAGGGCAGCTGCTTCATGCTCCCCTTGGGCCCGGCGAACACGCGGAAGTCGCGGCGGTCGTTGGGCTCGGGCGAACGATACCGATCGACCAGATAATAGGTGCCGGTGTCGTCGCGCAGCAGCTTCTCGGGCAGGCGCGTCCACGTCGGGGGCACGAAGGTGGCGCCCGACAGCAGCTTCTTCCCGGCGGCGGCGGGCATCGCGGTGAGCGTGGTGGTCTTCTTGGCGCAGGTCACGGTGTACGACTTTCCCGAGTCGTTCATCGAGATGCTGGCTGGCGAGTTGCTACCTTGCCGCACCCGGGGGTCCCAGACGGTGATGCTCCACGCCTCGGTGCCATTGCGACCACCGCCGATGGTGGGAATGCGCGCGAACACCTTGCCGTCGAAGGTGAAGGCGTTACCGCCGTAGGGCGCTTCGGGGTCGACCGCGATGTAGTGACCCTGCCCGTCCGTCAACACCATGAGCTTGTCGCGGAACTCGCTGGCGTCGAGGGGCTCGGCCTTGGGCTGAGCCAGGGTGAGGGCGATGAGGAGCGAGGTGATCATGGGCCGACTCTGCTTGGAACCCTCCCCGAACTCCAGTCCGCCAAAGCGTGTCGGGAGTTGTAAGGTCCGCCGCCTCCAACCATGAGCGAAACCTCCCTCCTCGCCCCCGGCATCGTGATCGCCGAGACCTATGAGATCGAGCGCCAGCTCGGCCGGGGCGGCATGGGCGAGGTGTGGCTCGCGAAACATCGCCGCCTCGCGGGTAAGCAGGTCGCGGTCAAGGTGCTGCACGTCGATCGCGAGCTGCCGCAAGAGGCGCTGGCCAGGTTCAAGCGCGAGGCCGAGATCGCCGCCCGCCTCGAGCACCCGAACATCGTGCAGGTGCTCGACTTCAACACCCTGCCCACCGGCCAGCCGTATCTGGTGATGGAGTACCTGAAGGGCTCGAGCCTGGCCGCCCGCGCGCGGGGCAAGACCCTCGACCTCGAGCAGGTGGCGGTGATCATGCGGCAGGTGGGCGCAGCGCTGCAGGCGGCGCACCGCAACGGAGTGGTGCACCGCGATCTCAAGCCCGAGAACATCTTCGTGCTGCCGACCGCGGTGGGCGAGCAGGTCAAGGTGCTCGACTTCGGCATCAGCAAGCTGAGCGACTCGAACACGGTGAAGACGACCGACTCGGTGTTGATCGGCACCCCGCTCTACATGTCGCCGGAACAGGCGCTCGGCCAGAACAGCGAGGTGGGGCCGCAGAGCGATCTCTTCTCGCTGGGCAGCATTTGTTACGAGCTATTCACCGGCACCGCGCCCTTCAACGCCGACAACATCGCCAAGGTGGTCTTTCGCATCGCCTACGAGAAGCACGTGCCGCTGGCGAACGCCCGGCCCGAGCTCCCTGCGCACGCGCTGGCGGCCGTCGAGCACCTGCTCGAGAAGGACCGCGCGCGGCGCACTCCGAACATCGAGCGCTTCGTGCTCGAGCTCACCGGCCAGGCGCTGGCCGAGGTCGCCGAAGACGAGAGCAGTGGGGTCTACACGCCCGGCATGCCGATGACGCCGTCGATGAGCTCGGGGCAGACCCGGGCACCCAGCGGGGGCGCAGCGAAGCTCGCCACCCCGCAGCCGCCGTCCCCGATGGACGGCATGAAGACCGTCTCGGGGAAGAAGGTGATCCTCACCATCATCGCCGGGGCGCTGGTGCTCTCGGCCATCGTGGGCAAGGTGCGCACCGACAACTGGGCGGAACGTTCGGCGTATCGCTCGAAGATGATCGACGCGGGGTTCGTGCTGCTGGCCGACGGCACCTTCGACATGGATGCCGGGCGCGCTCCGGTGGTCGAGGCAGCCGTGGTGGACGCGGGGCTGGCCGAGCTCGCGGTGGCCGACGCGGGAATCCCGGCGGTGGTGGTGGCAGCGCCGCCCGCGATCGACGCGGGTGTTCCCGGGGTGGTGGTCAAACCCAGGGGCCCCGCGCCCACGCCCGACGAACTGGCGCTGGTCGACTCGCTGCAGAAGCTGGCCGACCAGAGGAAGTGGGACGCCATCTGGGAATCGCGCGGCCGGGTGCGCGCGGCGATCAAGGCGCCGGCGGCGCGCGAGCACGCGCTCTCGATTCTGATCAGCGCGATCTGCGAGCGAAACGACAACGCGCAGCTCAGCCCGATGGTCGCCGATTACAAGACAGTGGCGTCGGGAAGCCAGCTGCGCGCCGTTCGCCAGCGCTGCATCAAGGTCTACCCCGACGCCACCTCGCTCAGCTGGTAGCCCTTTTCAGAGCTGGCCGAGCATGGTTCCGGCGTCGCTGACTTCGAACTTGCCGGGCGCCTCCACGTTGACGCGCTTGACCACGCCGTTGTCGACCAGCATCGAGAAGCGCTTCATGCGCAGGCCCATGCCGGCGGCGTTGAGGTCGAGGTCGAGGCCGATTTTCTTGGCCAGCTCGCCGCTGCCGTCGCCCAGCATGCGCACCTTGCCGAAAGCGCCGAGGTCCTTGCCCCAGGCGGCCATCACGAAGCCGTCGTTGACCGCCACGCACCACACCTCGTTGACGCCCTTGGCCTTGAGCTCGGCCAACTTCTCGACGTAGCCGGGCACGTGCTTGGCCGAGCAGGTCGGGGTGTAGGCGCCGGGCAGGCCGAAGATCACGATCTTCTTGCCCTTCGAGGCTTCAGCGACCGAGACCTTCTCGGGCGAGAGCGGGCAGGCTTCGCCGAAGGTGGTGGACTCGTACAGGGTGGCGTCGGGGAGCGTGGCTCCGATTTCGATGGTCATGGCCGCTTCTGAACGCAGCCTGAGCGCGCGCGCAACCCTTACTGCACCCGGCGAGGCGCTCACGGGCGAGCAACCGCGCGAAGGCGGACCCAACTGCACGCTGAAGATCAGCAGCTCACTGAAAAGCCTTGGGGCCGGGGTGTTTTCCGGTGACGGAGCTCCGAGGCAAACGGCCGGCGGGCCCCTCGGCGCGCAGCTCCGTCACGAAGTACACGTTGCTTCGACTCGCGGCGCGCCCGGGGGAGCCGCCCTCCGCCGACGTAATCGTGGGATTACGTTGCAGCGCGAAGGAACGCGAACAGAGCAGCCCGACCGGCGTGCCGATTTCCGCGCGTTACCGCGGATGACAACCCTCGTACTCCGCGGTGACGTCGAAAAAAGGGTCCACCCCGGACCTCGTCAATTGAGGATCCTCGCCCGAAGGTCGAGAGCCTCTGCGAGGTGGCCACCGCTGCAGATCCCGAAACGCCACGCCCCTTCAGGCTTTGTCAAACCCCGATCGAATCAGGCCTGCGAGGGTCGAGGCGTGTTGCTGACTCCGCCCTCGGGACCGCTCGGAGCTCAGCTCAGCGAATGCCCGAAAGCGTGCCTGAATCGGAGTCTTCGTCCAGCACCTCGAAGACCGCGACCTTGGTCTTCTGGCCGAGCAAAAGCCGCTCACCCAGGGGGGTGACGTCGAAGCGGGCGCCCACGTGCGCCAGCGACTTCCCCGTCAGAAGGAGCTGGCCGGGCTCGGCGCTCGCGCACAACAAACCTGCAACAGTGACCGGCTCACCCAGCAGCACCGGGTCGAGGCGCGCCTCGGTGCCCACGGCCCCCGCGAACACCTTGCCGGTGGTGAGCCCCGCGCGAACCTGGAACCGTTCCTTGCTGCTGCCCCGCTTGAGCGAGAGGCGTTCCCACTCGTTTCGCAGGGCCATCGCGGCGCGGACCGCCCGAATGGCGTCATCGCCTTTGGCGTAGGGCACCCCGAAGACCGCACGCACGGTGTCGCCGGCCACCACGTCGATGGCGCCTTCGAAGCTCATCAACAGCTGCGCGCCGATGCGCTGCCACTCGGCCACCAGCTCGGCGAGCTTCTCGGGCGCGAGCCTGGAGGCCGCCGCCGAGAGCCCGTAGAGCTCGGCATGAAGCACGGTGCCGGTAATCTCCGCGACCTGGCTGACCTTGCCTGACTGCCGCACCTCGGCGGCGCGCCGCTCGGCGACGTCGGGCGCGTAGAGCCGCTCGAGCCCGAGCTTGAGCCGATCGACCTTGCCGCTGACCGGCGCGTCTTGAAACTTCGCCACGCCGGTCTCGAGCAACTGGGTGATGGCGGTGCAGACGTCGAGCAGCGCTTCCACGGGCTCCGCGTCGGCGCGCGCGCGGTTCAGGTAGAGCACGCCCGCGAAAGGCGCCTGGGTGCCGATGGGAATGCAGAGCACCTGGTCGATGCCGTAGAGCACCACCGAGTCGCGATCGGCGAAGCGGCTGTCGTCGAGCACGTTGGCCACGGCGATCGCCTGGCCCTTCTGCAACGCCGCCTCGAGAATCGCGTCGGACACCGGCACTTCACCGCGGGCGAGCTTCTGTTCGTGCCGCACGGCCGCCGGCACCATCACGCCCGAGCCGTGCTTGAGCAGCACCACGCCGGTGGTGGCCCCCACGCGCTTCATCACCAGGTCGCAGGTCTCGTCGAGGAACGCCTGGAGATCGGGCGCGCGCGCGAGGCACTCGGCCACCCGGTAGAGCAGCACCAGCGACTGCACCACCACCTTGCTCTGCTCGCCGCTTTCGGAAGGTTGGCCTTCGGTCTCGTCGGTGTCGGACGCGCCCACGGCCACCGGCGGAGGCGCAATGTCGAAGGGCGCGAAGTTGTCGAGGGCGCGGAGCACGCTGGCGGAAGCCTTGATGTCGCGGGCGATCATCACCGCCTCTTTGATGTCCACCCCGCGGCCGAAGCGCTTGACCTTGCCGCCCCCGCCGATGTCGATCATATCGGTCTCGCGCGCCTCGGCGTTCGCCACCTTGCGCAGCGCCAGCGCGTTCTCGCCGATGCCCACCACGTCGCCGCTCTTCAGGTCGACCGAGCCAGCCACCGGGGCGCCGTTGAGCTTGGTGCCGTTGCGGCTGCCCAGGTCTTCGAACACCACGCCGGTGGCCTTGATGTGAATGCGGCAGTGCTTGCGCGAGACCAGATCGCCCGAGAGCACGATGTCGTTCTCGTCAGCGCGACCGACCTGCGTCACGCCCTCCGGGAGGTCGTACACAGTGTCGAAGTAGCCGGGGCCGTTGATCAGGAGCTGCCACATGCGAGCCCTTACGATGCCACAGCTTCGGGGCCGGGCGGCTCGGAACGGTGGTATTCGCCCGCGCCATGGCCATTCGCCTCGTCGTCACCGACATGGACAACACGCTGTACTCATGGATCGACTACATCGTGCCGGCCGTCGAGGCGATGGTCGACGCGGTGGAGCTCGCCACCGGCTTTCCCCGCATCAAGGTGGTGCAGTCGCTCAAGGCCGTCTATTCGAAGTACGAATCGAACGAGTATCCGTTCGCCTTGCAGGAGAGCTCGATCTTCGCCGAGTTCCCCGAGTTCGGCAGCTTCGACAAGCTGGTGATCGAGCCCGCGCGCATGGCCTTCTCGGAAGCGCGGCGAAAGTACCTGCGTCCGTACAAAGGCGTGGCGGAGACCCTGGCAGCGCTCAAGCAGGAGCGCATCGTGGTGGTGGCGTTGACCGACGCGCCCCGAAACCCCGCGGAGCAGCGGGTCAAGCGCATGGGCCTCGATCAGTGGCTGACCGCGCTCTACACCATGCCGGGCTTTCACTTTCCCGAGGGGCCCGACGGCTCGGCGCTGGTGGCTCACGACATTTTGCAGAAGCAGGAAAAGGGCGAGTACCGCGCCGCCTGCCCCACCATCGAGCTGCCGCGCGACTGGGAAAAGCCGAACCCCGCCGGGCTCAAGAAGATCCTCTCCACCTACGGGCTGCAGCCTTCCGAGGTGCTGGTGGTGGGTGACTCGCTCAAGAAAGACATCGCGGTGGCGCAAACCGTGGGCTGCCACGACGCCTGGGCGGAATACGGCACCTACGTCAGCCTCGAGTACCGCGAGCGCCTCGACATCATCTCGTCGGCAGCCATCACCCGGCGTCACGCGGCGCACGTGTTCGAGTCGGGCGCGCAGCAGTTGTCTGCCACGCACACGCTCTCGAACTTCGGCCAGGTGCTGGGGCTGGTAGAGAAGCTGTCGGCTTAAGCCAGCTCGGGGAACCGGTTGCGGTAGTACTGGCGGAACTCGCCCGCGGTGATCTGACCGTTCTTGTCGAGGTCGAAGATCTTGTTCACCCGCGCGACCTCGGCGCCGCCGATGTTGTAGCTGTCGGGCTTGCCCACGCCCGCGGGCCAGAACGTCGCCATGTAGAGGTCGGTGCCTGATTTGATCTTGCCGGCGAAGGGCGCGAAGTACTTCTCGACGTACTTGAGCTGCTCCACGCCGCTCATCTTGCTCAAGGCTTCGGTGGTGGTGCCCAGGCCGCGCGCCGTGGCGGGCATGAACTGAATGAGGCCGGTCGCACCGCCATTCGGGTTCTTCGCGGTGGTGCTCATGTTGCTCTCGTTCTTCATCACCGCGAGGATCCACTCGGGCTTCACGCCGAGCCGGGTCGCCATGTCCTTCACCTTTTGAACGAACTCAGGCCCGTGTTTCGCGAGCGCCTGGGCTTCCAATTCGCGGCCGGTCGAGGTGTTCGGTGTCACCGGCGCGGTGGGCACCGTGGGCTTGTTGGGATCGACCGGGCCCGGCGCGGGCTGCGCGAGCAAGGTGGCGCGGGTCTCGGGACCCACGATGCCGTCGACGCCGATGCCCTTGGCGGTCTGAAAGGCACGCAGGGCGGCCTGGGTCTTGGGGCCGAAGGAGCCATCGAGGGGCCCGGGATCGAAGCCGGCCGCCGCGAGCTTCTTCTGCAGACCTTCCACGGCGGGGCCCGAGCTGCCGGTGCGCAGCCAGGTCGACTTGTCGTTGGTGATGCCTTCGACGTTGGAAGTCGCGCCCGAGGGCGCGGAGGGAGCGGTGGGCGCAGAAGGCGAAGCGGGCGTGGGCACGTTGGCCGGCGGCGGCCCGGAGTAGTGCATCACCGCGATCGGCTTCCACCCCTTCGGCACGCCGGTCGACTGATGCACCGCCTGGGTGCCGTCCTTGTTCACGTTGTCCGAGCCGATGAACTTCGGTTGACCGTTCGCATCACGGCCCTCGAACACCACGATGTGCTGCCCCTTGGTCCCGTCCTTGTGGGAATACTCGAAGGCCACCACGTCACCGGGCTTGGCCTGATCGAGCGTGGTGGTGGTGAAGTTCGGATCTTTCTTGAGGTTGCTGATCAGGCTTCCGACGCCGGCGTGCCCCTCGCTCTTCGGCATCTGGCCGGTGGCGATCAACAGGCCGGAAACGAAGTTGGCGCAGTTGACGGTGTCGGGCACCCAGTCCTGCATGGCGTCGCCGAGCTTCGTCTTGTTGGCGAGCTTGAGGTCGTGCGCGTTCTGGCCCATCACGCTCTTCGCCAGCGCGATGACCTGCTCTCCCGGAGTCGCCTCGGGGGACGCCGCGCCCAGCGACACCGGCCCCGACCTGGTGGTCTCGAAATCATCTCCACTGGCACGCGGCGGAGGCCGCGGCGGAAGCGGCTCGGCGTTGCGGGACTTGGTGACCGGCAGGGAAGGTCGAGGTTGATTGATCTTCATCGCCCTCCATCATCTGTTTGATCGGCCTCCGGGTTGCGATGTGGGCAAGCCTGCCGAAACCGCGCATGGGGTGAGTCTCAGTGCTAGGAGCGGCGCGGTCAGTGAAGCGCTTCGTCTTCCCGGTGAGCCTTGGCGCGGTGCTGCTCTTCCTCGTGCAGCCGATGGCGGCGCGCGCGTTGTTGCCCTGGTTCGGCGGCTCCGCGGCGGTGTGGACGACCTGCCAGCTGTTCTTTCAACTGCTGCTGCTCGGCGGCTACGTGTGGACGCACGGATTGGTGGGCCGCTTCTCGCCCCGAAGACAGGTCGTGATGCAGGGCGCACTCGTTGGCGTGGCAGCGCTCTCGCTCGTACTCACCGCGGGCTGGTGGGGAGGCCCCATCATTCCCGGCGTGGGGCTGCGGCCTCCCGATTCCACCTTCCCGGTAGCGCGGCTGCTGCTCACGCTCTTGCTCTCAGTCGGGCTGCCCTACTTCGCCCTCGCCACCACGGGGCCGCTGCTGCAGGCCTGGGCCTCGAGCGCACGCGCCACGGAGCAAGGCTCGGTGTACCGGCTGTACGCGGTCTCGAACGCGGGTTCGCTGCTGGGGTTGCTCGCGTACCCCTTCGTGCTCGAGCCCGTCGCCACGCTGCGTACGCAAGGTTGGTTGTGGAGCGTCGGCTTTCTCGTGTGGGCGGGCGGGCTGATGTTCGCAGGGCGCAGGCTGAGCGGTGATCGCCCTCCCCTCGCGGAAAAGAGTCGAACCCGGGGGCCGATCGGCAGCTGGCTCGCGCTCTCGTCGGGGCCGGTGGTGCTGCTGCTGGCGGTGACCAATCACCTCACGCAGGAAGTCGCGCCCATTCCGTTCCTCTGGGTGCTGCCGCTGGTGGTCTACCTGCTGAGCTTCATCGTCACCTTCGAGAGCGAGCGGTGGTACCGGCGCGAGTGGGCGCTGCCGCTGCTCGGCGGGCTGGCGCTGACGGTGGCCTCGCTGCGCGCCGCTGATCAGGAACTGCCGTTGCCGCTGCGCATCGCGCTCTACGTGGTGTTCCTCTTCGTCGCCTGCGTGGCGTCACATGGAGAACTCGCGCGCACCAAGCCCGACGAGTCGAAGCTCACGGGCTTCTACGCGGCGATGGCGACCGGGGGCGCGCTGGGCGGCGTGTTCGCAGGGCTCTTCGCACCCGCACTGTTCAGCGGCTTCTACGAGCTCGAGCTGGGCATCGTCTTCGTGCTCGCGGCGCTGGCGGTGCGGCTGAGCGCGCGGCGCGCCGTGATGGTGTCCTGGCCGGTGATCGCCTTGGTGGCGATGTTGCTGCTGGCGGGCGTGGCGACGCGGCGGGTGGGCGTCATCGAGTCACGCCGCGACTTTTTCGGCGTGGTGCGCATCGCGCTGTCCGGTGATGGCGACGACGAGACCAATCTGTTGATGCATGGGCGCACGGTGCACGGCGCGCAGCAGCGTTTTCATCGCGAGCTTCCCACCACGTATTACGCACCCGAGAGCGGCATCGGGAAGCTGCTCTCGCTCGCGCGCGTCACTCCGCGGAGAGTCGGCGTGATCGGCCTGGGCATCGGCACGCTGGCCGCCTACGGGCGCGCGGGCGACGTGTACCGGTTCTACGAAATCAGCCCGGCGGTGCTCGACTACGCGAAGAGCGATTCGTTCACCTTCCTCGCTGATTCGAAGGCGACCATCGAACTCGCGCTCGGCGACGCGCGCACCACGCTCGAACGGGAAACGCCGCGGGGCTTCGACGTGCTGGTGCTCGACGCGTTCTCGAGTGACTCGGTGCCGGTGCATTTGCTCACCAGAGAAGCGGTGGCGCTCTACCTCACGCACCTCGCGCCTCATGGCGTGCTGGCGTTTCACCTTTCCAATCGGTCGCTCGAGCTGGTGCCGGTCGCTTCCCGCGTGGGGAAGGAACTGGGCCTCACGCCCGCGGTGATCTTGAGCCAGGCGAAGAGCAACTGGGCCCTGCCCGCGCGCTGGCTGCTGCTCGCCCGATCGGGTGAGGACTTCGCGGGCCTCGAGCTCACCGACGCGCACCCGCCCTCGGATGCCCCGTTGTGGACGGACGACTTCTCGTCGTTGTGGACGACCGTGCGCTGGTAGCCACATTGACGTGTGAAGCCTTCATCTTGATGGAGGCGACGGCCGCACCCTCTGCCGATCACTGAAGTATCAAGCGCCTGCGTGATGGACCCGGGCATGCAGAGGTGGGCGCCATGTCCGCCACCGTGATGCCTGTCGAGTCCACGAAGCCCAACAACACCTTTTCCCTCGACCTCGAGGCCATCAAGCAGCGCGCCCGCACCCACATCAGCGAGGGCGCAGTGACGCCGGGGTACCAGGGCGATCGCGTCACCATCATCAAGCTGCTGAACGACTCACTCGCGACCGAATTGGTCTGCGTGCTGCGCTACCGAAACCATCACTTCATGAGCGCGAGCCTGGGCGGCATTGCCGGGCACGCAGTCACCGGTGAGCTGCTGAACCACTCGCAGGAAGAGCTCGCGCACGCCGACAAGCTGGCCCAGCGCATCACGCAGCTCGGTGGCCTCCCCGACTTCTCGCCCGACACCCTGACCGCCCGCAGCCACGCCGACTACGCGGTCAGTGGTTCGTTGCGCGGCATGCTCACCGAAGACCTGGTGGCGGAGCGCATCGCCATCGAGTCGTACACGGCCATCATCGCCTTCGTGGGCGAGAAGGACCCGACCACGCGCCGGCTGTTCGAAGAGATCCTCGGGCAGGAAGAGGAGCACGCCGACGAGCTGGCGGACTTCCTCAAGCGCTTGCCCCTCGACGTCTGAACGCCTTCTTTCCTCACCACACACAGGAGTCACTTCATGAACAACACAGACGACGCATCGACCCGCATCACCCAGGAATGGCAGCCTTCGTATTGGGAAAAGGACACGCACGGTTCGGCCTGGGAAAAGTTGAAGGGCGCGCTCGAGCGTGACTGGGAGCAGACGAAGGCCGATCTGCACCTCGGTGGCACTGAGCTGAAGCAGGAGTTGCCCGACACCCTGGCGCAGGCCACCGGCGCGATGCCGATTCCGGCCGATGGTTTGATGAACCCTGACCCGGTGACCAAGCCGGTCGTCTGGGAAGACGCCCGCGCGGCGGTTCGTTACGGCGTGGGAGCGCGTCAGCAGTATTCGACGTTCGAGAAGTGGAACGACGCGCTCGAGCTCAAGCTGAACAAGGAATGGGACGAAGCGAAGACCGGCAAGCCGTTCACCGCCGTTCGCCCGTACGTTCGTCACGGTTGGAACGCGAAGTCCTGAAGTCATGACGCGGCTCGCATTCACTGCGGTGTTGGTGATGGCGTTGTCCGCGCACGCGGCTGAGCCCGAGAAGTCGTCGGGCGAAAGCCGCGCGGTGGAAATGGTGGTCGTCGGAACGTTCGGGCTGCTCGCGGCCGGCGGCTACACGCTGGGTGCGTACCTCACCGGTGACCAACCTTCGGGCTACACGCTGGCGATTCTCGGCGCCGTGGGCGCGGGCGGCATGTTGGGCTCGTGGCTGGGGCTGGCGATCAACGCCTCTCAGCACCCGAAGGGGCTCACTGTGGGCGTGGTACTGCTGCCGCTCCTCAGTGGGCTGGCTGGCGCGGTGATCGGCGGCGTGACGGCGGGCTTCACCGCGAGAGATCCGGGCTCGAGCCGAACCGCGACGCACGGCTTCGTGATCGGCGTATTGATCACCGACACCTTGCTCGCGGAGTTGACCCAAGCGCTGCGCTGAACTGCGCCTTGAGCGACGGTCGTGCGTGGTCGCAGACGGCAGACTCGTCGCGGGCAGGCCCCTCACCTCGAGTTCCCATCACGAGGTGACGAGGCTTCGTGAACGTGACTCGTGTCCGGCACGAGCGACTCAATCGACCACGGACCGTCCCGACCTGTGCCGTGGTCGCTTAGGTCGGCCACTCAAGAGAAGCGACCAGGTCCCGTGAGCGTCCTCGCCCGCGAAGCTCGAGAGCCCGCACGCGTCGAGCAATGTGCCGAACCCTCGACCCCCACGCACCCATGGGCTGCTGAGGGCCCTGCTACTTCTGCAGCCAGGCGCAGTCCGAGCGCACCATGCACGCGTCCGTCGAGATGCGCGTGCCGCCGCTGCCCAGGTAGTCGGCGAAGAGCGTGATCACGTAGGTACCGAGGTCGAACGGCTTGC